>CAZDDB010000405.1:0-3172 GCA_964504105.1 uncultured Acidobacteriota bacterium
ACTGCACCACGACCATGTGAATCAGTCGGAGGGTTTTGGGCGTCAACTTGGCTTCCCGCGCTGCACGATACAGCTTCCCTTTTGTCAGGCGGAAACCGGACGCGAGTGTTAACAGCTTCTTCCGTTTTGCTCTTCGTTTTGCTCCACGTTTTACTCTAGGCATGGTTCTTCTATCCTTCTTCGATGAATGCTATGCGTATGGCAGCATCCGTCTGAGTTTTGGTGCTTCGGACGCAGAAACGACTGCCGGTTTTCGCCCTGCCCGTTTCCGTTTCGGGGATTTCTTTGTCAAAATGTGGGTATGATAAGCGGCTCCCGCCTTAAATTTTCCGCTTTTTGTTTTTTTAAACCGCTTGGCGGCTCCGCGATGGGTCTTCTGTTTCATGGTTCACTCCGTTTTTCCTGATGCGGGGCGCGAGCATGCGCGTCCTTTTTTGCAGAAAAAATCGCAATCATATTGTTGCCTTCCTGTCTTGGATACCGTTCGATATCAATGATCTCCTTCAGCTCATCCATCACCCGCTCCAGGATCCGTCTGCCGATTTCCGGGTGAGCCATTTCGCGGCCGCGAAACATGATGGTCGCTTTTACTTTGTGTCCTTCCCCGATAAACCGTTCGATATGTTTTCGTTTGAACAGGTAATCGTGTTCACTTACTTTCGGACGGAACTTAATTTCTTTGACCAGAACCGTCTTTTGTTTTTTTCTGGCTGCCTGGGCTTTCTTGCTTTGCTGGTACATGTATTTGCCCAGATTCATGATCCGGCAAACAGGCGGTTGCGCTGTCGGCGCAATCTCTACCAGATCCAGCTCCTTTTGCCTCGCGAGCATTAATGCATCGCGAGTTTGCATCACTCCAACCTGTGAGCCATCTTCGTCGATGACCCTGATTTCTCTAGCGCGAATCCGTTCGTTGGCTCTTATCTGATACTGAATACGATATCCTCCTTGATCAGGCTATTTTGTATAACAGTTTAGAAAACAGTGCAAGTTAGTTCCCATCACGCGAAACGGTTTGTAGCGCCGCCGTCCCGGCGGCCCGGTCGCATTTGTGGCACGAATCTGGCCGGCGTGTACCAGGGCACTAGTTTGTATCCACGGCATGGGTCCGGATCAAATGATCCAGCTCTTGCGCGAAGTCATTTAGCGGCCGCGCACCCAAATCCCCTTTTGCGCGATGACGCACGGAAACACCCCGGTCCTCAATTTCCTTATCTCCAAGAATCAGCATATAGGGGATTTTCTGGAGCTGGGCATCGCGAATTTTGGCTCCGGTCTTTTCTTTTCGTGAATCCAGATGCACGCGGATCTTTTGCTGCGAAAGTGAATCCGCCACTTCCGATGCGTAGGCATGATGGCGTTCCGCAATCGGGAGGACCGCTACCTGTACGGGCGCCAGCCACAACGGAAACGCGCCCGCAAAATGCTCAATCAAAACGCCAAAGAAACGCTCGAGTGAGCCTGTAATGGCGCGATGCAGCATGATCGGCCGGTGAGCTTGTCCGTCGGCGCCAACATACTCCAGCTTGAACCGCTCAGGCAAAGTGAAATCTACCTGCGTGGTGCTGCATTGCCACCAGCGTCCAATCGCATCCCTTACCTTGAAATCAATCTTGGGACCATAGAACGCGCCACCGCCTTCATCCATCTCGTATCCGAGATTTTTCCGGTCGAGAGAACTTCGCAAGCGGCTGATCGCTTCGTCCCAGATTTCTTCACTTCCAACCGCTTTGGAAGGACGAGTGGCAAGACATGCCTGAATTTCTTTGAAACCGAGCATGTGCCACATCTGATACGTAAAATCGAGTAGTCCATCGATTTCGCTTTCGAGCTGATCCAGAGTGCAGAACAGATGCGCATCATCCACGGTAAACCCCCGTACACGCATCAATCCGTGCAAAACTCCCGATCGCTCGAAGCGGTATACGGTTCCAAACTCGGCCAGCCGCAAGGGCAGATCGCGATAACTGCGCAACGCAGATTTGTATACGGCGATGTGAATCGGGCAATTCATCGGCTTGAGCTGGTAGGAGTCATCTTCGAGCTCCATGGGAGCAAACATGTTTTCGCGGAAATAATCCAGGTGACCGCTGGTTCCCCAATAACTCAACCGCGCGACATGCGGAGTGTATGTGATTTCGTAGCCGCGCCTGAACAGCTCATCGTAAAGATATTCTTCCAGAGCGCGCCGCACCCGCCCGCCTTTCGGGAGCCAAATGATCAATCCCGGACCAACCTCATCATTAATTGTGAACAAACCGAGTTCCTTGCCGAGCTTGCGATGATCGCGTTTGCGCGATTCTTCCAGCCGCTGCAAATAGTCCTGCAGCTCATGATCGCTGAACCAGGCGGTGCCGTAAATGCGCTGCAGCATTGCGTTCTTCTCATTCCCTTTCCAGTACGCGCCCGCAGTATGGAGAAGTTTGAAAGAGCGAAGCCTTCCTGTGCTCGGGACATGCGGACCCAAACAAAGGTCCATAAATCCATTTTGGCGATAGCAACTGATGATTTCGCCGCCGCGCTCCTCGATCAACTCCACCTTCATCGGCTCCTGCTTTTCACGGAAAAGATTGATCGCCTCCTGCTTTGGAAACTCCAGTCTTTGCACCGGGTAATCCTTCGCCACAATTTCCTTCATCTTCGCTTCGATTTTCTCCAGATCCTCCGGAGTAAACGCCAGGTCTCTCTTGAAATCGTAGTAGAAACCGTCCTCGATCACTGGACCGATCGCCACCTGCGCATCAGGAAAAAGTTCCGATACCGCATGCGCCATCAAGTGCGAAGTGCTATGTCGCAAGATTTCGATCGCTTCCGGTGAACCTGGAAGGACAAACGACAGCACACCCGATTCCGCAAGTTTGTGCGAAAGATCAACCGGACGCCCGTTGACTGTTGCTGCCAGGGCTTGTTGGCGCACCTCCTCCGGCTGCTCCCGCAGGAGCTCCCGGATCTCAGTCCCCTCAGGGACTGTTCTTGATACACCGCCAATAGAAATATTCAATTCCGACATAGTGATTGCTTCAAAGGCAGGAGTTAAAACGTGAACGGTAGCTTCATGATCAAAGCCTGCAACTGTAATCGAAAATAGGAATAGGCACGGGCGGTATCGAACCGCCGACCTCTTCCGTGTCAAGGAAGCGCTCTCCCACTGAGCTACGCGCCTGTCCAACGC
>CAZDDB010000406.1:0-3171 GCA_964504105.1 uncultured Acidobacteriota bacterium
ATCGACACACACATATGTTGTCCGTTACAACAATGCTTGTGGTTCCGGAGCAACGACTGCAGGGGCTTCGGCTGCCGATGCCAACGCCTCAGCTTCAACCACCGAAACCGCAAATCAGTCCGCATCACTGACAGCCAAGAACAGTACCAAGACATCTACACTCGTACCAACTTTCACAGTTGGGGCCGGACAAGCGTCTCCGGCAACGATCACATGGTCGTTGAGTGGCACTACCAACTTAACGACTTGCGCTTCGGTTCGTCTGCGATCGCCGGATGGCTCGGAAACAACGTTGAAAGCAGCGGGCGCTGCCAATACAGGCTCCGCTACGGTAACGACCTTCTATAATGCGGAAGGACCCGGCACGTATACGGTAGTATTGCAGGAACTCTCCGCCGGTTGCGGCACCAACGGCCAGAATGCCAGGTTGAGCGGTACCCAGATGAAAGTGACAAAACCGGGTAGTTGCCCTTAGCTTTTAGAAGTCTCATTCATTCTCGAAACGGGCGGTCCTTGTGGCCGCCCTTTTTATTGTTCTCATACCAGCGCATAGAAATGTTTCGGCCTTACCCGCTTCCTCAATTGCCTTTCCCTTCGGCGGATCCAACCGGTTTCACAGCGATTCTTCCCGTGTAGTCGATTCGATTCAGCAGAATATGGATGTTGTTCTGAGAGAAGTATTCATCTGTGGCTTTTCTTGCTCCCAACCAATGTCCGTAGTCATCAATGATGAGAACACCGCCCGGTGACAACCGTGGATAAAGATGAAGCAGCTCATGCCGCGTGGACTCATACCAATCCGTATCAAGTCTGAGAAGCGCAATCTTTTCCGGCGCCAAGTCCGGTATGGTTTCTTCCACTTTACCCTTCACGAAATGCAGACGTTCGCTGTTGTATCCGGTTGCGAGCAGATTGTTCCGGACATCTTCAAGCGAAGCGTCGCACCACGCCGCCCGATCGTCTGTTTTCTTCAGTCGCGCAAATTCGACATGTGCCGGATCGTTCGAATAACTGATATCCAGAGCTGATGGCTTTGTCATTCCTTCGAAGGTGTCGAACAAAAACAAATCCCTGTCCGTCGCGCCACACTGAAGGAGCGCTAGAGCTGCTGCCATCATGCTTCCACCCCGCCACACTCCGCACTCGACGATACTACCGGGAATCCCGGCTCTGAGGAGATACCGGATGGATTGAATGACGGCAAGGATGCGGTCCGGTCCGGTCATGGTGAATGTCAGGACTGAGTTGATCGTCTCCACATCCTGGGCGCTGAAATCAGGCGGAAATACTCGTTGGGTTTGGAGGCGAACTACATCAAATCCAAAGTGTCTGATGATTCTTCTGATGGCTTGCCTGAACATTGTATTGTCTACTCCCACTCGATGGTGCCTGGCGGTTTTGTTGTGATGTCGATGGCTACACCGGAAATTTCCGGAAGCTGCAAGATGCGATCGCGGAGATCTGTGAGCACATGAATTGGGAGAAGGGCAGGCTTTGCCGTCATTGCGCGTTCTGAGAGCACGGGTCTGATCACAACGAACTCGCGACCGCGACCGTTGATCTCGAGCGGCACGAAGACAGTCGGGCACTGCCACACTTCGCGGTAGAGGCCGTGGCGGCGGAGAGCGTCCATGACAATCGCGTCCGCTTCACGAAGCCGGTCAAGCCGTTCGCGGGTCACGGCGGCAGCAAGCGCAAGCGCCTGCGTTACGCCGCGGCCGGTCAGATCCACGACACAGCGATTCACCCCCGGAACTTTCTGGAAGATCTTTGCGGCAATCGATTCAGCGTGTTCAAAAGGGAACTCACCCCATAGTATGACCGGATGTTCATAAGATCGCAGATCCGCTTTTACTCCAACGGAACGGATAGGGAGGACGGCTCCGCCAATGCCTGAACCGTTTAAAACATCGTTGAGGGCATGCTGTGAATCCGCAAGTTGATCGCAATGAATCGCGCCGGCACTGGAGCAAAGAAGCCGGATGCCGAGGCCTGGTCCGGGAAAAGGATGCCGCCAAACGATCTCTTCCGGAAGACCGAGCGTTTCACCAAGCTCCCGCACCTCAGTTTTGTAAAGCTCGGCGAGCGGCTCTGTGACGAGCCCCTGTTCGATCATCCGCTGGATCACGGGCACGCGGTTGTGGTGAGTCTTGATAACGTCCGCTCGCTTTGTGCCGCCTGTTTCAATCGTGTCGGGATAGATGGTACCCTGTGCAAGAAGACAGCCTGCCAGGTCAAGCCGGCCGGCTTCATCACGGAAAACATCGACAAAAGTATCGCCGATCATGCGGCGCTTTTTTTCGGGTTCAGTAATCCCGGTGAGAGCTTCCAGAAATCGATCCGATGCATCCACGAAATACAGGTTCTTCGCGAGACCGCGCTGCGTGAGCTCATCAACAACGGCCGCGCTTTCTCCTTTTCGCATGAGACCGTTATCAATGTGAATTAGATGCACCTTCGCGGAACCAAGTGCCCGGCCCAGGAGCACCGCGCACACGGTACTGTCCACGCCACCCGACGCAAGCAGGAAGACAGGCCGGCCCGCCGATTGTGCCCGGATGCGTTCGATGACTTCATCGACATATCCTTCCATCGTCCAATCAGTACTGCAGCCGCAAATGTCGACACAGAAGTTCGTCAGCATCTGTTCGCCGTGAATGGTGTCGTCCACCTCCGGGTGAAACTGAAATCCGTATCGCCGCAGTGAATCGTTTGCAATGGCTGCGTTTGCATGCACAATGCCGCCGGTGACTGAATCACCGATTTCATCGAAGCCCGCAGGGCGGATTGTAACCGTATCTCCATGGCTCATCCATACGCGCTCTTCGCGTTCCAGACCCGCAAAGATCGGGCTTGTACCCTGAATGCGCAGCGCTGCCGGACCATACTCGCGCTGCGTGTGCTCTACCCGTCCGCCGTAGTGTTTGGCAATTTCCTGGTGGCCGAAGCAGAAACCCAGGATCGGAATCCGGAGATCGTAAATCCGCTTGTCGTAGGCGCTGTCTTCGTCATGAGCGGAAAGCGACGGGCTGCCTGAAAGGATGATCCCTCTAAAACGTTCGAAGCGCTCCACCGGATCTTCCGGCTGCAAAATCTCGGCGTAAACTCTGATCCGCCGCACCTTTGTTGCGATCAGGTGCGCGTATTGCCCACCGAAGTCAACAACTGCAA
>CAZDDB010000407.1:0-3168 GCA_964504105.1 uncultured Acidobacteriota bacterium
AGTTTTGCGATCTTGATGGAGCTACGCTCATCGTTCTGCGGCGGATTGCCCACATGGCCGCACCCACCATCATTAAGGTAGCGGCGATTCCATATCCGATCCCCCAGATCGTGTAAGGATGCGCTTCCGACAACAGGGTATTTAATAAGTACACGGCTGTACAAATCACCAGCGCAATCACGAACGCCCAGAACCACGCGGTTGACTGCACCCACTTATGCAACATGCCTGAATGTTTTGCCATAGAACCTATCCGAAATGGAGCGCGGGCGGGGCGCCCGCCGGTGACGAAAGTACACGGAGTTTGTCCAGCGGGCGGGAAGCCTGCGCTCCATCTAACGCTTCAATCGATTTTCTCACAACTTCGGAAGCCCTCCCATGTAACTGGATCAAACCTTCGTTTTTGCCAGCACCTGTTGGAACTCCTCCAGAGTCCCCACACGGTAAGCGCATCCGTTTGGACAACTTCTTACGCAGTTGGGTCCGGTAGTAGAGGTGTAACACAAATCGCACTTTGTTGCCAGCAATCTATCCTGACCTCGAAGGCCTTCGGGAATCATGTTTTGTGGCCAGGTTTGCCCGGTCTTGTGCATGGTAATTGCGTCAAACGGACAACTGTTGGCGCAACTGGCGCATCCGATGCAAATCTTTTCATCGATGGCGACAACATGCCCCACACCGGTTCGATGGATCGCCCCGGTCGGACAGCCCACCAGACATACCGGATCACGGCAATGGTTGCACGCACGCGTAATTAACAAATTATCGTACCGGTTTCCCTCCCGGATGAACCGCGGTAAGCCTCCGTGGTTTGCCGAGCAACCGCGAACACAGTCATCACAACGGGTGCACGCATTCAGATCAATCACAAGAATGCTGTTTCCCTGAACAAGACCATCTTCCAGCGCAGTCTGAATAAACTCAGAGTGATTCAGATTCTTTTTGCTGAATCCGGATTCCTTGATTCGTTCGACTGCGCTTTGCCATAATTGTTTGGTAAGATCCGGGAAACTTTTTAGAATCCGGTCGAAGTCTTCCAGTGAAATCTTGATCAGCTCAGAATATTTTACTGATGTAGCTGTGCACGTCCACCCATCAATCCCTTCAATCAAATGTTCCGTTTCACCAAGCGACATTCCTTTGGATAAATAAGAAACGGCAATCTGACCTTCTCCCCACCGTTGCGCCAGTTTGACAAACCCGGAACGGACCACATAAAGCGCATCCGCCGGTTCACCCTCTTTCACAAGAACCTCATCCGGTTCTTTCGAAACAAGTTCCACTTTTCGCGCCAGGGCTTCCAGAAAAGGCTCATCGCATCGCTGGAAAAGAGGACTCGCCTTCAGTTCCGAAGGCAAAAACCTCTTGCGGTAGATTTTGTCCACGCGCTCTTTCAGCGCGCTTGATCTGCGTCTCATCACCCGAAGGGCAGGGACGCGTATTTGAACAACTTCGACATCCGTCGATGCTTTGGCTGTAACCGATTGGGGCCATCCGCTGAGAGCGCCAATTTCTCCAAAAAAATCGCCCGCGGCCAGCTTCAATCCGCCGCTGCTCGGCAGGTTAAAATCCATAACAGACAGAAATGCGATCGGCTGGTCCGGGCCCGGGCCGGAAGGCTTGAGCTGTGTCTTAAATTGCGGCGCCTCTTTGGGCGGTTCCGGTTCCTTCTGTTTCTGGTCTTTTGAAGGCAGCTCGAACATTTTCGTGCGCCCTTCAAAAAGCGGCAGCTTGCGATCCTGCTGCAACTTGCGAAGAAATACTTCCACCTCACCTTGAAGAATGTAAAACGCGACATCGATATAACTTCCTTCTTCAAACAAAATCGCGTCTTTCTTCCAGATCGCGATCGAAACGTCAGAACTCAGCTTCTCTACAAAATTGTCATCATATTCCTGAAAAATGTCGATCTTCTTCAAATCAGCAGCGGAGAGTTTCTCGGAAATATCTTTGATTCCGGTATTTGCGCCAAAGGAGCTCCAGCGGTCCTTGTACTGTTCCAGCCGCTTGAACTGAGTGGGTCCTATATCCGTCATGGCTTACCCTCCGATCCCTTGTGGATCAATTCTATCCTCTTTTTGATGATTAAGAGAAGCTCATTCAGGGGTGTGGATTCGTTGACTTCGGGAAATGGCGGTAAATCGATTGTGCCTGAGTCTTGATACATGCCCGCTGGACGAGGAGCAGTCGCTTGAACCGGTTCTTCTTCTTCAGGCTCTTCTTCTGCGGCTGTCGATGCGGCACCCGGGGCAGCGGCTACTTTGGGAATTGCTCCGCGCTTCGCCAGCGCCGCCGCAAACGCAGGTTTGAGCTTTGACGGGTCATTCGCCGCTTTCCAGTGTTTAATGCGGTCCATCCCTTTGATGAAATCAAAGTTTGCGTTGGATGGATGGCCCGATGCGATCAGTCTGGCATCTGTAATGTAATGGCAGTCCGTGCAGAGTTTTGCCCGGTTGTCCAGATTGGTCAAGTCCCGCATTCCCGCTTGAAATGCCTTTGGCTGGAATTTTCCACCTTCATTATGCACCTTTATATATCCGCCGCCCGGACCGTGACAATTTTCGCATCCCACACCATCGGCAACTTCTTTGCTCTCTTTTCCGGTGACCACGGTTCCATGACAGTCCATGCAGATGTTCTGGCCATTCTTCATGTCCTTCGTACTGATTCCATAATTGGTTGCGATCTTAACGTTCTTCGGTTTTTCATCCCAGAACGGCGCTGCGGATTGATTGTGCTTATCGCTGGACCACCAGTCGTTTTGTGACCCGTGGCAGCTTCCGCAATTCGCCGGGCCGAGGACCTTGCCTCCCGCAGGTTGGAGAATGTGGCTTTTCTTTTCTCCAACTTTTACGCCGCCTCCGGGTGGGGGCGTTGATTTTCCACCACCGCCGCCGCCACCACCATCGGATTTGCCTGCTGTTGATTCTCCTGGTTCAGAAACCGGTTCCGGAGCGGAGGTAATCAGCGTAACCTTCGGAACGGGGCCTCGCTTCGCCACCTCCGCATCGAACGCTGCCTTGATCGCTGCGCCATCATTGGCTGCCTTCCAGTGTTTAATCTCATCCATCCCCTTCACATAATCGAACGATTCGTTGGATGGATGGCCGGCAGAAATCAAACGAGGTTCGGTAACATAATGACATCCAGTGCACGTTTGGGCGCGCA
>CAZDDB010000408.1:0-3152 GCA_964504105.1 uncultured Acidobacteriota bacterium
CCACATTTTGGGCAAAGCAAGGGATCCGTTTCATAAATGAGTTTGATCAAAGCAGGCCCAGGTGGATTTGCGCTCTTTGAGCCATTCACTTTCGGAATCATCTTTAGGGACGTGTGCTTGCGTCGTATGATCTGCAAGCTGCGCGCATCGGGCTGCTTTTGCGCGAGAGACATTCGAATAGCGACCACAGTAGCGAATCGTTTGTGCTCCATGATCAGGAATATGCAAGGTGAGTTTTGCAATCCACTCCAGCGGATCCAGGATCTGTCCGTTTGGCTCAAAGAGAGGATCGCAGCGGTTATCGGGAACTGAGCCCTTGGCCAGGTATTTCAGCAGTCCGTCTTCAGCCAGTTGAAGCCTGGATGCGGAGGCAGGAGCGCGGACGATGTAAAGACCAACACGAACGGCATCTTCCTTGTCTGTGATGGTGGGTCCTGCATAAACATGAAATCCCGAATGCCTCCATGTACGTATCTTGGCGATGAGCTCGGCAGTAATCAGGCCTTCGGAAACAAGCAGCTTAAAGACGTTGGCTTCAAACAACTCTCGCAAGACATTTTCTTGAAAGAGGGGAACAGTCACAAAGGAGCCATCGGGACAAAAAGCTCCGGAGGCGACGATGGCATGGATGTGCGGATTCCAGTTTAGAAAATCTCCCGCTGTAGCAATCGAAAGGATACCGGCAGGCTGGTGCTCATCTGAAAGGGAAACTTCGAGGTATTGGCAAATCGTTTTCCAGGCGCAGCGGCTCAGTTGGCTCAACAGCTTGCGATGAAATAGAAAGAAGATTCGAAACATTTTGGGAATGGAAAAGACCAGATGCCGGTGTGGGCAATCGGCAAGGACGTTGGAGCGGACAAACTCACTCCAAAGCAACGAGCGTTTGGCAGAGCATGACGGGCAAAACCCTCTGCGCTTGCAAGAAAACGACAACAAAAACTCGTTCTTACAATTCGGACATCGGATGCGTGCGAAGCCGTTCTTCAGGATGCCACAATCCAGATATTTTTCCACCACACGCGAAATGACGGCTCGCCATTTGCCGCAGTGTTTTTCAAAACGCAATCGTATTAGGAGTTTTTTCGGGGTGTCTTTGCCGATAAACTTTTTCCTGTTTTTGAGCGCACGGTTGCCGCACAAACGGCAAGCAGCTTCAAGAAATGCGCCGTCGGTGAAAAAGGGTCATCTCCCGACGATAAAAGACTCACCATATAGATTCCAATCGATAGAACCATCCCGTGTCATATTTATCCCGGCAAAGAAAACACAATCATTTGACCACTTTACGGCCGTCAACTCTGCTTGACATGGATGCCGCGTGGCCGGGCGTTTCAAGGAGCAGCTAACTAGTTAAAGCGGTGAGTTTTTAGTCTCGATGATTAGAAGGATCTGTCAAAGTTCGCATCCGTAAAGCCAGAACTCTAAAAATTCCCTGACTGATTGCCGGATAATCTTCCAGGACGTCCCAGAAACTATCGCGGTCAATCTTCAGACACAGACATGGTTCCAGCGTTCTCGCGGTAAAGATGCGCGGCTGGTCACTCAAAACAGAAAGCGTCCCGAAACTCTCGCCAGGTGTGACTGCAGTGAGGTGGCCGTTCGCTCTGCTCAACTCGATTTTTCCTTGAACGAGAGCGAACATATCGCGGGCCCGCTCTCCCTCCCGAAAAATGACATCGTTTATTTCAAAATCGGCCTGGATGCACTGGTTCGCCAGGAGCAGTAGTTCCTGTGGGCCGACACGGGCAAAGATATCGACCTTGCTCAGGTTTTCCAATTTCTGGATGGTGTTTAATTTTTGTTGTGCTTTGTTCGGAGTGTCCATTGTCGAATACCTCCAATGCAGTGTTTCCGCTACAAGGGGAAGGTTGGGAAACGCCATGATTACCTGATTAATTTCGTCACGCCAGTTTGCGAGTTCGGCGGTCTGAAGGTCGGCGATGATGGCAGCGGCTGGAAGTTCATCGCGCGCGCCAAGAAATCCCAGCAAGACGCTCTTTCGAGCGCTTGCCTCAACCGCTTTTTCGTTTCGTTTTTGCAGTTCGAGCAGTTTCAACACGCGGTTGCGGTGTTCCGGTACCAGGGTCGCATCCAGAAATTCCAGAGCTGAATCGGCCTGCCGCGGATCATCGTTAAGCAGCGCCCGATAAGCATTGTAGATGCTTTTGGGTTCATACAACAATCCGAGCACGCGGAAAATCCTTTCCCGCGCCCACGATTTTCGTTGATCCAGCACGGAACGTAGTAATCCATCCGCTTCGGGAGATGCAAAGCGCGACCGTTCCTGCTCCAGCTCCAGGGAAGTCAGTTCCTGATCCAGCAACGCTGTCAGTGAAGTTCTGGGCAGGGCCTGTGTCTGCCGCTTGCGAATCCGGTTTAATCCTTTGATGGCAACGAAACGCAATGCCATGTTGGCCCCCAGAGCTGTGTTGATCAGGAGTTCTATTGCTTTTGGACTTTCCAAATCTGTCGCAATACGAAGCAGAAATTTCTTTTGATCTTGCGGCACGGACTTATCCGCCAGCATCTGCGTCACATGGTGCAACACCATTTCGCCATAGCCGGCGATGGCGGATCGAAGTTCGGGACGAATCGCCGAATCTCCCATCAGATTCATTAGATCCGGAAGCAGAGCCTGAGGGCGCGTTGTTGCGATGCTGTGAAGGGTGACCCTTCTGACTTCCGGCGAAGCATCGGAAAGCAATTTGCGATACAACTCATCAGAAGAACCGGAGGGCTTCACGTATTCAAGCACGTGTGCCACTTCGAGACGGACCTCCAGCTGGGATGTGCTCGCAGACTGCGAAAGCAAATTTTCGAGTTTTGCATAAGCGAATTGCTGATCCGGCCCGACCTCCAGATTCAAGGAGCACGCGCAAGCGGCAGCCTGGATCATGGGTTCCGGATCGGTCATCAGATGCGCCAGCTTTTCCAGCGGATCAATGGAAGACCGAAAACACAGGTAATGAATGGCTTCGACCCGTATACGTCTTTCCGGATCACTCACCATTTTCTCCACACGGCTCGAAAAATCGTCCCCCTGCGTAAAGAGCAATTGCAGCGACTTGAACCGGACTTCTGCCTCTTTATGATCCAGCAGAGGCAACAGATAGGCGTTTAGTTTTCGGCTTCCGGTGTTTCCCAGCAGTTGC
>CAZDDB010000409.1:0-3098 GCA_964504105.1 uncultured Acidobacteriota bacterium
TCTGCCTAATCTTTTGACGCAAAGGAGAAAACGATAAACAGGGCCACGATGATGGCCACAACCACGATGATGATCATCTTTGTCATTGACATAACGGAAGTTCACCTCCACGCGTTTTGTGAATGCACCACCGATTTTATCATGACATGCTAGAAAGGCCAGAACACCGGGATCAACAGCATCGAGATCATGAACACGACCAGTGTAAGGCCGATTCCTGCGCGCAGAAAATCACGCATCCGGTATTTTCCCGCGTTATAGACCAGAGCACAGGCGGGTTCGAGCGGTGTGAGAAAGGAACAGGACGCGGCGATGGATACCGCCATCGCGTAGCTGCGCGGATTTACACCTTGCTCGATTGCGACGTGAACGGCAATCGGCAGAACCACAAGGGCAGCGGCTGCGTTGGAAAGGGGCTGCGTCAACACAACCGTCAGTAGAAAAAACGCACCCAGCAGGAAGGTAGGTGATGGGGACTGATGGATGTGAAGAACGATCTTTGCAAGATATTCCGCGGTTCCCGTGCTTTCCATCGCCTTTCCAAGCGCCATCATTCCCGCAATCAGCATCAATAACGGCCACTCCATGGACCGGTATGCTTCCTTGAGTGGAAGAATACGGGTCAAAAGCATCATCAAGGCGCCGAGAAAAGCAACGGCTGCAATCGGTAGAGTGCCGATTCCACCCAGCAGGACCACCAGCCCGAACAAACCAATCGCAGCCGGCGGCTTCCAGCCCGAATGGGACCGGAACGCAACATCATTTAGAAAGATGAAATTCTCGTCCTGTTTCAATTGCTCAATTCTGGATTCAGGTCCTTGAATCAACAACACGTCGCCAAACCGAAGCGGAAGGCGGCCAATTTTCTGCAGCACCCGCTCATGTCTCCGGTAGATCGCGATTACCGAAAGCCCCAACCGCTGACGAAAATTCATTTCCTTCAGACTCTTGCCGATATACCCTGAACGGGGAGCCAATTCCACTTCCACGATGTTTCCAATCCTGTGAGGGCTCCGAATGTCTTCCCGGATCTCCAACCCCTGTACGGACTTGATCTGCAGAATGTCTTCCGCTTTTCCCTGGACCAGCAGGATATCGTTCATCTGGATACGGTCCTGCGGGGACGGTGAATCGATCTGATCATTGCCGCGAAGGATTCCGACCACCAGCAAATCCAGTTTTTCGAGTCCCGATTCGGCAATTGTCAAGCCTACCAGCGGGGAAGAGAGAAGGACGATCGCTTCAGATATGTATTCGCGAGGGACCTCTCCTTTTTCTTCGGGATGATCGGGAAGAATAAAGCGTTGCGTGACCATCATGAACGCGATCCCGGCCAGGGCGATGGGCACTCCGATCGGCGTGTACTCGAAAAAAGCGAATGGCTGGATCCCGTAAGTTTCCAGCAAACCGTTGACTGCCACATTGGTCGATGTGCCGATCAATGTGCAGGTGCCTCCCAGCATCGAAGCATACGCAAGGGGAATCAGCAGCTTGGATGCGCTTACCCCGGCCCTTTTCGCAAGAGCTGTCACACCGGGAAGAAACATGGCGGTTGCCGCAACATTGTTCATGAAAGCTGAAACGGCTGTTTCTGCGGCTGTCACAAAAAAAAGGAGACGATTCTGGCTACGTCCTGAATATTTGTAGAACTTCTGTGCGATCTGATCGGTTACTCCGGAATGATACAGTCCGCCGGAAATAATCAGCAGTCCGCCGATCATAATAATGGAGGGGCTGCTAAAAGTGGAAAATGCCTGTTCGGGAGTCAGGATTCCTGTGACAATCAAGACACCCATCACGGTCAGGCCGACGACGTCCACCGTGATTAGTTCCAGGGCAAACACCAGAACGGATCCGAACAGCAGAAACAAAACGACTGCTATTTGAAGGTTCATGGGTTACCCCCTGGAAACGACCGAAATTTTTTCATAGACGCCGTCAAATTGCAAATGTTGTAGGGCTGGTTTACCTCCCGCAGTAGTGTTCGCACCCACAGGAAGAGACGAAATGCTCCGAGAAGATCTTCTGCTCCCTTTGCATCCACATGCGTGAGTGAAGAAGTGATGCACGAATGAACGTGCGCGTGACCGGAAAGGCGCCGCGAGAGTTCCAGCGTTTCCTCATAAGGGATCAGATCATCGTTTCGTCCATGCAACAGAATGATCCGAAGATGCGCGCCGAAATTTGATAGAACCGGCTCCGGCGATAGATTTCGGAAAAAATCCGCACGCTCGCGGAGAATGGCGCGGAAGCGTTCGAATTCGTTTTCGGGAATCCCGTTCATAATCAGATTCAGAAAGTGTTTTCCTTCTTGAGAAAGACCGGCTTCCTTTTCCCCAGCTTTATCTTCCTTCAAGTTCAGCCGCAGAAGCAGGATCTCGCGCAACAAATCGCCATCGCGCGGCGGCGTGAGCTTCTCCGCAAAATTGAACGCGAAAATCATTCTGATCCACTCCTGTGGCGGCTGCGATGCAATTTGTTTTCTTTCCGGATGAAATCCTGTCAGGCCGAAATCGATTGCCCGTGAGAGATCGCAGTAGCCGCCAACGGATACAAGAAAGTTGATCTTTTCCGGTTTCCTTGCTGCAATCAGGAACGCGATTCCTGCTGCGTAGCTAACACCAAAGAGCCCAAGATTTTTCAGCGAACCTGCGGGCAAATGTGCAGGGAGCGCTTCGATCAGACACAAAAGCTGATCGACGGTTTCGGTTTCGATGCGAAATTCGCGAAATGCCTGAATGTCCGGAGCTACAACCAGGAAGCCGGCGCGCGCACAGGTCTGCGCAAAAGCCTGGTAACGGGGATCGTGAACCCCGTTCGGGTGCAGACCCGGCAGCAGAACCAGAGTGCTGGAACATACCGCAGGATTGCCGTACAGCCGGATTGCAATCCCTGCTTCAGGAACATCGATCTGCGGCCCTGCGGCAAACCTGGAAGAAGGCGAATACACGCCCTTTTG
This sequence comes from uncultured Acidobacteriota bacterium, assembly GCA_964504105.1. GTDB lineage: Bacteria > Acidobacteriota > HRBIN11 > JAKEFK01 > JAKEFK01 > CAZDDB01. Next base: position 2,960 of record CAZDDB010000409.1, read on the forward strand.
CGTGAGCCGGATAAACCGGATGGCAGGATACAGCCAGGCCGCTGCCGCTGCCAGACCTGCCAGAGCCAGGAAGCCAACCAGCATCTAGTCCTTTCTTTGGATGACGAATGACAGTGCCAACGCGGTGGAGATCACCGCG
>CAZDDB010000410.1:0-3058 GCA_964504105.1 uncultured Acidobacteriota bacterium
CGCTTTCAACGCCGACACACAACGGCGGCCAGCCCATATCGATATCCATGTCCTGCCCGCGTTGATGTCCGAGTGTGATCCCCGCATTATAGACTTTTCCCAGAAACGGAACCGGCGCAAAGAAAATCGGCGATGAGAATGTTGCAAACTCCTGCACAACCGGCAAACCCATCACAGTACGAAAGTCACCCAGAGAGCGCCATGCGAGAAAATAACGATGCGGCGGTGCGTTCCATGCTTCCACAAGGATCGCCTTCAAAGATCCGCTTTCAATCAGATCAAAAACGCGCAATCTTCTTCTCCTCTTGAGCGCGAAACAGCCGGTGATGGCGTTCCATGATCCGCAACACGCGATCAATCGGAAGCGCATGCGCCTGATGTCCATCGCGTCCTTCCATATCGGTTGCCATGAACAGCGCGTTGATGATCGCTTCTTCGGTCGCTTCGCTTGCAGCCTGGAACAAAGGATTGATATCGAATTGTTCGATCGATTGCAACTGGTATGTCTTTCCGTTCCAGAAATCGGTTCGGGAAATGTGATTGCCCGTTGAGAAAGCAACCACAAAATCGCCGCTGGAGTTACGCGAATTGCTTCCCGTTTTTGCCAATCCGATCGCGGCGCGGCGCGCGAGACGGTCCAGCTGATAATCCAGAAGCGGCGCATCGGTGGCAACCATCATCAGAATCGAGCTTAAGCCGGACGCCTCTTCCGGTTCCGGCATGAGATTGGAGATTTCCTCCCCAACCGGAACTCCATCGATCCGAAGTACTTCGCGCGGATCGTTATTTGCCTGAACGAGAACGCCGACCGTGTACTTCTGCAGGGGCTCAGACAACCGCCGCGATGCGGTTCCGATTCCGCCCTTAAACTCGTAACACGTCATTCCCGTTCCACCTCCCACACAACCTTCCTTTACCGGACCCGACGTCGCGTTGTCCATCGCTTCAAACACGTGTTGCGCGTGAACGTGTCTTCCTTCCACGTCGTTTAGAAATGCGTCCCAGGTTTCGCCAACAACGGGAACTATGGCAGGAAAATCGCCGGCAGGAATCCGGGAAAGCATCGCATCGTAGACCATCCCCACGCTTGAAGTGTTTGTCAGACAGACCGGTGATCCCAGAATTCCCAGTGAAGCTGCCTGAACCAATCCGGTCACTTCGCCGTTTCCATTCAGCGCGTGATAACCGCACGGAATGTATTCTTCAAAGATACGGTCGTGCGGCCAGATCACAGTGATGCCGGTGCGAACGGGCCCCTCGCCGACTTTGAGCGGTCCCGAACCCCGGATGATGGTGGAATGCCCCACGCGAACGCCTGGAACATCGGTAATTGCATTCCATTGTCCCGGCTGCATCGTGCCGATCCGGATCCCGAGCTCGCGGGCGCGTTGGCGTCCGGTTGCAAAGGGAACTACCGATCCGGCACTTACGTTCAGCAAGCTTGCGGGAATCAGCTTCAGCAAAGTGCGCCTATCGATCCGCATGGCTTTCAGATTACCACGGAGGCACGGAGGCACAGAGCAAATTTTCCTCTACTTTCTCTTCCTCTGTGCCTCTGTGTCTCCGTGGTTCTCACCTGGATTTGATTTCGGTCCAGTAGCGATCCAGAAGCTGCGAAGTCGGCCCCAGATCAGACACCAGCTCGCAGCGGGACAGCGTTTGTTCATCGTGATAGCATGCCGGATTCTTCAGGATTTCGGGTTTGATGTACGGGATCGCCGCCTCATTGGTATTCGGATAATAGGAGTAGTTGGTAATTTCAGCTCCGACCTTTGCGTCCAGCATGAAGTTGATAAACGTATACGCCTCTTCCGGATGTTTTGCGTTCAAGGGGATACAAAAATTCTCGACAGCCATTACCGATCCTTCCTTTGGAATCACATAATCCAGATCGTGGTTTTGTTCCATCACCATCGCCACGTTCCCGCTCCACGCGTGCGCGATCCAGACATCTCCACCGAGCAACATTTCATCAAAATTGGTGCTGTTGTATGCCTTCAGCAGCGGTTTTTGCTGTAGCAAAAGGTCTCTTGCCTGCAGCAGATCGGCACGATCGGTTGTATTGTAGGAATGTCCCTTCCAACGGAGAGCTACGCCAAAGCTTTCCCTCATGTCGTCCAGCATCAGCATCCTGTTCTTGTACTTCGGATTCCACAGGATGCCCCAGGAATCCACTTTCTCTAATACTTTAGAGCGGTTGTATCCAATGCCCGAAGTGCTCCACAGGAAAGGAACGGAGTAACGGTTCCCCGGATCGTAAGAAAGATTCAGGAAGCGCGCGCCGACGTTTTTGCGGTTCGGGATTTTTTTCAAATCCAGATCTTCGAGCAGGTTCTGATGGTGCAGGATGGTTACCATGTAATCCGACGGAACAATCACATCATAATTGGAGACTCCCGATTGCAATTTTTCAAGGAGAGCTTCATTGGAGTCGAATGTATCAAACCGCAGACGGATGCCGGTTTCACGCTCGAAGCGCTGTAACGCTTGATCCGGGATGTAAGCGGACCAGACATAGAGATTTACCTGTCTGTTTCTTGCGGCGCTGGCGCGGTCTGTTTTGCATCCGGCGCAGAGGGCAATCGCAAAAAAAAGAAAAATAGTCTGTTTCACCTGGATTTGATCTCGGTCCAGTAACGGTGAAGGACGCTAAGGAATTTCATCGGAGAGATCGAAAAAGGCATCGATGCTTTGCAGAAGCTGCTCCCGGATTTCTTCTTTCGTGCCGCTGATCAAATGAAATACAAGGCGCACCGGTTCTCCGTCGGGACCTTTCATCTGCAGATGCTCATGATGCCAGTTTTCCAGTTCAGTGTTTTTCAATAACTTCATCGCATAGATCAAGGAATGTTTTGGCTTTACGACCCGCAGCTTCGGCATAGAGCAAAATCTATCACACTCCGCTTGTCTTTACACATCCAGCCTCGCAAAACCAAATTCTTCGATGCGGGCGACCACAAGGGTCGCAAGGTCGCCCCTACTCTTGTCTTTACACATCCGTCCGAATAGAATTTGCTGTCTACCAGGAGTTCCCATGAAAACAACCCTTGTTTGCGTT
>CAZDDB010000411.1:0-3050 GCA_964504105.1 uncultured Acidobacteriota bacterium
ATCCGCCGAACGCGCAGCAATCACCACACCGTATTGCTTTCGAAGGGATGGGATCTTCGCGGCAATCTCGTCGTCCAGTTCAATCACGAATACGCCCAGCTTTGGGATGAGATTTCCTTCGGGAGTGATCTTGCCGGAAAAATAATTCGGTTCATCCTCCCGGACGATCACGGAAACAGGAACCACCAGCTTTTCTTGACCACGCAGCACTTCCAGTGTAACGCCGGCTTCTGCGGTGCGTCTGTAGAGATTCACATCGAACTGACGTCCGTTTTCAACCGGCTTGCCGTCAATGCTTAAAATAATGTCCCCGGCCTGCAGTCCGGCGCGTTCTGCCGGACTCTTCGGAGAAACATCACCTAGAATTACGCCCCAGTTTTGAGACAACCCCAGGCCGGTGGCAAGAGATGGAGTAATGGTCTGAGCAAAGACGCCGATTTCACCGCGGCGTACGCGTCCCGTCTTGCGAATCTGGTTAAAGACATTGCGCACGATATTGCTGGGTGCGGCAAATCCGATTCCTTCACTTCCACCGGATTGTGAAAAGATCGAAGTATTGATTCCGACCACTCGTCCTTCGCTGTTCACCAGCGGGCCCCCGCTATTTCCAGGATTGATCGGCGCATCCGTCTGAATGTAAATCATCGGATCTTCCGGCTGGAGCTGACGCGCAACTGCGCTCACAACTCCCATCGTTACGGAATTTTCCAGACCGAGCGGACTTCCAAACGCGAGCACAATCTGGCCAGGCTTCAGCAGATCCGAATTGCCTAACTCCAGCGAAGGAAGTGTCCCCGCAGAAACTTTCAACACGGCAAGGTCAGTTTCCTCATCGATTCCTACCACTTTTGCAGGAACCACCTTGCCTTTCATCTTTAAGATGGAACTTCCAGGGGTTCCCGGAGAGGTTGAATTTGCCAGCAGAACCTGCAACCGCAACGCACCTGTAACAACATGTGCGTTCGTTACAATGTACCCTTCCGGATCCAGAATCACGCCTGATCCGCTGCTCCGCTGGTTTGTGAGAAGCCCACCGCCCGTCGCATTTGCGGGACTTGCGCCGGAGCTGTAGCCGGTGGAAAAAATCTGGACAACCGAGGGACTTACATTTTCGGCGAGACTTTCGAAAGAATCGCTGAGCTGGCTGAGCGCTATGTCTTTCGCAATCCCTGAAGAAGCAACCGAAAGAAGAAATACAAAAAGGAGCAAGAACTTCGCGCGCATCGTTATTTTCCGTAGCGCGCTTCTTCTGTCAGGGTCATCTTGCCGGTTCCGTCTACCATGACGATACGATTTCCAATTTGATCAGCGCCGGTAACGCGGACCGGACCTTCCAGTTTCATAGAAACGGGCCAGCCATTCTGAAACGCAATGCTGGTCTCCCCTTTCAAATTCATCTTGAGACTTGTATTCGGCCCGTGATTTCCCGACATCTTCAATGCTGTTCCAAAAATCGCTGTCGGTAGTCCGCTGGAAGTTCCGGTGCCCTTCAAAACAAAAGAGAAGTTATCGATCTTGACGATATCTTTCTTTTCTGTAAGGATTGCACGCGCCACCTCCCCCGGTACCTGGATAGTTTCTCCTGTAGCAAGCTTCTTGTCCGCGAAATAATTCAGGAACTCATCCGGTTCCCCCAGTTCCTTGTAATCCGCTTTCACGATTTCATACTCCTCCGTTGGCGGCTTCTTACCTGTCTCATCCGTAATGACCAGCTGGTCTCCCTGTACTTTTACAATGTAGGTCTTTCCAACAACCGGAACCTTGGATGCCGGCTTGTTTTCAGTAATCCCGTCCTCCGTGGTCTTTGTGGTGTTGTCCCATTTCTCGTAGAAGACCCTCAAACCAGTCAACGCAGACCCATTTAAGGAGAGAACTGTCTCTACCTTCTTGACCGTTCGTACGCTTTCTTCCCGCTCCTTTCCGAGTTGAGAACCCGCAAATTTCAAAACGACGTCAATATCCATGATCCACACGGCGGTTCTGGTAACCGTCTGGCCCGGATGAAGAAATTTTGTTCCGAATTGAACTTCCTGGGCGCAAACTACAAAGGCAGAAAAAAGGAACAGTGCAATTAGAATCAAGCTTTTAACTATGGTCATAAAGTGCCCCTCGCGTTTGACCCATATTACCACCCGGCGGCGCAGCCTTCCAGCCTCCATTCCGGTCCGTCCGGTCCGCAGCCATCTTGCCTGCCCGCACAAAATGTTGAAACCGAATCTTTTCCACTCGCTTTTGAACCTTGTGTTACAGTGCACTAGAAGTATGAAGACATTAGTGATCGGAGATATTCAAGGATGTTATCAAGAACTCCAGGATCTTCTGCAACAGTCGGGACTATCCCAAGAGGACCGGATTGTCGCCGTAGGGGATCTTGTGGATCGAGGACCCGAGTCTCCCGCAGTTTTGAACTTTTTCCGTTCCCAAATCAACGCTCGCTCTGTGATGGGAAATCATGAGTACAAACACATCGAAGCATTCGAGAATCGAGGCAAGACAACGCAACACTTGATTGCTGCGAGGGAGCGATTCGCAGATAGCTATCCTGATGCTGTTGCATTCATGAAAACGCTGCCCTTGTATCTGGAACTGCCGGACGCGATCGTCGTCCATGCTTTCTTTGAGCCGGAGATACCGCTGAACCGTCAAAGAAAAGATGTGCTTTTAGGCCTCGCGGCCGGCGAAGGATTTCTGAAAGAGAAGTATCACTGGCCCTGGTACGACATCTATACCGGCACAAAACCTTTGATTGTCGGGCACCGGGACTATTCAGGAAGCGGCATTCCGCTGGTCTACAAAGACCGCGTCTATTGTATTGACACCGGGTGTTGCTACGGAAGAAAACTGACCGGTGTCCTGCTTCCTGATTTCCGGCTGTTCACAGTAGCCGCGCGCAGCGATTAGGTCATGGCGTTAGAAAAATGGCTGTAGTAGATTCGTCGCCGCCAATCTGCTGGTGACATGGTGACAAAACACCATCGCACTTTCTTAGGGCCCGCGCAAGAATAACTTCACATTTTTGAAGGGGTCAACGTGTAGTTCCAAGCCGGCAA
>CAZDDB010000412.1:0-3043 GCA_964504105.1 uncultured Acidobacteriota bacterium
TCAACCACATTTTCAATCAACTTGAAGCATAGTTTCCGGTACTCCAACTCTCACACTGCGGCGGCAAAGAGTTTTCGTTCTTCGTTGTTGTCTGTCAGCAAGTGAGCGCCACGGTCTTCGAAAGAAATTCCGGATCCAGCGACAAGGTCTTTTACGGTACTGGAAACAAGCACTTCGCCCGTGCCGGCCTTTGCGGCGATTTGCGCTGCAACATCCAAGGCAAGACCTTGAAGCGTGTCTCCCAGCACATCGCATTCGCCTGTGTGCAAGCCGATCTTGACGTCGATCTTGAGCTGTCGCGCCAGCGCAGCCATGGTGCAGGCGCTACGAATCGCTCGCGCGGGTCCGTCAAATGTGGCCAGATAGCGTTGTGCGCCCGATCTGATCTCCTTGCCCCGGAAGCGCGCAATTTCCCTTCGGACAGAACTATCATATTGCGCCAGAGCCGATTTTGATCTGTCGCCCGAAAGACCGATATCCGCAAACAATAATGTCACCAGAACACGGTCCGGTTCCGGCGCATGCTGAAGCGACATCAGAAAGTTTTCGATTTCTGTGAGGATTTCTTCCTGGTCTCCCACGAATGGAAGATGATCATCTCCGGGTAGTTCCACAAAAGTGGCGCCGGGGATCCGTTCTGCAAGGTAACGTCCCTCTTCCACTTTTATGCAGCGATCGCCTGCTCGGTGAAGAATCAAGGCAGGCACGCGGATACTGGGAAGAATATGTCGCACATCGATTTCCGCATTCATTCTGGTCAAAGCGACGGCGGCGCCGGGGCTTGCGCCCATGCGCAGATACGTTGCCCACCATTCCCGGAAGCGCGTGTCGTGAGCCAGACTCGGCGCGCGGTCATAAATCCCTACAGGTCCGCCCCATTTCTGTTCGATCTCTTCAAAAAACTTCTCCCGCTGTTCCACGGTTGGCGCCCAGGGATATTCGGGGTCCCAGATTCTCTTTGCGTAAGTTCCCATCATCACCAGCGCAATGGTCCTTTCCGGATAGGTGGCCGCAAATAGATTGCACATTGGTCCGCCTTCGGAAACGCCGCAAAGGACGGCCCGTTGCGAGCCTACCGCATCCATCACAGCCCGTACGTCATCCATGCGTTGCTCCAGTGTGGGAAGATCAGTTAAACGATCGGAGAGGCCGGTTCCGCGTTTATCAAACAGAATCAAACGCGAAAACGAGGCGAGCCGCTTCAGGAATCGCGCGAAGGAAGGCTCTTCCCAGAAGTACTCCAGGTGCGACACCCATCCCATCACAAATACCAGGTCGCGTGGTCCGCTTCCTATCACCTGATAGGCAATGTTCACATCGCCGCTTCGCGTATAGCGGGTCTGAGGACGAATCGTGGCGGCCGCCGCGGATAAGCTGAAATGACCGGAGGAGGGTCCGCACAGCTGCCTCAAGTCATTCGCCAAATCGGCAGCGGAACAACGCTTGTCCTTATCTTTCGTGAGAGCTCGATCGATGATCTCATCAAATTCCGGCGGAACGAGAGGATTGATGACGCCAGGACGCGGCGGAATCGCAGTGGCAATCTCATGCATTACGAGTAGAGCACTGTCTCCCTTAAACGGAAGATTGCCGGTGGCCGCTTCATAGAGCAGCGAACCGAGAGAAAAAACATCGGTTTTTGGATCCAGAACTTCTCCACGCGTTTGCTCCGGCGACATATATGCGATGGTGCCCAGCACGATCCCGCTTGCGGTTAAATCTCTGTTCTGCGGTAAGCGAACGAGGTCATCCGGAGAACGAATGATCCTGGCCAGTCCAAAATCAAGGACCTTGGCCTGGCCCCGCGCTGTAATCAGAATGTTTCCGGGTTTGATGTCCCGGTGGACAATTCCCAATAAGTGGGCTGCGGAGAGCGCGTTGGCGATCTGTGCGCCGATTTCAAAAATCGCAGAGAGATCCGGTTTCCCAGTCTGCAAAATGAAGCCGAGGGTTTCACCTTCAATGTATTCCATCACAATGAAATCAGAATCTTCGAAGTGCTCGATCGCATGAATCGTAACGATGTTCGGATGGTTCAACAGGGATGCAGACCGGGCTTCTCGCAACAATCTTTCCCTGGCGAGCTCCTCTTTGTCTTCCACGGACGCCAAAAGAATCTTGATTGCGACTTGACGGCCAAGTCTCAAATCCTCAGCTCTGAAAATCTCGCCCATACCACCCTGGCCGATTTTCTCGATAATCCGGTAGTGCAGTACAGTCTGGCCGTTGCTTAGCGAATCCACAATTTCTTACCTTTCCGAAAAGAAGCTTACCGGTGCAGAAATTTGATGTCAAACGAGCACTGCTCTTCTGGCTTCATCGAGCTCCACAGCCTGAAGAGGTATAATCATCGTATGTCATTTGAAAAATCTGGAGAGAATACATTGCTCGAAACCCTAAAGGTTGATCGTGATGCTGTATCGGTAACATCTCTTGGTGACGAATCAGAGGACAATGCGTACTGGTTTTCGCGAACGCCTGAGGAGCGTCTCCTGTACATGGAAATGTTGCGTCGGATAAATTATGGAGACTCAGCTACCGCCCGACTTCAAAGAGTTCTTGAGGTTGTTGAACGAGAACAGCGTTAGATACCTGCTGATCGGAGGATATGCTGTTGGTTATCACGGTTATCCTCGAGCCACCAACGATCTGGACGTTTGGATTGCTTCCGAACCCGCAAACGTGACCAGAGTTGTTGCCGCCCTGCGACAGTTCGGCTTCAACACACCGGGGCTTTCTGAAAGCCTGTTCTTGCAAGAAAAAAAGATTGTTCGCATGGGTATTCCGCCGATGCGCATCGAAGTTGCTACCTCAATTTCAGGCGTTACATTTGACGAATGCTATTCGCGGAGAGTCATCGCAACTCTGGATGGTGTTGATGTGACGGTGATCAGCCTCCACGATCTCAAAGTGAACAAGCGAGCCAGCGGAAGGCATAAGGACTTAAACGACCTGGAACACCTCCCCTGAGACTTGAGATCGATTTCGCCAAGCGATACGACCCTACCAAGACTTTGGAATTTATCCAAAAGGATAATGAAAT
>CAZDDB010000413.1:0-3027 GCA_964504105.1 uncultured Acidobacteriota bacterium
AAGATTGGTCATGGCAGCGAATGTTTCCACTCTCTTCGCATAGATCCATTCGAATACTTGAGCAGCACGATAGGTCTGATCGCCGATTGCATCGGACAATTCCGATAACTCCAGGCCAAGGATTTCCCTCATGGTTGTATTATAGATCTCCGGAACCGGACTTTTCTGAAATCACGATTATAATGGATTCCAGCATGCTGAATAAGACGATTTCACATTACAGGATCCTGGAACGCCTCGGCGGAGGCGGTATGGGGGTAGTATATCGCGCGGAGGATCTTCGACTGGGCCGCAGCGTCGCTTTGAAGTTTCTGCCCGAGGATCTATCCAGCAATGCGGTGGCGCTCGAGCGTTTTCAGCGTGAGGCAAGGGCCGCCTCGGCACTCAATCATCCGAGCATTTGTACGATACACGATATCGATTCGGGTGTGCCGGTGGACGAGAACTTGCCGCCTTCCGCGGAGACCGCTCCGGTGCACTTCATTGTGATGGAGCTGCTGGAGGGTCAGACCTTGAAGCATACGCTCAACGGCAAGCCGATGGATCTGGAACGCACGCTGGATCTTGCGATTCAGATCGCCGATGGATTGGACGCGGCGCATGCCAAGGGGATCATTCATCGCGATATGAAGCCTGCTAATTTATTCGTAACAAAGCGTGGTCAAGCAAAGATCATGGATTTCGGACTCGCGAAGTTGATGCCCGAACGGAATCGCCTTCCGGAAGCCGCAACGTACTCCGCGCTGCAGACGGCCGAAACACCCGAGTCTCTTACCAGTCCGGGGAGCACCGTGGGAACAGTCGCTTACATGTCTCCGGAGCAGGCGCGAGCGACGGAACTGGATGCGCGTACCGACATCTTTTCGTTTGGCGCCGTGCTGTACGAAATGGCGACCGGCAGACAGCCTTTCTCGGGTAATTCTTCCGCCGTTATCTTTGATCAGATTCTGAACAAGATGCCTGTTTCTCTTGCGCGATTGAATCCCGATTTGCCCGCCGACCTGGAACGAGTGATTCAGCGAACGATGGAGAAGGATCCGGACTTGCGCTATCAGAGCGCGGCCGATCTTCGCTCCGATCTAAAACGTCTGAAACGTGATTCGGATTCGGGACGTTCGGCCATGATGACCGGGCAAATGGAATCGGCGCCTGCAAGTTCTACCACGATCACTCCGGCAGCAGCCTCCACTGCTTCCGTTTCACAACCTGCCGTTGTCGCGCCGAAAAAGAAATGGCCTCTCATTGCAATTGCCGCGTTGTTGATCCTGGGCGCCGGATTTGCCGCTTACAAATTTCATTATCGCAATGGGGCTTCGACCGGACCTTCAAAGATCACAAAGATCAGCCAGTGGAACAAGACGATCAACTCGGCAACCATATCGAACGACGGCCGAACAATTGCGTTCAGCTCCTATGTCGGCGGGACCGAGCAGGTGTTCGTTATGCTGATTTCCGGAAGCGAACCGCTGCAGCTCACCAGCGATGAAGGCGGCAAGTACGCGATTTCTTTCTCTCCGGACAGTAAGGAAATCTATTATGCCCGTACTTCGGGATTCGATGAGGTCTGGGCGGTTCCAACGCTGGGCGGCACTCCCAGACGAGTTGTTTCAGGAGTTTGGCTCACTCCGTCACCGGATGGAGAGCAGCTTTATTATCTGAAGACGGATCGCCCATCGATCTTTCAAGCTGCAAAATCCGGGTTAGGTGAAGAGGTCTTGTATACTTTCTCCTCGCCTTATTTTCCTGTGGGCTGTCTCACCTATCCGGATGGGAAGAGCCTGCTGATTGCAGCCATCACCAAGGCCAATGCGAAATCAACTCAGCTTTATAAGCTGGAGTTGCAAACTCATGAGATCCAGCCTCTGGGATCAGTCGAAGGTGAGGATACCGTTTGGCAGGAACCTGGGGAAAGCCTCATTCTTAGCCGACGCGTAAATGGGATCAGAAACATCTGGACATACGATCTTGAGGATCAGTCTTACAGACAAGTTACCACGGGCCCTGGTCCCGACTTTTTGCCGCTTCGAGATTCGGCCGGAAAAGGAATCTACTACGAGAATGGCAGAGCTTCCGGTTCTCTGATACGGTTCGATGTCAAAACGAATGCCACTTCGGACATCCTTTCGGAGCTGGCCACACAACCTGCCGTTTCACCGGATGGCAAGAAGCTGATGTATTTGAGGATCGTGGAAAGGCGAAAAACCGAAGAACTGTGGGTTTCAAATATTGATGGCTCCGACAAGGTGAGGATCACTTCAGCAAACAATATCGGAACCGGTTTTTGGTCTCCGGACAGCACGCGCATTTCTTTTGAAGATTTCAGTAATGATCAAAGCAGAGGATACATTGTCAAGGCAGATGGAAAAGATCTGATCTCCCTTGAAAAACTCCCCGGTTCGTTGCAGACGATCGGCTGGTCGTTTGATGGGAAAACGATTTTTGCTTCCATTCTAGTAGGCGGCCGGTCTGAAATCTGGAAACTCAACGAAGACGGGACACATCCTGAAAAGTTTGTTGAAGGAGTGATCCTCATGGATCCGATGCCTGACGGAAAGTATCTGCTTGCCGTGACGACATCCGGAAAGGAAACGGGAATCTGGGCGGTCTCGATCTCGGATAGAAAGCGAATCTCACTGCTGCCGGGGGTGGACACATTCATTGTTCGCGCAGGCGCCGACGGCAAATCGTTTCTGTATCCGGTGCAGGGGAAAGGCGAGATTATTTTTTATCGTCAGGGATTTGAAGACGGCAAACTAGTTGGAGAGCCGAAGGTTGCGTTGAAGCTTCCGTTCGCCTTCCCACTTTCATTTTTCGGAAACGCGTACGACATTGCTCCTGATCTATCCACGGTCATTTACGCGAAGCCGGGCGGTCAAGCGGATTTCTACTATCAAGAATGGGCCCGCTAGCACAGCTGGCTTTCAGCGGGTCAGGACCGGCAAGAACTCAACCCAGGGACCTACCGCTTCCATGTACTGCTTCGCCATCACACGTTCTATTTGCGCCAGATGATTCAGATCATGAACC
>CAZDDB010000414.1:0-3014 GCA_964504105.1 uncultured Acidobacteriota bacterium
AACGATTTCGATCATCAGGAATACAACCAGAACGGGAATCAGCGAAAACAAAATGCGCTTGAATCTCAAAGCCATTTATTACTTACCGGATGTGCTAGACGATCTGTTTGTTGTGCGCCGGGTTCTCTGCTGAAAAAGATTCGTAACGCCACAGCAGGGGCCAGCGCCACGCCACACAGGCAACAGCGATGATACAACCGATCCCTCCGGAAACCACGGAGAAGGGGGCTCCAAACCAGGAGGCGAGCACTCCTGCTTCTAGTTCTCCCAATTGCGGTCCGCCCATAAAAAAGATCATATTGATCGACACCATCCTTCCGCGGAGTTGATCCGGAGTGTGCAGTTGGCGGAGCGTATTTCTGATGATCATGCTAACAGTGTCTGCCGCGCCGGTCAGTGCCAGCGCCGTAAACGCGAACCAGAAGGATTTCGAGAAACCAAAGACCACTGTGGCCAATCCATAGATTACAACGGAGATCAGCAACGTTTTGCCTTGCTTACCGATTGTGGGCATGAGACTCATGAAAATGCCTGTGATGAGCGCTCCGGCTGCGGCGGCAGCGAACAGCCATCCATAACCGAAAACGCCCACATGCAGGATGTCTTTTGCATAGATCGGCAGAAGGGCGGTTGCGGAGGAGAAAAATGTAGCGAAGAAATCGAGAAGCATGGAAGAAAGAATGATCGGTGTACGGCGCACAAACTGCAGGCCTTCTTCAATCGCAACCCGTCCGATTTTCGGCAGCTTATCCTCAGCTCCGGGTACCGGCCGGTAGGAGATTTTCACCAGGGCAACAATGACGGCAATAAAGGAAAGAGCATTGAGCCAGAAAGCCCAGGCAATCCCGAAGTGGGCGATGACAATTCCGGCGATTCCCGGTCCGAGGATCGAGGCGCCTTGAAACACAGTTGCGTGCAGGCTGAACGCATTGGGAAGGTCTTCCGGTGGAACAAGAGATGGGATCAGAGCCTGTCTTGCAGGTAAATCAAATGCCCCAAAGGACGCTGAAAGTGCAGCGAGCAGATAAACAGGCCACAGAGATTTTGCGCCCACAAACGCCAGCAGACCGATGATCGCCGCGCAGACAGCCATTCCGATTTGGGACAGTAACATCAATTTGCGGCGGTCATATTTGTCCGCTATCACTCCGCTGATCAGCGAAAATGCGACAATCGGCAACACGCGTACCAGCCCCACCATTCCAAGCGCCAGCGCACTGTTCGAAAGATCGTAGATCAGCCATAGAATGGCCGCATTCTGCATCATCGATCCGGATACAGAAACCAGCAGACCGAGCCACAAGAAACGAAAATCGCGGTGCCGCAAAGCCGCGGGCGAAGTGAATGAAAAAAACCGCATGCCACTTATTATCGGGCAGTGTGGGAGGAAACGCACGGTCTATACTTGTGTTGAGAGTAGGGGCGTACGGTGTCCGCCACTTTCGGGGAGGTCATCATTTTGAAGAAGGGCGCGCGCCATGGCCACTACAGTTTGCGGTTAGGATAGGACGAAAAAATTGTGTAAGATGGTCGTGAGGTCTTATACACATCTGGTCAATCATTTAAAGGATAGGACACTCTATGACTGAAGAAAATACGAAAGCAGAACGATCTGGAATTCTTCGATTGCTGGGAGATATCCATCCTGGTGAAAGAACTCCGGTTTTCCTGATGCTTCTCAATCTGATGATCATTTTGATTTCTTATTACATTATCAAGGTGGTTCGGGAGCCTTTGATCCTTGCGTCACCCGGGGGTGCAGCATGGAAATCATACAGCGCCGCCGCTCAGGCGGTCGTCTTGATGGGTTTTATCCCCCTTTATGGATGGTTTTCTTCCAAAGTAAACCGGATGAAACTTGTCCTGGGCGTCAATGTTTTCTTTCTGGTTTGTATTGAGCTGTTTTCGATTTTTGTTAAGGCGAATGTGCCTTACATCGGGGTCGCTTTCTTCATCTGGGTGGGCATCTTCAGTTTGTCGATCATCGCGCAATTCTGGTCTCTCGCAAACGATATTTATTCGGAAGAGCAGGGCAAACGGCTATTCCCGATTATCGCGATTGGAGCAACGATGGGAAGTCCGATCGGCTCGAAACTCGCTTCCTTACTGTTCAACACCGGGATTCCGGCACCGCGCATTTTGCATATCTCGGCGGCGATGCTGGTCGTCAGCATGCTGCTGTACTGGATTCTTCAGACGAAATTCATTGATAGAATTCGACAGAAAACGGATCAGGTGGAACAAAAACTCAGCACGACAAGCGGATTTACCCTGTTGTTTAGAAGCCGGTACTTGCTTTTGATCGCGGCACTTTTGCTGTTATTAAACATTGTGAACACGACAGGGGAGTTCATTCTTGGATCCAAGGTGGTTGAGACGGCCAATCAAGCCGTCGCCGCGGATCCGGGACTCGACAAGAAAGCATTCATCGGATCCTTCTACGGCAACTTCTTCTTTGTCGTAAACATCGTTACTTTTATTGTGCAAGCATTTGTAGTTTCGCGCATCGTGAGATATTTCGGCATTGCCGGGGTTGTTTTAACGTTACCGTTTATCGCGCTTGGAGCCTATGCAACGATCGCCTTGGGTGCTGGGCTTGCCCTGATCCGGTCAATGAAAATAGCGGAAAACTCGAGCGACTATTCGGTGATGAACACGGCGCGCGCGATGCTATGGCTTCCTACGAGCCGGGAAGAAAAATACAAAGGAAAACAAACCGTGGATACATTCATCGTTCGCATCGGAGATCTGCTGTCAGCCGGAATTGTGTTTGCCGGCATCAACTGGTTGCAGTTGCAGTCTACGGGGTTTGCAGTGGTGAATCTGGTGATGACCGCTGTCTGGATTCTGGTTGGCTTCGTTCTTGTGAAAGAGTACCGGAAAATGACCGCGACAAAGGAAGCAGCCTCCTGAGACCGATTCATCCGGGTCGACATTACTCAAAGAACGGCAGATTCTCTGCCACTCCGTTGCCTGATTTTCAGACAGACTTCATTGTTCTTTGAGCGATGTGC
>CAZDDB010000415.1:0-3008 GCA_964504105.1 uncultured Acidobacteriota bacterium
ATCCTCAATCTTCCATCCTCGAGTTTGGTTGTCGGCCCGAAGGGCCGCGCTGTGTATAATAGCAAGTATATGCCTGTTGGGTTGCTCTGTATAAAATGCTCCGCAACGGACGAGACCAAGCATCTCCGGAAATGTCCGATCTGCTTTAAGTACGTTTGCGAAGACTGTTGCTACTTCTTTGCCGGACGCCATTTTTGCAGCAAGGGGTGTGCAGAATTCTTCTTCTGGGGCAGCGGGGACGAAGAAGATTACTGATGTATCCATCCCACCGCCCTCGCAGATTGAGGCAAAACCCTTCGGTCCGGTCTCTGGTCCGGGAAACAGCGATCGATCTTTCGCATCTGATCTACCCGATGTTTCTAAGCGCTGTAGTGGCCGACGAATCTCCGATTGAACCGATGCCCGGTATCTCCGAATACGGTCTGGATCGTGCTGTTCGGGAAATTGCATTTCTATACGAAAAAGGATTGAGGCACTTTCTGTTGTTTGGTTCGCCCGATCGAAAAGACGCCCGCGCAACCAGCGCCTATTCTGAAAATGGGATCGTGCAGAGAGCTGTCCGGCAGATCAAGAAGGAACTACCGGAAGCGATCGTTTTTACGGATGTTTGTTTATGCGCATATACCGATCACGGTCACTGCGGCGTGGTAGGCGATGGAAAGATCCTCAACGATGAATCGGTGGAGCTGCTTGCGCGCACAGCGTTGTCGCATGCGCAGGCCGGCGCCGATTTTGTGGCTCCCTCGGACATGATGGATGGGCGCGTCCTGGTCATTCGGCGAATGCTCGATGAAAATGGAATGCAGGACACCGGGATTCTTTCTTATGCTGCTAAATTTGCTTCTGCGTTTTATGGTCCGTTTCGCGAAGCCGCTCATTCCGCCCCGCAATTTGGGGACCGCAAGAGCCATCAAATGGATCCGGCCAATCGCCGCGAAGCGCTTAAGGAAATGCAAATGGACATCGACGAAGGCGCCGATATGATCATGGTAAAGCCCGCGCTTTCCTATCTTGATATTTTGCGAGAGGCTCGCCGGAAGTTCTTGGTCCCGATTGTTGCCTACAACGTCAGCGGCGAATACTCATTGATCAAAGCCGCCGCCCAAAAAGGATGGGTAGATGGAAAATTGATGCGGGATGAGGTTCTGCTTTCGATCCGTCGCGCCGGCGCCGATATCATTATTACCTACTTCGCCAAAGAAATCGCCCTGGAGAAAAAAAATTAAAAATTCTGTGTCTCCGTGCCTCTGTGGTTAAAACTGTATGGAAGCGAATTTTCATTATCCGGCTGAATACTACGATGAAGATTACACGATCGGAATCCCCGATCGAGGTGATATTCCTTTCTATACGAAATATGCACAGAAGTCGGGTTCACCGGTCCTCGAGCTCGGTTGCGGGACCGGACGTATTCTGATTCCGATTGCGCAAACCGGCATCGAATGTTACGGACTCGACATGAGCCGCGAAATGCTTGGCATATGCGAGACAAAAGTCCGCACGCTCAATATCAAAAACGTCCGGCTAGAATGTTCCAGCATGGATGATTTCCACTATGATCAGAAATTTTCTCTGATCTATATCCCTTTCCGTTCGTTTCAGCATCTTCTAACCACGGAACAGCAGATGCGCTGTCTGCAGTTGGTCCGGGAACACTTGAAAGAGGACGGATTGTTCATCCTGGATGTGTTTACGCCCAACATTGATCGCCTCAGTCATTATGGAAACGAGAAACAGGGATGGGAAAAAGAATTTTCCCGCAAAAATGCACAGACGGAAAGCACGATTACCCGCTATTATCAGGCGCGCGCCGACCTCGTGGGTCAAATCATTAAAGTCGTGATGAACTGGGAGGAACGAAACGCAGCCGGACTCCTGGTTGCGCGCAAAGAAGCAAACTTCACGCTTCGCTACATCTTCCGGTACGAACTGGAACATCTGCTGGTGCGTTCCGGTTTTCAACCTGCTTTGTTTGGCCATTTTGATGAGCGCCCCTACGACTACATTTCAGGCGAGATGATCGCTATTTGCAGAAAAGGATGAGTCAGACCGCCTTGATTACAGGAGCTTCCAGCGGGATCGGTTATGATCTCGCAAAGATCTTTGCGAAAAACGGCCACAATCTCGTTCTTGTTGCTCGAAATCAGAAGGCGCTTGAGTCTCTGGCCGGTGAGCTTCGTGCAATTCACGGCATTCAAGTCCACGTAATTCCGAAGGATCTTGCGGTTGCTGGTGCTCCTGAGAAGATCTATTCCGAATGTCAGCGAGAATCGATTCACATCGATATGCTGGTCAACAACGCAGGATTTGGGATGTATGGATTCGTTTCCGAAACGGATCTTCCCTTGCTCCTGGAAATGTTGCAGGTGAATGTCACCGCGCTTACTCATCTGACAAAGCTGTTTTTGCCCGAAATGCTGGAACGAAAGAATGGAAGGATCATGAATCTTGCTTCCACAGCTGCGTTTCAACCCGGACCACTTATGGCAGTCTATTACGCTACCAAAGCCTACGTGTTGTCCTTTTCCGAAGCGCTCGCAAACGAACTGAACGGCACCGGCGTTACGGTGACTGTATTGTGTCCCGGCCCAACGCGCACCGGCTTTCAGAAGCGCGCCTACCTCGAAGACTCGGGTCTGGGCAGTAGCAAGACATTGCGCAGGCAGGGTTCCGAAGAGGTCGCGCGAATCGGATACGAATCCATGATGAAAGGAAAAACGGTTGTGATTCCCGGTTTCATGAACCGTGTTCTCGCTGTGGCCGCACAGATTGGCCCCAGAAAAATGGCCACTTCCATCGCCCGCAAACTGCAAGAAAAGAAGTAGGGGCGACCCTTGTGGTCGCCCGCTCCGTGCGGGCGGGGACAAGGCCCGCCCCTACCACGATTCGTGTCTTTGTGGTTGTGGTACCATGGAATTCAGGAGCAATCTGATGTCTATAAAGACACAAGCATCCATCGAAGAGCTCTATCAAGAACAAGCAAAGGCGGAAATTGTAAACGGAGAGGT
>CAZDDB010000416.1:0-2989 GCA_964504105.1 uncultured Acidobacteriota bacterium
AAGCTCCTTTCTTTGCGACTTTGCGTCTTTGCGTTAAAATTGCTATCGGACATTCACCGAAAGTTGGAGCAGTTTGAAAAAGCGTCAAAACCAACATGAACACTGGGCAAACCGCTAACGCCCCAAAATATTCTTGCTTTTTTTGAAACGATTTGAGATGTAAGGGCCTAAGTATCGAAAATGAATCTCCTCGACGATCTGCTTTCCTACAATGACCGGCTTGAGAAGAGGGATACGAATACATTAGAACTGGTGGTCCTTCATTGCACCGAGCTTCCTACTCTGGAGATGGCAAAGGAATACGGGGAGCGGATCGTTCATTCGGAAAACAAGACCGGCAATTCAGGCCATTATTACATCGATCGCAACGGCGCGGTGTACCGTTATGTGCATGATGACCGGATCGCGTATCATGTAATTGGGCGCAACCGTAACTCGATCGGAATTGAGATGGTCAATTCGGGCCGGTATCCGAACTGGTTTGACTCCAGACATCAAGAGGTCACCGAGGAGTATCGGTCCGCACAGATCGACTCTCTCAAGGAATTTCTTGCGGACTTGAAGCACCGCTATCCGAATATGCAGAAGATTGCGCGTCATTCCGATCTGGACACGCTGTTGATTCCGGCACAGGATGACCCGGAAGTCCGAATTCGCAGGAAGATTGATCCCGGACCCCTGTTCCCCTGGGAAGAAATTCGGAACTGGTGGCTTTCGCTTTAAATCCAGAACGCCGGTCCGGCGTTCTTATAAGATGATGAAACTATTTCAGGATGCCCGCGACTATCAGATCCTTTTTCTAAGTGGCTTCTTGATTCTTGGAGTCTTTGGCAGAGACTTTACGGTTCATCTGACTCTGATGGCTGCGGTTGTAACTGCCGGCCTGATGACGCAGTTTGTGCTGATGCGTGGAACTTCGCTCAAGAGCGCGTGGATCACCGTTTTGAGCCTGTGTTTGCTTCTTCGGGCAAACTCGCTTTTCACGATGGTTCTTGCCGGCGTATTATCGATCTTGTGTAAGTTCGTGTTCCGCTACCGCGGAAAACACTTTTTTAATCCATCTAATTTTGGAATCATTGCGGTGTTGACGCTTACCCCGGACGCATGGGTAACGCCCGGACAATGGGGGGAAGAATTGTGGTATGCGTTTTTGTTTCTCGGGGCAGGAGCGATGGTTGTGCGGAAAGTCGGAAGATGGGATACGACGGGCGCTTTTCTACTGTGTTATTTTGGACTGGAGGCCGCGAGGAATGCATGGCTGGGGTGGACCTGGGACGTATATTTGCACCGGATGACAAGCGGGGCGTTGCTGCTGTTTGCGTTTTTCATGATCACCGACCCCCGCGCCATCCCCGATGACCGTCGCGCCCGCATCCTGTGGGCCGCGATGGTAGCGTCACTCACTTTTGTTTTGCGAAATAAGTTCTTCATGCCCACGGCAGTCTTCTGGTCGTTGTTTATTCTTTCTCCGTTAACAATTGTGTTTGATTTATGGTTGCCGGCAAAAAGGTTTGAATGGACCGGGTCTGTTTCATCCCGGGCCGAAGGGAGGTTAGTCGCATGAATTGGAAGAGATATCTACTGATCGTTCTGATCCTTGCCGCGAGCTCCAACACGAGTTGGGGATTCTGTGGTTTTTTTGTCGCGAAGGCCGATGCAAAACTCTTTAACAAGGCTTCCAGGGTTGTCATCGCGCGGGATGGCGACCGCACGGTTCTTACGATGGCAAATGACTATCAGGGAGAGTTGAAGGACTTTGCGATCGTAGTGCCCGTTCCTGTGGTACTGCAGAAGGGACAGGTTCATGTCGGGGATCCACAGGTTTTGGAGAGACTCGATGCCTTCAGCGCGCCTCGCCTCGTGGAGTACTTTGATCCGGATCCATGCGCGCCGATTGTCGAGTACGAAGCAATGCCGGCTCCCATGGCGGGTGCCAAAATGAAATCAGAGCGCGCGGATGCCCTTGGTGTAAAGATTGAGGCACAGTTTACCGTCGGCGAATACGACATCCTTATTTTGAGCGCAAAGGAATCAGGCGGGTTGGAAATCTGGCTGCGTGAAAATGGGTATCGGATGCCGGAGGGCGCTGCCCCGCTGCTTCAGCCTTACATCAAACAGAACATGAAGTTTTTTGTCGCAAAGGTGAATCTGAAGGAGTTTGCAAAGACAGGTCAGCAGTTTTTGCGTCCGCTTCAAATGGCCTACGAATCTCCCAAATTCATGTTGCCGATCCGGCTTGGCATGGCGAATGCGAGGGGGGATCAGGATCTGGTCGCATACATACTCTCCCCGCAAGGACGCGCCGAAGTCACCAACTATCGCACAGTGCGCATTCCCTCAGATGTGGAAATCCCAATCTATGTGAAGAATGAGTTTGGGGATTTCTACCGTGCTTTGTTCCAGCGCGCCTATGAGCGGGAAGGAAAGAATGTTGTGTTTCTGGAATATGCCTGGGATATGAACTGGTGCGATCCCTGCGCGGCTGATCCGTTAACTCCCGAAGAACTGCGAAAGGCCGGAGTCTTCTGGATGGATGAAACGGGACCATCCGGCAAAATGCGTCCTGTTCCCGGCGGATCAAACGTTTACATCTCACGCCTGCATGTGCGCTACGGACGCGAGAAGTTTCCCGAAGATCTGGTGTTTCAGGCGACGCCCAATCGCGAAAACTTTCAAGGACGTTACATCCTGAGGCATCCGTTCAAGGGGGAAATCAGCTGCCAGGAAGGGAAGAGATACAGAAAGGATCTGCGAGAGCGGCTGGAAACGGAAGCGCAGACGCTCGCAAAACTCACCGGCTGGGAGATCGACAACATCCGAAAGAAGGCCGGGATTCAGGGCGGTCCGTCAAGCGAAAATAAAGAAGAATCCTGGTGGGAGAAAATTTTCGACGACGATTGAACGGAGGATTCACCGCAGAGGCGCAGAGCACGCATTGTTGCTTTTTGAGCAAGGATTTCAACGCAAAGACGCAAAGGCGCAAAGACAC
>CAZDDB010000417.1:0-2983 GCA_964504105.1 uncultured Acidobacteriota bacterium
CATATTTCACAACAGAACTGGCCCGATCGTTGATGGATTCCGGAGCCATCATTAAGGATGATAGCGGCGTCTGCCGGTTGTCCAGTGAAACCGCCATCTCGATTGAAGATCTGCCCGCAACGATTCAGCAAGCGGTGGAAGAACGAATCGAAAGGTTGCCGGACAACCCGCGTCAAATTCTTTCTGTTGCTTCGGTGCTTGGCAGATCGTTTGATTTTGCCGATCTGGAGACGCTTGCGGATGAGTACGAAGATCTGGAAAACACAGTCGAGTTGTTGGTCCGGGCCGGATTCATCGAAGAAGACCGGCAGTCGCGTACCGACCGGCTTGCTTTTTCGAGCGGCGTTGTTCGCGACGTCCTGTATTCTTCGATGCCGCGCCGTAAAAGAAAGGGCATGCACAAGAAACATGCGGGAGAATTGGAGAAGCGAAACAAAGGGCGGCTGGAACGGGTCTATCCTCAGCTCTTTGATCATTACGCGCAGGCAGACGTACAGGAAAAAGTAATCGAGTACGGCTTTCTTCTTGCGAAAAAATCGTTGGATACTTTCAGTCCGGAAGATGCAATTCGCACGATTCGAACGGTTCTCGATTTTCTGGCAGAAGATGCGGAGGACCGGTCGGAAGTTGGAGAAGCCAGAATCATGCTGGCTTCCGCTCACCGGATGGCGGGGAATGTGAATGCCGCCATCAAAGAATTGGAACAGGCCATTGAGATCTTTGAAAAGGACAAGCAGAGCGCAAAAGTACTCGCTACGATTTTGTCCGCTGCCGAGATTTCCTGGCAAGGCATGAAGGTAAATGAAACGAGACGGTGGGTTGAAAGAGGACTCGATCTGGCCGGTGCAGTCGGTGATACGGCCACGCTTTTCCGGCTTCTCTCTCTTGCCGCGACCGTAGCCAATCTCCGCGGCGAATATGAAAAGGCCCGCGAATACCTGGAACAAGCGGAAAAGATCAAACCTGCAAAAGAGGAAGCCGCAGAAGAAGTGCTGCGCGGAGGGGTCCTGGTGGTCGCTCTTACGAATCCATGTACGGCCAGACATCCTGTGGAGATTGCCTTCAATGAGGAAGCAGAACTTCTTGCGAACGTATTTGAAACGATTGTTTCAACGGATGCGCAGGGAAATCTGATCCCTCATCTGTGTGAGCGCTGGGAATCTTTGAATGAGGGAGCGCTATTCCTCTTCGTTCTCCGAAAAAACATACGCTTCCATGATGGCAAAATGCTCACCGCAAACGAGATCAAGACTGCTATGGAACAGGCGATACGTCGCTGTTCGCAGGTTTTACCTTCTGCCTTTGAAGCAATCGCTGGAGTTCAAGAATTCTTAAACGGAGCCGTTTCGCATATAAAAGGGATCGTTGCACTTTCTGATAACATCATTCAATTCCAATTGTTCGACCGGCTTCCCATCTTTCCAGCGTTGTTGACTGACCCGAGGACCACTGTTGCCATTCAGCCTTCCGGTCCAAGTTCGGGAGGATCCAGATTTCTTGGTACGGGACCATTCAGCATATCTTCCTTCGATCAGAGCTTGATTCGGCTGGAAAGGAATTCAGATTACTGGAAAGGTGTTTCCTCTTGTCTGGATGGAGTCGAATTTCGTGTGGGGTTAAACTCAGTTGAGATTGCGGAAGGCTTCCGCTCAGGAAGATTCGATCTCGTGCGCGACATGCTTCCACAGGATGTGGACGAAATCCTTCGCGAACGACGTTATGGAGCCGCTCTGGCCGAAGCTCCACTGAAGAACGTTTACCTTGTTGTTTTCAATACCTCGAGTCCGACATGCCGAAGCCTTGAGTTTCGACAGGCTTTGGCCGGCGTTGTGCGAACGCACGATCTTGTGCGAAGTACATTGGGCCGCCTGGCGCAACCCGCTGAGGGCCTTCTGCCGCCAGGCGTTCTTGGTCACGATCCGGGTAGAAGATCTTATCCGGTGGAGCGTGAGAAGGTCATGGAGTTATTGAATTCATCAGGGATTTCACTGCCGATTCAACTCCAGGCTTCGGTTCATCCATTACTCCAGGACCGCTATTCCTCGTTGACGAAGGCTCTTTTCAAAGAGTGGTCCGATATAGGCGTTCAGATTTCGATCAAGACCCCGAACATTAAGTCTTACAATGATACGTGGCAGAATAACGGCGGAATCGATTTGCTGATCGGTAGATGGATTGCAGACTATGATGATCCGGATAGTTTCACTCACGGACTCTTTCATTCAGGAATCGGTCAGTTCCGGCGTTACTTTTCATCCAAAGAAACCGACCAATTGATTGAGCAGGCGCGTCTGGAGCAGCAGCCGGAGCAAAGAGAAAAGATTTACCGGGGAATCGAAAAGCACCTTCTGGATCAAGCAGCGTTCATTCCGCTGTTCCATGATGTTGGCCAAAGGATAGCCGGTCCGAAGTTACGAAACTTAGCTATTTCCAGCAGCCCTCCGTACGTGAACTATGCTGAGGTTCAGAAATCGGAAATGATCGCAGTTGCTCCGGCGGCCCGAACGGAAAGAGGAATTCTTCAGATTCCATTGGGGGGGCCGCTGCACGACCTGGATCCTGCGCTTACATCGACTCTTCCACAGGCATATGTTCTTCCTTCTATTTTTGATACTTTAACTCGCGCAGTAGAAGGAGCCAGGATTATTCCCTGGCTTGCCTCTTCGTTTCGTGCGGAACAAGGGGGCAGACAGTTTCGGTTTCACCTGCGAGAGGGAGTTCGCTTTCATGACGGCAGGCGCGTCACCGCTCGAGATGTTCGTTTCTCCTTTGAGCGTCTCCTGCAAAAGAAGGAGGCACAAAGCCGTTGGCTCCTTTCCCCCATTCGTGGAGCAAGCCGGATACTCAACGGTGAGTCACTGGAACTGGAAGGATTACGAATTATCTCGGCACAAGAATTCATCATTGAGTTGGAGCAGCCTTTATCCTTTTTCCCGGCGCTTCTCACTTATACGCCTGCATCGATCGTTCCGGAAGGCACGCA
>CAZDDB010000418.1:0-2969 GCA_964504105.1 uncultured Acidobacteriota bacterium
TTCGGTTGCGGTCCCGCCAATGAAAAGGGGCTTCACATCCGCAGCTTTGTCAGTGGGAATGAAGTAGTCGCCGAGTGGACACCGGAATCGCACCATGAAGCGTTTCCCGGAGTTTTGAAGGGAGGCATCATCGGTGCGTTGCTGGACTGCCATTCCAACTGGGCAGCCGCATGGCATCTGATGCAGAAGGCAGGCGCTGATCATCCTCCGTGCACGGTAACGGCCGATTACGCGATCAAGCTTTTGCGGCCAACTCCCACAAACGGCGCTGTGCGGCTTGTTGCCGGGATTGCAGAATCACAGGAAGACCGCGCGATCGTGGAAGCCAAGCTGATTGCGAATGAAAAAGTTTGCGCAACATGCCGCGGCACGTTTGTCGCCGTCAAGCCCGGTCATCCCGCCTATCACCGCTGGTGAGCATGCGGTGCCTGCTCATGTCAAACCGTTAGCAATTTGCAGCTTGCGGTACTGCATCCACATAGAACGCAGGGATGCGGTCAGTGGAACCGCTAGAAAAATCCCGATCGCTCCCCACAAGAAGCCCCAGTAAATCATTGCCAGGAGAATCATCAGCGGGGAAAGTTCGGTTCGCGGTCCCGTTGTCCGCGGGATCAGCCAGTTCGAGTAGAGCAAATGAAGCTGCAGGCAAATCACCAGAAGGAAGATCGCTTTTTGAATTGAAGTAAATTGCAGGATCGCAATGGCAATTGGCGGCATCGCAGAAAGAAACGCCCCCACAAACGGCAGGATGTTCATGAGCGCGAAAATCACCGCCCAGAGAAAAGCCTGTTCCACACGAAAAAGCAGAAATAGAATCCAACTGGCAAAAAAGATGATGGCGGTGCTCAACAAATAGCCAAGCACAAAGCCCCGGACCTTCATGTTGATGTCGTGAACGATCTGGTCCGAGGTGTCCCGGACATACGTGTGCGAAAGATTTGTGCGGGAACGGATCAGGCTGACTACAAACTCGCGGAGCTGTTCCTTCTCGGCCAGCAGGAAGTAAACCAGAAACGGAAAAAAGCTGATCAGGATGAGCAGTTCATACACCGGTCCGAGATCCCGAAAAAAGAATTCTCGCCAGGTCTTCGATTGCTCAATGCGCATCAGGGCCGGCTCTTTGGCGCCTTTTGGCAGGATTGTATTGCTGATGGCCTGCGACGTTTTTTCCACGGTTCGAAGCCGGTTCCGGATGTCTCTGGAAACTTTCTGAATCTTTGTGGTGTAGCGAGGAAGGTTTTCAGAAAACTTCTGGGCGCGGTCCACAAACAGCATGGCCATTCCTGCCAGCAATGCGCCCGCAATCAACATCGTGACAATGATCGCAAGACCGCGTCGAAAATGAATCCGCAGCAAGAGATTTACAAACGGATCCAGAAGGTAAGCAGCGAGAATTGCCAGTACAACTGTGATGATGGCTGTTGCGCCAAAATAGCAAAACGCGCTGAAACAGGTAAACGCGATGATCCGGACCGAAAGACCCCTCTCCATGATTCTCCCAACTTCTGCTGGAACGGCTGCCTTTCCCGGCCGCCAGGGCCAGAAACGTTCACACCTCCAGCAAAGATGAACATATCGGGTTTGGTAGGGTATTTCAAGAGGAAAGATCTTGATTCAGGAATTCCGACAACGCGCGAAACAGCTCAGGATGTTGCTGTTTTAGCTCGTCAGGCTGCTGAAAGAAATGCTCCACCGCAACCGCGAATAACTCCCCCGTATTCTTCGCAGCGTACGGATCCAGTATCGAACGTTTCTTCCGTACTTTTGCGATCTCCTTCTGCAGGAGTGTGTACCACTCTTCGATCTTGCGCGGATTTAGATCCCCCGGAATACCTTCAGCCACACCATCGGCGAGATCCAGCGCATGCGCGAATTCGTGCAGTCCAACATGATAGACACGCCCCGGATTTCGAAAGGCTTCTTCGAGCTCGTTGCGTGCCAGAACGATCGCATTGTGGGGCGCTACCTGGCCTGCCAGAGAACGTTTCCGCGAACTGGATGTAACACTGTACTCTTCGTCAAATGCCCGCGGATAGATCAGGATCTCCGGAAGTTTCCGGTATTCCCAGTCCGGGTGACCGAAGGTGAGCATCACGGCGCTGGCGGCTACCAGCAACCGGAGAGAGTCATCAATCCTTGTTTCCACTCCGGTGATCCTGTTCTCTTTCAAAAAGATCCACACATCTCTTTCAAAACGCGCCTTCTCGTCTGGTTTGAGCATTCTGTAATACGCAACCCATTGGTCCAGGAAACTTCTCCATGTTTCGGGAAACGGCTGCTTGATCCATCGGGTACGAAGAAGGTAACGGCGCATGTTGAAGTAGTAGAAAATTGCGGCCAACACAGGGGGCAGGAAGAACAGCGCGTACAATCCGCGGTGAAATAGCACCATCGAAAAAATGACAGCAACGATCACCGCACCGATTGAGGAAACGATCGACTGCCGTTTGTCCCAGATCTGCATGGAAAGTCATTCTCAGTATATCGTGTTAAACTCCTTCCTGGAGGGAATTTTGCGATTCGAATGGAATGAAAATGAAGTTTCCGCAGAGCAGCGTGCCGAAATCCAGGAGTTTCTGGATCGCGTCAACGAACTGGGGCTGGAAAACGCCTTTTTTGATGAGGAAGCCCTGGTCTATATCGACGGCACACATGTTCCCATCCCTGCCTGCGTCCGCGTCATCCGCGAGTAGTTTCATAAGGTGAAACAGTGTTTCATTTTTTGAGAAACTTGCTTTTTTGCACAAAGACAGTATAGTAGGGTCGTGCTGGAAGCCTTCCGCTAAACAGCTCTCCGCTATCCGGAATCCTGCCCTCGTTTCGTTTTGTGAAGTTGGGGCCTCGAGAATCCTCTGCGGTTAGTCTGCCAACGGCTCTTTCAGTCCACAAAAAATTAAGTTTAGGAGAAAACAACTTTGCAAAAGAAACTTTTCGTAGGCGGTTTGTCCTACAATACGGAAGTCGATGAG
>CAZDDB010000419.1:0-2935 GCA_964504105.1 uncultured Acidobacteriota bacterium
CTTCGAAAGCCATTCAGAATCTCTTTTTGGCGTTGAAATTGAACGGCCATCCCACAAACGCCAACGACATCTGCCTCATGATCCCAATCGATCGGTTCGATGTTCTCATCCATGATGGTTAGATCCCAGTTCGGGGGGCAAAGCGCGGCCACTGTGGCAAGCCCAAGAGGCGTTGTTAGGGCTGTTTTGGTGCCCGCGATCCGCTCGAATGCCCAGGAGAAACTCCAGAAACTTTCGGGAAATCTCGGATTGACAAGCAGCAGTTTCATTGGGTGCTAACGTATGATAAGACTTTCTGGCGGCAAACAACCGGACTTTGTTGGCTTCGAAAGTGTGGAGTTCCACGAAAAGGGAATTGGATCTATGCCATTTCTGTTAATCTCTTCAAGACAAAATTGTCTATACGAAAGTGCGTAGATCCAGTTCATTATAACAATGGGAAATCCTACAGAATGCCTGAATGCAAGAAACAAAGAGCCCAGAAAGTAATACCATCTCTTATAACCACCCGGAAGCAGCCCATAAATGAGAAATCGCCACGAATAGAGGAATATTTTTCCAGGAGGTAAATTGGACGTTGTAGATGAGTTGAGTAGGGAACGAAATTTATTGGAGATCCTTTGATAGATTGTTTTTTCTTCACTGAGCCGGGCTTGCAAGTTAAGAAATCCATCAATCATCTCATCATATGTCATCTTGAGCGGTATCAGATTGGTCGCGGCAAAATTATTACGGATCCTGTGAAATTGGGTTGTCGATCTCAATCGGTTTGCCTTTTGGAGACGTCTAAATAATGGGGTCTTGGGAATAGCTGTTAACAATCCGACCGTGGAAACAATAATTCCCGATTCGACAATAAAACGAAACTGACGATCAAAGATTGTCTGGTCATCTGCATCAAATCCGACAATGAAACCGGCATAGATATCAAGACCGAAGGAATAGATAGTCCCAATCGATTTCAAGAGATCCTCTCTAGTATTCTGTATCTTCTTTGTCTCGATGAGTGCTTCCTGATTCGGGGTCTCGATTCCGATGAAGACCCATTGAAAATTTGCCTCCCGAAAAGACTCTAGGAGCCGGCGATCGGCCGCCATGTTGATCGACGCCTCGGTTCCGAACGTAAAACGGTAATCATGCTTCTTCTGATATTCGGCCAAAAATGCAAGGAGCATCTTGCAATGCGGAAGATGACCTATGAAATTATCATCAACGAAAAATACATGAGAGATCCCCAGCGCCCGAAGCGAATCCAGCTCCCGCTCTACCTGATCAAGACTCTTGGTGCGCGGTTTTCGTCCGAACGTTACAATGATATCGCAGAACTCACAAAGGAAAGGACATCCGCGGGAGAATTGAAGGCCAACGGTGCAATAAAGGCTCGTTTTGACCAGGTCGTAGCATGGCACAGGGGAGTGTGTCAAATCGACCTCTCCGGCCTGTTGATAAAGTTTTTTTGGTGTTCCCTTTTCGAAGTCGGTGCAGAACTGAGGCCAAATATACTCTGCCTCTCCTGAAATAACCGTATCTGCCAAATCAGCGTATTCTTCAGGGCAAAGGGAGGCATAGCTTCCGCCGGCAACGACATAACGCCCTTTTCTTCGAAAATGGCTTAGAATTTCTTTTTGTCGAAGAAACTGTACAGCCATCCCACAAACGCCAACGATATCAGCCTCAACTTCCGAATCGATCGGTTCGATGTTCTCATCAATGATGGCGATATCCCAGTTCGCCGGACAGAGCGCTGCCACGGTGCAAAGCCCGAGAGGTGTAGTAAGCGCCTTCTTATCGCGGGTGATTTGATCTAACACCCAAGACAAGCCCATGAAACTTTCAGGAAATTTCGGATTTATAAGTAGCAACCGCATTGGAGGTTCATAGATACTCGCGTTCTTATACTCTTAGAAGAAGCAAAATACGCATCGAGGGTCTCGCAGTAAGTTGCTTAGTATACCGCAGGTCAGTGCTTGTTGCGGGTTTTGCTGTCTGCGCCCTTATGGTATGTTTACTCTCATGGAGGCGCTCTCTTTTTGTCTTGCGTTTGTGGTTCCTGCCAGTGTGATTGTCGGTTATATGCTTGGTGGGCCGTTTACATTTCTGACTCCTTTTGGCGTCTGCCTGCTCGTTCCATTCCTGGATTGGATGATCGGTCCTGCGCCGGATCATCCATCGGAAAAAGAGTCGGACGATCTTGCGCAGAGGATCAGTTTTCGGATCGTTATGTGGCTTTACGTGCCTGTACAGGTAGCTCTGGTGATCTGGGGAGCGGTTGCCGTTTCACGGGGAAACTTGTCGGTCTCAGAAACGATCGGCCTGGTCTTGTCTATCGGCATCACAACCGGAGTAGTTGGAGTAACAGTCTCCCACGAGCTATGTCATCAGACAAATCGGCCGGAAAGATTCATGGGCAAGTTGCTTCTGATGACGGTCAGTTATATGCACTTCTGTGTGGAGCACAACTCGGGACACCACGTTCACGTTTGTACGCCGGAGGATCCCGCATCAGCGCGACTTGGCGAATCGTTCTATGCTTTCTACACCCGAAGCGTTGTAGGAAGCTTCAAGAGTGCATGGAGACTGGAAGGGAGAAGGCTGAAAGGAAAGGGTTGCTCCGTTTGGCGCCCTCAGAACCAAATGCTATGGTTCGTTCTCTTGCCTCTTCTTGTGGCTGCAACTTTCGGAGCCCTGCTCGGCATTTCAGCGGTGATTTATTTTCTAATCCAGAGTCTGATCGCGATTACCTTGCTGGAAGGAGTGAACTATGTGGAGCATTACGGCCTGCAACGTAAGCAGCTCTCTTCCGGACGATATGAAAGAGTGACGTTAGCGCACGCATGGAATTCGAGTCACAAACTCACAAATCTGTTTCTCTTCCGGCTGCAGCTCCACTCAGACCATCACGTTTCGCCGCTCCGGAGATATCAAATCTTGCGGA
>CAZDDB010000420.1:0-2931 GCA_964504105.1 uncultured Acidobacteriota bacterium
AGAAGTAGATCCAGATCCTCCCGATTCAGTCCGATCGCGGTGATCCTTTTTGCAAGCACTTCAGCCTGATCAGAATCGCCTGAGGCAAGCGCTTGATTTGCTTCGTTCAGCAAGAACGACGATTCCGCCGCATCGATCTGTTTCAGGAAATCCGCAACCCTTTTCTGGTCCAGCCCAATCATCTGCGCCTGTTTTGCCTGGCCTCGTGCCGGATCGAATCCCTTTGCGCTCAGAGAACGTGAAGCCTGGGCCATGATGCTCTCAAATTCCGCCTGTTTCTTTTGCGCATCCATGTTCTTGTTATCGGCAATAAATTTGTTTCGTGCTTCTGTAATCCTGGAGGCCAATTTCTGGATCGCCGGATTGGAAGGATCTTTTTGTCCCGCCAATTTCAGGGTCTCTGTGGCCGCTTCAAACTGATTATCCTTCAACAGCGTTTCCGCTTTTTGAATGAATGCGGCCGCTTCGCGTTTTGCCTCAAGCTGTGTTCGGAGTTTTTGTAGTTCGGGGTTCGAGGGATCCTTTTTCTCTGCAGAACGAATCGCTTGATCGGCTTCTTCCAGACGTCTCTGGCTCAGCATTTCCTGCGCCTTCTGGATGAAGGTTCTGGCTTCCGCCTTCAGGTCGGGTGTTTCGACGGGTGGCTTTGTCTCGATCGGTGGTGGTTTGGTCTCCTCGATCGGCGGCGGTGGTTTCTGCTCGGCAATCTTGGGTGGCGGTTTCACCTCTACAGGCTTCAGTTTTGCGTTTGCCTGATCCAGATAGGACGACATGGAGGCATATTCAGAGGCTTTTTCTTTGATTACTCCGCTATCGCGCACACGTTGGAACTGATCAACAGCTTCCCGCCATCTCCCCTGGTTGAAGTAAACAACCCCGAGCCAGTAGTTCGGGATGTAACGGATTGTGAACGTCCCCGTCGTTCTCTTGCTCCAATTATCCGAAGGCTCGCTCGCCAGCGCTTGCTTCAGGTCCTGCTCCGCGTCGCTCCACGATCCTTTCTTGATGGCGTTCAACGCGTCATCATAGGCTTTGTACCAGACTTCCGCAAAGGCTGCTCCGGAGACGAGCAAGAACACGAAGACGATCAGGGCCTGTCTACAAATGGAAATTCGTCGACAGGATAAAGCGCTTGAAATTCTTCGAGTAGTCGTAGGCCCAGTCGATTGTAACCTGTCCCAACCCGATTCCTGTACCAAATGAAACATGGCTGTAATCCTTTTTCAGCGAACGGGAGAAGAATGGATCCGCATTTACTTCGTTAGCCGGTAAACCTGCATCGAAGAGCAGCTGCTGTGCCGAGTCCTCCGCGGTGGAAATGTTGCTGTGGAACGGCTCATGCCAGTATCCGGCCCGGATGAAGAAAGGATGGCTTCCCAAGGATACCGCATATTCTCCGCCAAAACGTACCTCGGTCCCATCCTCGACTTCCAGATCGTTCTTGTTGAAATCGGTCTTGTTGTTCAAAGGACTTGCTGTATCGGTACCAAAAAAGAAGGCGTTGTAATAGCCGTCATTTAGCTGAGAGTACATGATCCGGTTGACGTCAAAGTTCAGGGCAAAGCGATCGCTGGGGCGCACGGAAACTCCAACCGCGTAGTTGTCGGGAATCCTGAAAGTAGGATTGATGCTGACTTCCTTGAACACGGAGCCGTCCAGGTTGAACGTCGCTGTGCTGGATGTGACGTCAAATTCAGGTCTGTGTGTATACACGAAACCGAAAGAAAACTTTTCACTCGGCTTCAACAATGCGCCAAGAGAATAGGAGAACTGCCGATCGTCTCCAGTGAGGGATTCCCGGTTACTGGAACTGTTGTCCGTATTCAATCGGAGGGTGTTGCTGTCGACTTCCAGCTTGGACGAAGTGAGTGTAACCCCTAGATTGACATAGCTCCCCAGACCGACTGCAAGCGAGGCGCCGAAATTTCTGATCTTGAATTGCAGAGTGGTATCTGTGGCAAAGAAGGAATTGAGTATATCGTCCGGACCAAGGCCGCAATCTCCGTTGCAGTCAACTCCGTTGACCGAGCGAACGATCCGGTCATACCCCGTTGTCAGAAATTCTCTTTCAAATTTCGTTTGTTCATTATAAAAACCGGAAATGACAAACTTGTTCTTGATTGCCGGATAAACAAAACTGGCGAAAGAAAGATTGCTGATCGTGTTACTAAAATCTGCCGCGCCGAAATTATTTTGAAAGTTGAACTCCCTGGTGATGCCCAGATTATCGGTTTCAACATCGAACGACTGCGAGCCGGATGTCCAGGGGATTTCGTTCTTGTAGTTGGTTGCCGAAAACTCGACGCTGAATTCCGGCCGGATCAAAACGGTCATACCCGCCGGATTGGCCAGTGCGGCTGTGGCATCATCCGCCATCCCAACAAAGGCGCCGCCCATGGCGAGCGAACGCGCTCCTGGGTTAAAAAAGTTTAGCTGCAGAAACGCCAATCCTTCATCATTGGATTGAGCTGAAACCACACTGGCGGAAAGGACAAGAATAAAAAGGAAAAAACCCACGAGTTTCATGTTTCACTCCCACCTCGGCATGTCGCTAAAAAAAATGACACACCTTTAAGTCCATTATTAAACACTGCTAATCTGCGTTAGTCAAATATTGGACGCAACAAAATGGAACCGCAACCGATACCTGAAATTGACTGCGAGAAAAGACCCTATGTTATTGGTGTCTTAGTGCTTCCTTCTACAAATACTGTGACGTATTTGCTTAAGATTACAACAATCACCCAAGCACCGAGCGAACTTGAACGGACTGATTCAACATACCAGAACGCCAAGGCAGCCGCCGGCCCCTTGGGCCCACTGAAAAAGAATTTGCAAAAACAAAGCGGGAAAAGGCCTTCCTGATCAAGTCCCCCCAGAAACTCGCTTTGTTTTTGCAAATTCTTTTTCAGTGAAGGCGCCTGTGGCGCC
>CAZDDB010000421.1:0-2928 GCA_964504105.1 uncultured Acidobacteriota bacterium
GGACAACCCGTCCGTTTGAGATTTTTGGCGCTCCCTGGATCGATCCCATCCGGCTTTGCAAAGCGATGGATCGGTTTTCGCTGAAGGGAGTTTTTTTCAGACCACTGTTCTTCAAGCCAACGTTCAACAAATACGCGGGGCAACTTTGCGGAGGAGCTCAGCTTCATGTGACCGACCGACGCTCGTTCTGTCCTGTCAAGACAGCACTGTGTCTCCTGTCGGTGTTTCATCAGGAGTTTGGCGCATCGTTTCAATGGAAGCAACCTCCGTACGAATTCGTAACCGATCGATACCCAATCGACGTCTTGTTCGGCAACTCGTGGATTCGCGAAGATCTGGGAAAAGGAGCTCATCCGGACAGCATGGAAGAGAAGTGGTCCGGTCCTTTGAAGGCTTTTCGCAAAAGCCGCGAAAAGTATCTACTTTACTTGTAGTCAACGATGCATCGAAATGTTTTGACGATCTCCGGCCTGGACCCCAGCGGATGCGCAGGAGTTCTGGCAGACATCAAGACTTTCTTCAGGTGGCAGGTCTACGGAGTGGCGGTAGTGACTGCGCTCACCGCGCAGAACACACAGAAAGTGGAGAGCGTCTATCCTGTCCCGCTTGAGGTCATCGGCTCACAGCTGGAGGCAATTGTGTCGGACATCGAAATCCACGCTGTGAAGATCGGGATGCTCCCCAACGCCATGGCCGGAGATCTGATTGCAGAGCTTCTGCGAACGTTCCATCTTACGAATATTGTAGTAGATCCGGTACTTCGATCTTCCACGGGGTATCAGTTTGGGGACGATCGGACGATTGCCATGTACAAGGAAAAGCTGTTTCCTTTGGCCGATGTAGTCACCCCCAATCTGGAGGAAGCTGCCTTGTTTGCGCAAATAGAAGTAAAGGACCTGACCGGGATGAAGCATGCCGCCGAAAAGATTGCACAGTTCGGGCCGAAAAATGTGGTGGTCAAAGGAGGGCATCTCGAGGCGCGCGCCGTGGATGTTTACTTTGATGGCCAACGGCATACGTTGTACGACGCACCAAAAGTCGTCAGCACAAACACGCGGGGGCTCGGATGCACCTTTGCCTCCGTGCTGGCTGTGCATCTGGCCAAAAAGATGAAGGTGTACCAGGCGATCGATCCCGCAAAGAAATATATCGCAAGAGCAATGATGCATCCTTTTAAGATTGGAAAAGGAGAACGCGGCCCGCTCAATCACGGCGCCGCTATTTGAGTTATGAAAATCGAATCTGTAAATCACATTGCGTTGCTGGTCAGAGATGCAGTGCGCAGCGCTGAGTTCTACCGGAGTTACTGCGGAATGGAAGTGGTTCATTTCCGCAAAGACGGAGATTTGAATGTGCGCTGGGTCCGCCTTCCAGGTCAAAAGGATGGTTTCATGCTCGTGTTGCTTGAGACACTGGGGGATGTCAGTGAGGAACCGGAAAGAATGGACCATCTGGGAGTGTATGTGGAAAGCCGCAAGGATGTGGACGAAATCGCTGCGCGTGCCGGTGCAGACGGGATCCTTCTGGAAGGGCCGGTTTATGCGGGCGAAGTTGTCGGGTATTACTGCATGATCCGCGATCCGGACGGCAATGTCGTGGAATTTTCCTGCGAACAATCGAGAGTATGACGGATTCACCGCAGAGACGCAGAGGACGCAGAGTTATGTTTGCGGTGAGTTCCTGATTCTATGTTAAGGCGCCGTCTGGGATTTGCAACGGTCACCGCCATCGTGATCGGAGACGTGATCGGCTCCGGAATTTTTTACACTCCAGGTGAGCTGGCTTCGATTGCCCGGAATTCCTGGCATGTCTATTTCCTCTGGACGTTGAGCGGATTCATCGTGCTTTGCGGAACACTTACTCTTGCCGAGTTGTCCAGTCTTCTTCCGGAAACCGGCGCCATGTATCACATCATCCGCGAGGGATTCGGCCGCTTCTGGGGCTTCTTGAATGTTTGGATGCAAATGTGGGTTGCCGGTCCCGGATCGGTAGCCGGGATCGCGGTGCTGTTTGGAACATTTGCTTCTGAATTGTTTGGCTGGTATGGCTGGACACCTGTAGCCTGGGGAATCGGCGCCATTTTGTTCTTTACCGGACTGAACCTGCTGGGCGTTCAGTGGGGCGGACGCACACAGGTTGTAGTCACATCGGTCAAGATCCTGGCGCTTCTGGTTCTGGTATTCGGTAGTTTTCTCTTTGCATCACCGGCAACCGCGAGCGTTCCCCGGGAAAAGATTCTGGATTTACAAGCTTTTATCAGACTCGTTGGACTCGGCATTGCTGCAGTCTTGTTTACCTATGACGGTTGGATTGATGCAACCCACGTGGCGGGCGAAGTAATAAATCCTGGGCGTAACCTCCCTTCCGGATTAATCGTGGGAGTCGCCATGGTGATTGCGATCTATCTGCTGGGTAACGTCGCCTTCCTTCGTCTTGTTCCTCTGGAGTCGATGCGGCAGCAACCTTCTCTGGTTGCCGCGTCGGTCGCAAGCCTTGCCTTCGGCCCCGCGGGTGCCCGGTTTCTTAACGTGCTGATCTCGGTTTCCATCTTCGGGTCGCTGGGTGGGCTCATCATGACGCTTCCCCGGCTCTTTTATGCGGGAATGGCCGATGCCGGAAAGATCAGGTCTCATCTTTTCATTACAGGACTGTCCTCCGTTTCCAGAACTTCAGTTCCTGCCGGATCCATCTGCTTTTGTGCGATCACTTCCATTCTTGCGCTTGTCTTTTTCCAAACGTTCACTCGAATCGTAAACTTCTTTGTCGTGCCTGTCTCTGCCGCTAACCTGCTGATGGTTGTTTCTATTTTCCCTCTACGCCGGCGCTTTCCGGTTCAGGAAGGAAACTACCGTACGTTAGGATATCCAATTGTCCCGCTGGTTTATGCGGTCGTAATGTTTTTGTTTATTCTCAGTGCTTTGATTTACA
>CAZDDB010000422.1:0-2918 GCA_964504105.1 uncultured Acidobacteriota bacterium
TAAAAAATGCAGCTACCTTCACGGGAACAGGCGTTAGAAATATTGCATGAGTATACGCAGTCGGAGAGTCTGCGCAAACATGCGTATTCCGTCGAAGCGGTAATGCGCGCGTTTGGTAAGAAGCACGGAGACAATGTGGAATTGTTTGCGCTGGTGGGACTGCTGCACGATTTCGATTATGAGCGTTATCCGAATCCGCCGGACCATCCGCTCAAAGGCTCGGAGATTTTGAGGTCCAGGAATTTTCCCGAAGAGATCATCTACGCGATTCAGTGTCATGCGGATTATCTTGGCCTGGAGCGGAAGGCCTTGGTGGACAAAGCGATCTTTGCGCTGGACGAGCTGACAGGATTCATCGTAGCGTGCACGCTGGTGAAGCCGTCGAAGAGTCTTTCCGAAATCGAGCCGAAATCGGTACGGAAGAAACTGAAAGACAAGGCGTTTGCCCGAAGTGTCCTGCGTGAGGATATTACCAAAGGAGCAGAACAACTGGGCGCGAATCTCGATGAGCTCATTCTGTTTGTTGCCGATGCATTGAAGCCTGTCGCTTCCCAAATCGGCCTGCAATTTTAGAAAGAACCACGAAGGCCCTTTTCCGGCCTGACCGGGGCGATCCGGTCGCTTTTCCGCCGGAGAGTTCCGGTTCCTGCCCCTTGACATCGCCGGTCCAAACCGGTAAATTAGGTATGTTAGAGTTGAGTAGTCCAACTTCAACAGGACCTACAATATGGAAATTACACATGCCACGCTTGATGCCGTCTATGCGTTAATCTACTTCTATTTGCAGCCAAACGGCCAAGTTGTTGACCTGCATAAACTTTCCGATACGCTCGATGTACCGCACAGCTACATGTCGAAGGTATTACAGCAGCTTCAGAGAAGCGGTTATCTTGCGTCACAGATGGGTTCAAAAGGTGGCTATCGTCTGACAAAGAATGTAGAGCAGACTACCATGAGAGAGGTGGTTATGGCGATGCAGGGTGAGACGATGCTTCAAGAATGTCTCTCCGATCATTTCATTTGCGGCCGGTTCAAGAAATGTTCGGTTCTGCGTCACGTAAGGGAGATCCAGCAGACTGTCAACCGGATGCTGGATCAGATGACGATCGGACAGCTTGCCACGGAGATGGAATTCAATGAACAACGGAAAGTCCTGGGGCCGGTGAGTCTGGGGGTGCAGTAACCATGGCAATTCTCGACATTGTGTACTTTGGAGATCCGCGACTTGAATCCATCTCAGAGCCGGTTCCGGAAGTTACACACGAAGTTCGACGGTTTGTAAAAGATATGTTTGAAACTATGTACTTTACAAACGGTGTTGGACTTTCCGCCCCGCAAGTCGGTGTGAACCAGCGGGTCGTTGTGATCGATGTAAGCGGCGGCAATGATCGCAGCAAGCAGGTAGTCATGATCAATCCGGTGATCCTCAGGGAAGACGGGGAACAAAAAGGACCGGAGGGATGCTTGAGTTTTCCAGGTCTGTTTGCCGATGTGAAACGCCCCAATACTGTTCGTGTGAAAAGTTTGAGCCTGGAAGGACGCGAGATCGAAATCGAAGGTTCCGGCCTGCTCGCGCGTGCGATGCATCATGAGATCGATCATCTGGATGGAATTCTATTTATTGAACGAATGAAGAAGTCGGATCGCGAAGCCATCATAAAGAAAATGAAGAAGATGTCCCTTCCGAAAAGGGAAAAAGTTCTAGCTTAAGGGGAAGAAATCATGAAATTGCCGATCTTTATGGACAACCACTCCACAACTCCCGTAGATCCGAGGGTGCTGGAGGAGATGCTTCCGTATTTCACCAGTGAATTTGGAAACGCTGCGAGTCGCAATCACGCTTTTGGTTGGAAGGCGGAAGAAGGTGTTGAAAAAGGACGCGCCAGGATTGCAGCATTGATCCATGCGGATCCGAAAGAGATTGTATTTACCAGCGGGGCGACTGAATCCAACAACCT
The DNA here is from genome assembly GCA_964504105.1 of uncultured Acidobacteriota bacterium. Lineage (GTDB taxonomy): Bacteria > Acidobacteriota > HRBIN11 > JAKEFK01 > JAKEFK01 > CAZDDB01. The sequence goes on from CAZDDB010000422.1 coordinate 1,959, forward strand.
TGCGCTCAAGGGTGTTGCTGAAATGTACGCAGAAAAGGGTGATCACATCATTACCTGCGTCACGGAACACAAAGCGGTGCTTGATACCTGCAAGCGTTTGGAGAAGCTGGGCAAACGTGTGACGTACATGCCGGTGGATAAGTACGGGCAAATCGATCTGGATGAGCTTCGCGACTCAATCACGGATAAGACGATTCTGGTGTCCATTATGTACGCAAATAATGAAGTCGGTACACTGCAAAAGATCAAGGAGATTGCGAAGATCGCCAAGGGGAAGGGCGTTCTGGTACATACGGATGCCGTCCAGGCGGTGGGGAAGATCCCGGTGGATGTGAATGATTTGAACGTGGATCTCATGTCTCTAACCGCTCATAAATTGTACGGCCCCAAGGGAGTTGGCGCGTTGTATGTGCGAAAGAAGGGCCCGCGTGTCCGATTGGTTGCGCAGATGGATGGGGGCGGTCATGAACGCGGGATGCGCTCCGGAACCTTAAATGTTCCCAGCATTGTTGGGTTTGGAAAAGCGTGTGAAATTGCAGGGGAAATCATGCCGGAAGAAATGGTCCGGCTTACCGCCCTGCGTGACAAGCTTCGCCACGCCATTGAAAGCAATCTCGAAGAAGTCTTTTTGAACGGTCATCCTGTGGAGCGGTTGCCCAATAACTTGAATATCAGCTTTGCGTATGTGGAAGGAGAATCGTTGTTGATGGGACTGGATGATATCGCTGTTTCGTCCGGCTCAGCCTGCACATCCGCATCGCTGGAACCATCGTATGTTTTGAAGGCGCTCGGTGTGGGAGAGGATCTGGCGCACACTTCAATCCGGTTCGGGTTGGGGCGATTCAATACCGAAGAGGAAGTGGATTACGTTATCACCAAAGTGATTCATAACGTAAACCGTCTTAGAGAAATGTCCCCCCTCTACGAAATGGCAAAAGAGGGAATCGATCTGAAAAACGT
>CAZDDB010000423.1:0-2878 GCA_964504105.1 uncultured Acidobacteriota bacterium
GCAGACAGGACATGCATGATCAGCCGAGATATGAACCGCTGGAGCAGAGCCAGTTCTTTGAGGATCAACGTTCGGCACGTCCTCTGGTGGAAGGCACCGTCGCGCGCGGGCATCTGAACGATGACCCGGCGTTGTACACAGGCAAAGTGAATGGAGTGGTCGTAAGCTCCCTCCCCTTTCCAACTACTGCCGAAGTGCTGCAGCGCGGTCAGCAGCGGTACAACATCTTTTGCGCACCCTGTCACGATCAGGTAGGGAACGGAATGGGAATGGTGGTAAGACGCGGGTTCCGGCGTCCGCCTTCGTTTCACATAGACCGCCTGCGGGAATCCCCCGCGGGTTACTACTTTGACGTAATCACAAATGGGTTCGGCTCCATGTCCAATTATGCCGAACAAATTCCGGTAAAAGACCGCTGGGCGATCGTTGCCTACATCCGCGCGCTGCAGTTGAGCCAGCACGCTTCGCTTCAGGACGTTCCGGAAAGGGAACGCAAGGATCTCGAATCCCAAAGAGTGGAACAGTAATGGAAGACACAACGCGTCCGGTTCTGGATCGTGGGCAAAAGAGAGCGATGATCGTGGGCGCCGGTGCACTGGCGCTTTCTGCGATCGGCTTGTTCCTGAACCCTGGACAGTTCTTTCAGTCTTATCTGTTCGCCTACGTTTTCTGGATCGGAATTACTCTGGGTTGTCTGGCCATTTCCCTTCTGCATCATCTGACCGGCGGAAGATGGGGCTCAGTCGTTCGCCGTCTTCTGGAATCTGCCACAAAAACGCTTCCTATCATGGCGATCCTCTTTCTGCCGATCCTTGCAGGGATGACGCATCTTTATCATTGGACAGATGTAAGCGCCGTGGAAGCAGATGCGGTTTTGAAACAAAAGGCTCCTTACTTGAACATTCCCTTCTTCATCGTCCGCACGGTAATCTATTTTCTGGTATGGATTCTGCTTGCATATCTGCTCAACAAGTGGTCAAAACAGGAAGACGAGAAAAATAGTCCAGGCCTGCAGAGCCGCTTTCAGATGATTGGCGGCGTCGGGCTGCTGCTCTACGGTCTCACGATGAGCTTTGCTTCTGTGGACTGGATGATGTCGCTGGAGCCTCACTGGTTCTCCACCATTTACGGGCTACTCATTATTGCAGGACAGGTTCTGAGCGCGTTAGCCTTTGTGATTGCGGTGGCAGCGGTTCTGGTCAGCTACAAGCCGCTTTCAGAAGTCATTTCGCCGCTGCAGTTCCATGATCTGGGAAAATTGCTGCTCGCGTTTGTCATGGTCTGGGCGTATCTTGCGTTTTCACAGTTTCTGATTATCTGGTCGGGGAATCTTCCGGAAGAAATCCCGTGGTATATCCACCGTTTGCAGAAAGGATGGCAAGGAATCGGTTTGGTTCTTATTGTGTTCCACTTTGCCTTGCCGTTCCTGATCCTGCTTTCCAAGAGCACGAAGAGAAACGTGCGCACACTCCAAATGATTGCAGTCGGTATTCTTTTCATGAGATTTGTGGATTTCTTCTGGCTGATCGCCCCGGAATTTCATCACGAGGGGTTCGGAGTGCACATTCTGGATTTTCTTCTGCCGGTAGGAATTGGCGGGGTATGGATGGCCTATTATCTTCACAGGTTGAAAGATTTGCCGTTGATTCCGGTAAACGATCCGAATTTGAAAGAGGTGTTGGAACATGCCGGAGCATGAAGAAAAAGAGCAACGAAGCTACGTCGATGTTCGGTCCATCTTCAAATTCACTGGTGCCCTCATTGTGGCTGCGATTGTTGTACAAGTCCTGATGTGGGGGATGTTCTTGAAATTAGACCAGCGGCAGGCCAGTCAGGATCCACACCTTTCACCTCTCGCTCCAAAACAGCGACAAGTACCCGCAGAACCGAGGCTGCAAAGAACGCCTGCGGCCGATCTTCAGGCGATCCGGAAAGACGAACAGGAAATCCTCGCCAGCTATGGCTGGGTCGACGAAAAGGCAGGAGTTGTCCGCATCCCAATCGATGAAGCGATGAAACTGATTACGGAAAGAGAAGGAAAGTCAAAATGAAAAGTACAAAGTACAAAGTGCAAAATGCAAAATGAGGACACACCGTCCATGACAAACGAACCAAAACGCGCGCTCATTTTGACTTTTGCACTTTGCATTTTCCATTTTGCATTTTTGAGCCGCGCCCAACCGCAAAGTACATTGCCCCCCATGCTGCAGGGCGTCGGGTTGAACCAGAACTTGAATGCGCAACTGCCGCTGGATCTGAAATTGAAAGACGAAAGCGGCCGCTCAGTGAGGATGGGAGATTACTTCGGAAAGAAACCCGTGATTCTAACGCTCGTGTACTACCAGTGTCCGATGCTATGCACCTACGTATTGAACGGGTTGGTCCGCAGCATGCGAGCCCTCTCCTTTGATGCCGGAAAGGAATTCGATATCGTAACGGTGAGTTTTGATTCCAGAGAGACTCCCTCGCTTGCATTAGCGAAGAAGCAACTTTACTTGAAGGAATATGCGCGCGCCGGAGCGGAAAACGGATGGCACTTTTTCACTGCGGATCAGAATTCCATCGACTTGCTGACACAGGCTGCCGGATTTAAGTACAAATATGACCCGAAACAGGATCAGTTTGCCCATGCAAGCGGAATCATGGTTGCCACACCGGAAGGAAGACTGGCGCGCTATTTTTACGGAGTCGAATATCCCCCGCGGGATTTGCGACTGGCACTGGTGGAAGCGTCGCAAAACAAGATCGGTTCGCTGGCAGACCAGGTGTTGTTGTTCTGTTTTCACTACGATCCATCAACCGGTAAGTATGGCGCGTACGTTCTCAACCTGGTGCGTCTGGGCGGCATAATCACGGTTCTTTGCCTTGGCCTGTTTAT
>CAZDDB010000424.1:0-2862 GCA_964504105.1 uncultured Acidobacteriota bacterium
GGTCCATGCCGGGAAGCGAACCCTTGTTTCTGCCGCTCTTCACTTCCAAGGCCACGAGAACGTCCCCGCGTTGAATTACAAAATCAACTTCCTTGTCCCCTTCACGCCAGTAGAAAACACTGCAGTCTGATCCGGCGGTGCTGTTGATCAGATGCGCCCCCACGGCGGATTCCGTGATGCGTCCCCAGAAGTTATGATCTTTCTTCGCCGAAGCAAGTGAGAAGCGGCTCGTCGAAGTCAGGAGGGCCGTGTTCAGGACAAGTAGTTTGGGACTGCTCGAACGTTGCCGGATTCGCTTGCCTGAGTACTTTTGCAGTCCGGTGATCATTCCTGCTTGTGAAAGAAGATTCAGGTAGTGCGCGAGGGTAGTCGTGTTTCCCGCGTCCTGAAGTTGTCCTAACATTTTCTGGTAAGAAAGGATTTGGCCTGAATACTCGCAGCCCAGGTGAAATAGGCTTCTTAACAGAGCAGGTTTGTCTACACGCGTCATCAGCAGGATATCGCGTGCGATGGTAGTTTCGATGAGAGAGTCGAGAATGTAGCGCGACCAACGTTCCGGCCAGCGAGCCAGCGGCGCCGCGCCCGGATAGCCGCCGAAATACAAATAGTGGTCCAGATTCCACGAAAAGGCTTCGCGCATTTCGCTGTAGGACCAATGCGGAACACGCAGAACTTCGAATCGGCCCGCAAGACTTTCCGTCAGGCCGGTCTGAATCAACAAGGGAGAAGAGCCCAGCAATACTACTTTGAGATTTCGTCCTTTTCTCGAATCCTCATCCCAGAGGCGTTTAACAGTTTCAGCCCAACCACTGATCTTCTGAACCTCATCCAGCACAAGGAGGGCGGATTTCCTCCGTGAGCGCATGTGAAAGCGCATGCTCTCCCACTGTTCCTGTATCCATCCTGGACCGCGAAGCCCCGGTTCATCCGCGGAGGCATACTGCGCCGGGAAGGGAAGCGATTCCATCACTTGCTGAATCAAAGTCGTTTTCCCGGTCTGCCGTGGACCGGAAAGCACTTGTAGAAATCGACGGCGTTCTCTGAGGCGTTTGAGCACGACTTTGTAGAGCTCTCTGCGATACATGAAAGTTTACTCAATATATTGAGTAATTTTACTCAACACTGAAAGTAAATGCAATCACGGACCTCCTTACGGGTGCACGACAAATTTGTTGTAAGAAAGCATGTTTACGGTTTGTAACGCCAGCGTCACGCTGGCAGAGCTCGAGCTGGAATCTCTGTTTTGGCCGGCGAGACGCCAGCGGTACAAACCGCTTTCTCAAGTCCTACAACAAATTTGTCGTGCACCCCTCCTTACTCTCTTTTATCCAGACCGATGAGAGTGAGAGCATTTGGTTTCGTTTTGCTGTTCATGAGTTTTGCTGTTCATGCATCAGAGATGCAGGTAGCTAAAGGATGGACCCGAAAAGTGATTGCACGCGGCGCGCGAGTGCATGGCGCCAATGGGATCGCGTTCGATAGCGCAGATCGGTTGTACATCGCGAGCTTGTTTGGGCGCAACATCACCGTCATGGATCCGGATAGCGGTAAGATACTCCATCGGTTTGGACTATGGCTACCGCGCCGTGCATCAAGTTGTGGTTCTGGGTAAGAAGATCATTCAGGCCTACTACAAGCGAGCGCCGAAATTCTCATATTTTGACGGCTGCTCGAATGGAGGCCGGCAAGCTTTGATGGAAGCCGAAAAATGTCCCAAAGATTTCAACGTGATTGCAGCAGGTGCTCCTGCGCTGGATTGGACCGGTTTCATGATTGGAGCGAACTGGGACATGCAGGCGCTTCAGGCAACGGAGACCAGCAATCTCATACCTTTTGAAAAATTTCAGGTGATTGGAGATGCCGTTCTTGGAGAGTGCGACGCAATCGATGGACTCGCAGATGGGCTGATTCATTTCCGAAGGTTGCTCGTTACAACGGCAGTGGAAGCATTAACAAAGCCGCAAATTTTACGTGTGTCGCTCCCGAAGCGGGAAAGGAAGGAGGAACAAAATGAAATCGACAATGCTTCGAAAAGCAAGTGTGGCGGTTCCGAATCAAATCCTGGCAGGACTTGTGATTTTGCGTAAGCCCGGCTTGACACGTTTCGTTTTTGCCATATACTCAAAATTGATTAATCAAAATAACGATACAAACTGAAAGAGAAAACCATGTCTATTACTATTCCTGCTTCAATTGCGCGCACACAACTCGGTTCACTCCTGAGACAAATTGCGGAAGAAAAAACCCGGTTTGTGATCAGCAAAGGGGGTAAGCCGGCTGCTGTACTTCTGGGTATAGATGACTTCGATGACATTCTTGAAGAACTCGATCCGGAGTTCCAGAAAAGTCTGCGTACTGCAGCAACCGAATACCGCTCCGGCAAAGCGATCACATTGAAGGAGTACCTCAGGAACCGCCTTGCTGCGCGGAAGTAGATGGCGATCCGCTTTACCGTCAGGCTTACCCCGGCCTTCCAACGTGATCTGGAGAATCTCTCTCGTCAAGTACAGAAGAGAATTCTTGAAGCGCTCAAGCGGCTGGAGTCGCATCCATTTGGCCCTCCACCGGCGATCAAGAAACTCAAAGGCGCGGGTGTTGGGCAATGGCGTCTGCGCGTTGGGCTCTATCGGGTCCGGTACGATGTGGTGCACCGGGATGTAGTGCTCTACCGGGTCCGACACAGGAAAGATATCTACCGGGATTAGATGGCAGACTGCGGTCGTCAGGTGTTCAGGACAAAGAATAAGGTATTTCCACAAAGGGATGCTTCTTGGGGTTGAAGTCCCTGGTGTTCCGCGTGATCAATTTCACGCCATGATGCAAGCAAAGGGCGGCTTGAAATGCGTCCGGAAGTTTCCATTT
>CAZDDB010000425.1:0-2861 GCA_964504105.1 uncultured Acidobacteriota bacterium
TGATGGTTTCTCTCCCTCTCTTCATATATGCGCAAAACAAGAATGAAAATGATCATGCGTCCTGTTTTACCCAAATTCACGCCGCGCGCCTCCGTGCCTCGTGTGCCTCCGTGGTTCACGTGGAAATGTAGTGGGGCCGGTCGTCCCGTCCGAATACTGCCTGCGGAATCCCCCGTTTGAGGATACGGCCATCGTTCAAGATTACGACTTCGTCACGCAGTGCGGCAACCTCATCGGGATCATGATTCACATAGAGCATCGGAATATGGAACTCATCCCGAACACGCAAGAGATATTCGATCATCATCATCTGGTTCTGGATCGGCTCCCATCCACCCTGTAGATAGTCGCCAAAATAAAATAAAAGTTTGAAATTGTTGCGATAATTCAAAGGTTATATTTATAATTGTCTTATGAGATATTTGACGCCCTACATCCGGCGGGATTTGCGCAGGAAGTCCGTTCTCATTTCCGGCCCGCGGCAGGTAGGAAAAACTAGTCTGGCCAGAGACTTTTTAGATAACGAAGGTGTTTATCTGAATTACGACGTGCGAGCGGACAAACGTTTGATTCATGCTTCATCCTGGCGTAAGGATGCTTCGATCGTTGTCCTTGATGAATTGCACAAGTATCCGAAATGGAAGAATTATTTGAAGGGACTGATCGATCAGTGCGGGAATAAGCCTCCTTTTCTGGTGACTGGTAGCGCGCGGCTGGAGTTGCTGCGTCGTGGAGGAGACCCTTTAACCGGCCGTTCCTACCTTTACCGGTTGCATCCTATTGACCTGGAAGAATCCCTGGAGTTTTTGAGGAAACAGCCGGCAGAGAAGCGTTTGGACCGGCTGCTTCGAACGGGCGGATTCCCTGAGGCATTTCTGAACCCGGCGAATGCTGCTCGCCTTCGGAATGACCGCCTGGATTTTGTGATTCGTGAGGATCTGCGTGATTTCAACCGTACCAGTTCTCTGAGATCGATTGAGCTTCTGGTAGAGTTGCTTCGGGAAAGAGTAGGGGGAGTGGTGAGCTACTCAAATCTGGCTCGTGATCTCTCGGTTTCGCCCCCCACCGTGAAAAACTGGGTAGAGCTTCTCGAACGTTTATACCTCGTATTTCTAGTCTATCCCTATCATCGGGGGCTCGCACGAAGCATTCGGAAGGAGCCAAAGGTGTATTTGTATGATTGCGGGGCTGCCTACGAGTCGAATCTCGAAAATCTCGTAGCGTGCAGTCTGCTCAAGTATTGTCACCTGCAAACGGACGTCAGAGGAAGACGTCACCGGCTCTATTATTTTCGGGACCGTGACCATCGAGAAGTTGATTTCGTCATTACGGATGAAACCAGGGTAAAGTGGTGTATAGAAGTAAAATCGTCCGAGGATAAGCCCTCTGGTGCTCTCACGTATCTTGCTAAACGAACTCAAGCAGAGAAGGCCATACAGTTGGTCAGGGGAGTAGAGAGAGAGCAGGATTCACGCGGGGCCCAGATTCGAAACATCTCCGGTTGGCTGGAACGAATCTCTTCATTCAAGTGACAAGCCTGTGTCTTTGTCATGGCGCAACCACAAAGACCGCAAAGAAAAGATGAATGATTTGCTTTGCCATCTCTACGATCTTTGCGGTTCATCTGAAAACATTCGGATGGGGCGCAATCCCCCCAATCGCGAGGTATCAAGTTGAGATGTAGTGCGGACGGGTGTCACGTTCAAACAGAGTTTGCGGCGTCCCGCGGTTCAAGATACGCCCTTCGTGTAGAATGACCACTTCATCGCACAGCGCAGCGACTTCATCGGGATCATGGCTGACGTAGAGCATCGGAATATGGAACTCATCCCGAACACGCAAGAGATATTCGATCATCCTTTCTTTCAGGTTTCGATCGAGACTTGTCAGTGGTTCATCCATCAGCAGCAGGCGAGGTGAGGCCAGAATGGCGCGGGCAAATGCGACTCGTTGTTTCTCTCCGCCCGAAAGCAGGGGAATGCCCCGCTTCAAGAGTGCGCCGATTTCCAGCACATCCACGATGTGAGTGAGATTGATCAAATCGTTTCCGGGTTGATTTTCACGAAACCCGAACAACAGATTCTGTCTCACCGATAGGTGCGGAAATAAAGCAAGGTCCTGAGGAACATATCCGACTGAGCGGTGTTCGATCGGAACGTGGAGCCTGCAGGATGTGTCCGTCAGCACATGTCCGTCCGCTTCGATCCGCGCAGTTACAGGTTTCCTGATTCCAGCAACCGCCTCCAGCAATGAGGTTTTTCCGGATCCGGACGGACCAAAGATTCCCGTGATGCGCCCGCTCAGTTCGGCATCCAGGTTCAAAGTGATTCTCTGAAGTGGTAATTTGATGTTTCGCAGAATCAGGGTCATGACGATTTTCTACTTCGTTTCAAGAAGATCTCGCTGATCATGACGGCTGTGAATGCCAGAATCACCGAGACCACAAGAAGCCGGAACGCTGCTCTGTCTTGTCCCAATTGGATAAATTGATAGATGGAAAGCGATAGAGTTGCAGTCTTTCCGGGAATGTTTCCTGCTACAACAATGGTTGCGCCGAATTCGCCCAATGCCCGTGCAAAAGCAAGCAACGTTCCTGCCGCAATTCCGCGCGCCGCCAGCGGTAATGTTACGGACCAAAACACACGCAACGGAGAAGCACCGAGCGTTCTTGCTACCTGTTCCAGCCGGGGGCTGACTTCCTCAAATGCAACACGCGCAGCACGTACGAGAAGCGGAAAGGACATTACCGTCATGGCAGCAACAACACCGCGCCACGTGAAAACAATGTCCAGATCCAGCCACTGTTTCAAGAACCCTCCCAGAACTCCTCTTCTTCCGAGTAGTTTTAATAACAACAATCC
>CAZDDB010000426.1:0-2858 GCA_964504105.1 uncultured Acidobacteriota bacterium
GAGCAACAAAAAGACATTGCAGGGCCGTTGAAACGGGAGCTGGAAGAATATATAAAGCAGAGAAAGGCAGGAGAGCAGCCGGATCTTACGAAAGAGGAATTGGAAAAACTCCGTTCTCTCGGATATGTGAATTGAGCGGCCTCCCAGGCGAAACAATGTTATACTTATTCTCCTCACTGATTCCTTCCTTCTGAAGAATTGGGTGTAAATTCACGGAGGGTTTTTGAATGGAAGGAGTTGTACGCGCCTGGGGCAAGATTCTTGCGGGCTATAATCCCTGTCTATCGATCGAAATTACGCGTGAGTGCCCCTTGCGGTGTCCGGGATGCTACGCTTACGGCGACGATCATCTGGGCGGAACAGTTACGCTGCGCCAGGTCAAGGACCTGAAAGGTCAAGCTCTAGTGAAGGGCGTTCTCGATTTGATTGACGAACACAAACCGCTCCACGTTTCTTTGATCGGGGGCGAGCCTCTGGTTCGTTACCGCGAGCTCAACGATCTGTTGCCTGCGCTATCGCGAAAAGGAATTCATACGCAACTGGTAACAAGCGCCGTCAGGCCAATCCCGCTGGAATGGTCCAGCATCCCGCGCTTTGAGATTTCTGTCTCCATTGATGGTCTTCAGCCCGAACACGATGAGCGCAGGAGTCCGGCAACCTATGAGCGCATCCTGAAACACATCGAGGGACATCACGTTACCGTGCACTGCACCGTGACGCATCAGCAGGTCTCCCGTGAAGGGTATCTGGAAGACTTTGTGAAGTTCTGGTCAGCGGTCCCTGCTGCCAAACGGATCTGGATGAGCTTATTTACACCGCAAGTGGGGGAAACTTCCATCGAAATTCTGACCGCTGAGGATAGAAAGAGAGTCATAGCAGAGTTGTTGGATTTGCGAACCCGGTATCCCAAACTGGCCATGCCAAAATCATTGATTGAGGTCTATGCCAACCCGCCGGAAACGCCTCAGGAATGCATCTTTTCACGAGTTACGACCTGCGTATCCGCGGATCTCCAAAAGAGGATTACACCGTGTCAATTCGGCGGCACACCCGATTGCAAGAATTGCGGATGTATGGCTTCCGCAGGATTTGCTGCGATCGGCCGGCACCAACTCCCGATTGGAATTCGTCTCGAACATCTTTTCGAAGCTTCGTTCCGCGTGGGCGCATCCATGAAATGGATCCGTGAAACCTTAACCCGGCCCGCCCGGGAATCGGCAATCCCTGGAAAAGTCAGCGCGTAAAACACCTGCCTGCATTCCGTTTCGCAGGGCGCGGGGTGCGCCAAGCGCGCTAAGTTTGGTAGTACAATAAAAAGCCATGCTGACCCAGAACGTCCTCACAATGATTCTTGCCGGTGGAGAAGGCTCGCGCCTCTTCCCGCTCACTCGCGATCGTGCCAAACCCGCCGTTCCCTTTGGCGGAAGATTCCGCATTATCGATTTTGTTCTGAGCAATTTTGTGAATTCGGGGTTCTATAAAATCAAGGTTCTCACGCAATTCAAATCCGACTCCCTGAACGTGCATATCTCCAAGGCCTGGAGACTCTCTCCGACGCTGGATCAATACGTGGATGCGGTGCCTGCGCAACAAAGGGTCGGCACGCACTGGTATCGCGGCACCGCCGATGCCGTCTACCAAAACTTGAATTTGATCTTTGATGAAGAACCCGATTACGTCTGTGTGTTTGGCGGAGACCATATCTATGTGATGGATATCCAGCAGATGCTGGAATTTCATAAACAGAAAAAGGCCGACGTCACGATTGCCGCGATCCCGATGCCCGTTGAGGAATCCAAACATTTTGGAGTGATCGAGGTAGATGATGAGTGGCGAGTAACAGGTTTTGAGGAAAAACCGGCAGTTGGCAAGACGATTCCGGGCCAGCCGGACAAAATTCTCGCTTCCATGGGAAATTACATCTTCAACCGGCAGATCCTGATCACAGAACTGGAGCAGGATGCCATTTTGCAGGACTCTGCGCACGATTTTGGAAAGACAATTCTAACAAAACTTCATCTCCATTCGCGTGTGTACGCATACGACTTTTCTTCGAACATCCTCCCGGGCGCAGAAGAAAAAGAGTGCGGCTACTGGCGCGATGTCGGAACGATCGATTCGTATTTTCAGGCCTGCATGGACCTGATTGCCGTGGATCCTGTGTTCAATCTGTACAACTACCGTTGGCCGTTACGCAGTGTCCATTACGACTACCCTGCCGCAAAATTTGTTTTTGCCGATTTCGATAAGGATCGCGCAGGAATGGCTACCGATTCCATGGTATCCGAAGGGTGCATCATCAGCGGAGGAAAAGTGAACCGGTCGATCCTTTCCCCAAGAGTCATGGTTCACAGTTACAGCTCGGTAGAAGATTCCATCCTAATGCACGGAGTGGATATCGGACGATATGCACAAATCCGTAGAGCCATCATCGATAAAGGGGTCAAAATTCCGCGCGGCTGCCGGATCGGCTACGATGAAGCAGAAGACCGTCAACGCGGGTTGCATATCTCCGAACAGGGTATCGTGATCGCTCCCAAAGGGATCACACTGGAAGCACAAGTGCAGGAATAGAACCCACAAACATCCCCCGCTGTAGATTTTTCTCTACAGCAGCGTTGGCGCACACAGGAGTTGCGCCCGTCAAACCCCTATTTTAGTGGGAAGGTACTGCACTACTGCTGGTTCTTCTATATCATTCCAGCTTACTGGAGCATTTTGTTCCGGGCTTATCCCCTGCCGGAACCAGCGACCCTCTGCTTAAAAGAAAGAGCCTCCGCCCGACGACTCGACGGAAACACCGTGGGGAAAATGAGGAAAAATAGGGAAAAATAGATCCAAAAATGCAACCAGGCGCA
>CAZDDB010000427.1:0-2849 GCA_964504105.1 uncultured Acidobacteriota bacterium
TCCAGGGGATCAGCGAGCCGGAATCGTGGAAAGAATATCCTCCCGAAAAAAAGTCATTCATTCCCTTCTTCCCGAATTTTGTTCTGAAGGATGTTCTGCTCTGGCTGATCGTATTGAATGTTCTGGCGATTCTTGCCGTTTATTATCCATGGGAGCTGGGCCAGAAAGCAGATCCTTTTGCCCCTGCGCCGGCCGGGATCAAACCGGAGTGGTATTTCCTTTTTATGTATCAATCGCTGAAATACCTGCCCGCCAAGATCTGGCTTATTGACGGTGAGGTGGTTGGTGTCCTGCTTTTCGGACTTGCGGGATTACTCTGGTTCTTTGTTCCATTGTGGGACGGACGAACTCCAAAGGGACTGCGAAACAAAATGATTAACTATGTCGGCATCCTGGCGGTTATTTTTATCATCGCGATGACAATTCTGGGTGTAAAGTGACACAAACATTTCACATACTTCTGGCTGTGCTTCTTGTTTGTTTTGCTGCCGTTGCCTTTGCAGAAAACAAAGACACCTGTCTGAGCTGCCATACGGATACGGGCAGCGCGGAAGCAATCACATTCAGGAACGACATCCATTTTCAGAACGGTGTGAGCTGCGCTGATTGTCATGGAGGAGATCCGTCCGCCGAAGACATGGAAGCGGCCATGAATCCGGCGAAGGGTTTTCTGGGCAAGCCAAAACCTGCGGACATCCCGGCTGTGTGCGGCACCTGTCATGGCGATATGCAGGAGGATTTTGAAAAAGGAATTCACGGCACAGGATTAAAAAACAGCAGCAAGGGTCCGCAGTGTGTTTCGTGTCATGGGATCCACAACATTCTTCCGGTCAAGAATCAGCTTTCGCCCGTTTCTGCAAGCAACGTAACAAAGACCTGCGCGAAATGTCACAGCAGCGCGGATTACATGAAGCAATTCAACCCCGGGTTACCGGTCGACCAGTATGAAAAATACCGGACGAGCGTTCATGGAAAACGCAACGCGGAAGGCGACGTAAAAGTGGCGACCTGCGTAAGCTGTCACTCGAATCACTTGATTTTCGCCGTAAAGGATCCCCGTTCGCCCGTCTCTGCAATGAAAATTCCTTCAACCTGCGCGCATTGCCATAACAATACAAAATATATGGCCGAGTATAAAATCCCTACGAATCAATTTGACGACTATGGTAAGAGCGTTCATGGTATCGCCTTGTTGAAGAATTCGGATTTGAGCGCTCCCGCTTGCAATTCCTGCCATGGGAATCACGGAGCTGCGCCTCCTGGAGTGGAAAGCGTGTCCAGTGTGTGCGGTCAGTGTCACCAGACAAACGCGGAACTGTACGACAAGAGCGTTCACCACGCAGTTTTCCAGCAACAATCCCTGCCGGGCTGCGTTGTCTGCCACTCCAACCATCTGGTAAAACCTCCAACAGATGCGATGATCGATTTTCATCCGGATTCTCTTTGCGGAAGTTGTCACTCGGATCAACCGGAAGATAAAGCCGCTCCGGTCATCCGAAGCATGCGGGCAACGCTGGAAGGGTTGACGAAAGGCCAGGCAGAAGCGGAGCAGGTTTTGAATCAAGCAGAACAACTTGGAATGGATGTGGCGGAAACAAAGTATTCATTGAAGGATGTCAACCAGTCCCTGATTGAAGCGAGAGTGAAAGTTCATTCTTTCGGGAAAGAACCCGTTTCCGAATCAGCAGCCCCCGGTTTGAAAGTAATTGGGCAAGCAAAAGAAGCAGGGCATGCAGCAATCAAAGAATACTATTTCCGCCGGAAAGGCCTTGGGGTCTCCACCCTTCTGCTGACTTTTGTTGTTGTTCTGCTGTACCTCAAAATCCGGCAAATTGAACAGAAATCCAAAAAGAGTTAGCGCGGAGTTTTTCGTGCCGAAACACTGCGAATAACTCAAGCTTGTCTGCCGCACACACTTCTTTCAAAGTGGATGAAGTTCGGGACGTAAGAGACCTACTGGAACCTCCAGCTTAAAGCGAACATGCTTGCGCGTGACGGGAAGAAAAAGGAAGCGATTTCGATCGCAGATAAAGCGGTCACGCTCGGCAAAGCAAACAAAGACGAGCCGACCGAGATCGAAAAGACTGAAAAGCTGATCGCGGAGTGGAAGGGCAGCAAATAGAGGATAGAGGATGCTAATTACCTGATCAATCTTTCCTCTCTTCATGAGAAGACCCGGCCACTGCACGCGTTTCGGTCGTCTGCTTCGCGATGGGCGCTTCTTTCCTCTGTTGTAATAGGAGCGTGGATCGTGGTCCGCTAATCGATTATTTTGTAAACACCATAAAAGCGAGAAAATCATCTTGTTCGAACAGCACTTCAAAGCTGCGCCAGGGAGATTGTTCTGCTATGCGCCGGAACATCGCGATGGTTTCGGGAAAATCAGCTTCACGGGGATGCTGCATGATCTGCGCTCTGTCCTCAGTGGTGAAATCAGGAACCTTTTCCAGAATTCGTCGATTTAAACGCTCCAGCCATTGCTCGCGGATCTCATGTTCCATGGCAACCCCGTCGACTAAAATCAAATTCCCGGGCGTGTTCAGCCGCTGATAGCAATTTTCGATGAATCTTATCTTTTCATCTAACAGTAAATGGTGCAGGACATAGCTGCAGAAAATTACATCGACAGGAACTGCAAGATCACTTACAGCCGTGGCAATGTCCTGGCAAATCAGCGTTTTCTGACAATCGAGGGGTGCCAATTTCTTAGCTGCTGCCGCGATGAGATCAGATGCCGCATCGACACCGGTATAATGCGAAATCGGTTTATTCAATAAAGTATCAAGCACCGCGCTCCCATCACCACATCCAAAATCAACGAAGCTAAAGGGACGATTGCCGAAACGCTC
>CAZDDB010000428.1:0-2805 GCA_964504105.1 uncultured Acidobacteriota bacterium
AAAGTGAACCGCTGGATGGCGGTTCGCTAACTGACAGACGTCCCGCGCGCATCTCTCTTCCCGCGGGACACGCTGTACTGTATCAATTCAAAATCGAAAAAGCGGGACGCTATCGCATTCGATCGTTTGGCGTTGGAAAGACGTTTCGCTGCCGGCTGGAAGATTCTGAAGGTTGGCCCATAGAAACTCCAAACATCAAAGCAGAGCTGGAACGAGATTTCGATCCGGGTGATTACCGGTTGATGCTGATGCCGGAGCCGGTGCCGTCGCGAAGGATCACACTTCTGGAGCAAATCAAGAAGCCGGAACAATTGGAAGGACACGGGCCGCATCCGATCGGTCTGGACCGTCAAACATATCACGTCTGGCAGGAATCACCCGCGAAAGAAAAGAGAGCACCTGATGTGTGGCGATTCACAGTGCCTGCTCCGCTGGATGCAACCATCACGCTGACCGATGAAATGCAGGCAGACCTGCTGCGTGAAGACGTGGGCGACCACAAGGGTCGCCCCTACCAAAAGATGGCGTATGTTCCGCCTGGTCGCGGCTGGAAGGGGCATTTGGAACCGGGCGAGTATCATCTGCAAGCAACCTGTGTCCGCCGCAACAATCAAGTAATGTACTCGCTGCTCATCCATCCGGAGCAGCTTGTGCCAGGTATGGAACGCGATGTCAGCGCACCGCTTGTGATGCCGGTTTCGATTGGACGTGCCGCGATGGTGCAGATCAGTTCCTTCGGTTCGTTGGACGTTCGGGCGCAGTTGCGCGACGCCGCGGGAAAGCTCATTGCAATGAGTGACGATCGGGAGGATGACTGGAATTTCGAGATTGCAGCAGCGCCAGGTCCGGGTTTGTATCAACTTCAAGTCGATCCTGTTGATGGAACAAGCGGTTCCGTCACGATTGCAATGAAGATGCCCGAAGAAAAACTGGAACCAGCGCTGCTGCTACCTGCGTCTTTCGAAATCGTACCGGACGAAAGTATCGGCATCTATCCGCTGCAAATCCCCGAACAAATGGAAGTTCTGGTATTGCACGCCCAATCTGCTGAAACTATTGGGACTTCGGTGGAAGCGTTGATCGAAAACCGCTGGGCTACTGTAGGAACTTCGATCGCTTCTGATGCCCATTTGCAAATCCCTGTTGTTCCGGAAACGCAATACAGGGCACGCGTGTGGTCAGTGGATCAACGTGGGACTCCACTGCACTTCAGCGCGATGATGATCGCTCCGCCGCACATCACGGAGCAGAAACTTCTACAAGGAGTGACTTTGCCGGCTGATGGGATCGTTGTGGTAGTGGACATCACCGCCGGTATGTTCCGCATCGGAAACATAAACTGGTCATCAAATAGGAATCATCCGCTTGAGCCCTCAATCCGCGGACTTGTTTCCGCAACCGGGGATTTTTTGTGGCTGGGCGGAAAACCAAACACAATCATAAAAGTGACCAGACTCGTGTTGCCCGCTGGAATCGAGACGGGACTTGCGCTGTTTGATGAACCCGCCACCGTAGACATTGTAACGCCGGAAACCGGTCCGGTTGTTGCGATCGCGCGGTCTGTTACAGGACAACCTGGAATCGGAATTTTTTCGCGGCAAGCTGGTTCCGTTCTGGTTCCGGATCGAATGGCTGTCGCAAAGAAAGCCGCACTCACCGTTTCGTTAGCATCGGATCATCCGGCGATCGCACTCTGGCAACCAACCAGCCCTGATCCAGGCGAAACACGTGTCATTCATTTCGGTTATCCGCAACCCGCCGTCCGGCAAATGGAAATGGGTGCAATCAGCGGAACTCTTCAAGGCATCGTTGCAGAATCCTTGGAGCTGCCGGCGGGATGGAAGCGATTGAGAATCGCCCTTGGATCATCGCTTGTTGCTGCCATTGCCGATGGAGACAACATCCTGTCCATCCACTGGCAGGGAGACGATCCATTTGAAGAGACCATCGATACAAAGGCCGGACGACTTCTGATTTTGCATCTCCGTAATTCGGCAGACAGATACACGATCGAAGCGGCTCCATGGACCGGCAAGGCCGGCGCCGCCGCAGTCACGGCGGAACAGCCGTTTACAGATAAATATAGTACTACTGGATTAGTAAGACTTTCCATTCCGCAGGTGCAGGGACCGTCTGTTCTTCACGTACGGGGCGCTGTAAAGGAGGCGGTGCTCCTTACGTCCGGCGGTAAAATCAGCCGGGGGCTGGATGTGCCCCTGCCTGCTGCGGGAGGCACGCTTCTTCTCAGCCATGGAACCGGATTCGTTCTTGGCTGGCTGGATTCCGGCGGTATCTGGGGAAGCGAAAGCGCAACGCAGCCGATCGAAGTGTCACCTCCGGCAATGATTCCGCTTCACGGAAGAGAGCAAGCCGTTAGAATCCGGGTCGCCGCACCGGCGCTTCTGTCTGTCCGCACGGCAGGTCCGGTAATTTCCAGGCTCCAGCGCGTGAATCGTGAGCCAGAAGTCGCAGTCCACGAATCGGGCTGCGTTCTCGATACATATCTGACCGAAAGCCAGGCTGTGATTACGCTACGCGCGCTGGCAGAGGATCTATCCGGAAACGCAGAAATCACCATCACTCCAATAACGAATATTGTAGAAGGATTGCATGAACCGGTTGTGCTTCCCGCCGGCACGACCCGGTTGTTTTCGTTTTCTGTTACTCACGCAGGCCGCGTTGGGATCGGCATCCGTTCCGATTCGGATCTTGCTGAGGCAATATTGATGGACAGCTCGGGAAACCGCATCGGCAAAGGCGTAGTACAAATGCCGGATTTGAAGCCGGGGACCTACTTGCTTGCAG
>CAZDDB010000429.1:0-2784 GCA_964504105.1 uncultured Acidobacteriota bacterium
GCAAACTCGCTGTGAACTACCTTGATTGCGCGTTCCTCATCCAGATAGATGTGACGCGCCCGGTAAACAGCGCCCATTCCACCCTTCCCGATAATATCCAGGATCTGATATTCGCGGATCTGGGTGCCAATGTAAGGATCTGCTTGTTCCTGTGCCATAAAAACGACTTGGATGCGGTTATTATAGTATTCTCACCAAACGACTACAACTCAGAATATTGTCTCACTTTGGCAAAGGTTCCAGATGATAGAGTTGAACAATACTTCGAATCATTGAAGTGAGTGCGAGAACCACAAGAATCGCGATTGCCAGCACGCCGCCAACATCAAAAGCGTGAAACTCCCGACCGAACAGGGAAACTCCGGGATGAAAAAGAAGCGCGAGATTTCCGATCGCAAGCAGGATCCGGAGTTCCGTAGGTCCGAAAAGACCGAAGGAAAGCTTAAATTTCGCAAAGATGATGGTACTCAGGTAGATTTCAATGCAAAGAATGTAGTACGCGATGAGGAATCCGGCTGCCACCCAGGGACTCATGGAACCTGAAATCGCGAGACCTCCGAGCAAAAACAGGATTCCGATCGTATCGGCCGCATGATCGACGTAGAATCCGTAACGGGGGCGTTGTCTGTTCCGAACCCGGGCGAGCGTGCCATCCAAACTGTCGCCGAACCAGTTCACTGCCAGAAAAAAAGTGGCGAGCATTGGTGCAAACGGAATCCATGTGGAAAGTGCGTAGGAGACCCCGGCAAGGATCATCCCAACAAATCCCAGAATGGTCAGATGATCCGAATGGATCGATTGGGGAAGCCGCTCCGCAATCCAGATCAGACTTCTCTTTTCGAATGAGGACAGAATACTCCTCTGAATCCGCTCGGGGTTTCGAAATTCCCGGACTTGAGTGCCCCCCGGAACAAAAGGACTTGGTACAGCTTGTGACATTCTTCCCTCCGGCGCACATTAAAAGCAAGACTCATGCCTGAAGAGAACGAGAAGCAAACGGAATGATGGATCCCTGGTTTGTCCGAAAAGACTATCCAACCGGATAGGGTGCTAACGAAATGATGAGTCTGCTGATATACCCATGCGGTCAGCATCCATGTATAATGTTTCAGTTTTGCGAATGGAAGGTTAAGACCAAAATGAAAAGATCTACACTGTCCATGGTTGCTGTATGGATTCTGGTTTGCACAGTGCCAAGCTTTGCGGAGGAAACCGTCAAACCGGATCTCTCGCTCAAGAAAATGCCCGCCCATCTGGGAAAGAATTTTCTAAAGATCTTTACCAGACAGAACCTGTCCACGCTGTACACCGGAGCGGTAGCTACCGGAATCTCCAGTACATTCGATGATGAAATCCACGATTATTTCGCGCAAAGAAATGTTGAAAGTACCTGGGCGGAAGTCGCCTCGACGATCGGCAAGCCTTATGTCCTTGCACCCGCAATTACAACAGTTCTGATTCTTGGACATCGTTCCTCGGATGAGCGCTTCCACGCTTTTTCCTATGCGCTGGCGCAGGGGTACATCCTGAATTTCGGATTGTCACAAGCGATCAAGTACGCCACTTCGCGCGAACGGCCGGACCATAGCAACAACTACTCTTTTCCCTCCGGGCATGCGTCCGATACATTCATGATTGCCACGGTAGTGAATCGTTACTACGGAACGAAGGCAGGAGCGATCGCGTACGGCGTGGCCGCTGTGTTTTCGGCAAGCCGGTTGAAAAAAGACAGGCACTGGTTCAGTGATGTTGTAGGAGGAGCCGCTTTAGGCTATATCGTCGGACGCGATGTCTCGCTAAACACGGGTGGAACCGGGGACTCCGCCGAATTCGAGTTTTATCCGGCATTCGCTCCCAGTAGAAAGGAGTTCGGGTTGAATGTTAATATTCGATGGTAAGAGGGTGGAGTATTAACGAAGCCCAAAAGGGAGGTTCTATGAAAAGACAACAGCCTTATCTGATCCACATTTTTGTGGCATTGTTCCTGTTCAGTGTGTCGATTCCTGCGATTGCACAGCAGACACGTGTGGAAGAGATTACAGCGCAGCAGGCTGAAAAGGCAAAACATCTTGGTCCCTACAAACCCAACAAAGCGGAGGGCATCCTTCTGCGAGTTGAACGATGGGGACTCTTGAGCGGTATGCCCGTCGGGTTTTATCCATTTATAGGAAGTGCTTTCTCCGGCGGTGGTCTTGCGCTCGGTCCGGGATACCGAAGAATGTTTGGCGATAATGCCGTTTTCGATATTCATGGCGCCTGGTCGATTAGCAACTACAAATTGATCGATACCTCACTCAAATTGCCCGAATTTGGAGAGGGACGAGTTCGTTCCAGAATCCATGCAAAATATGTAGATGCCGGGAAGGTAGCATTCTTTGGAGTCGGCAATGACTCATTAAAGGACAACAAGACGAGCTTCAGTTACTCCCCGAAATATGTGGATGTCGAGGAAACGTTCGCACCGGCTCGATGGTTCGCCGTTGGCGGTAGTCTGGCATACCTGAAGATCGAAACGGCGGAGGGAGAAGATCCGGCCGTCCCTTCCGTTGAAGAAGTTTTCTCTCCGGCTCAGGCGCCAGGCCTTGGCCTCGATCCAACGTACGTGGTGGGAAATTTCTTTGCACAGATCGATACGCGGCAATCTCCCGGTTACACAACGAGTGGCAGTCTTATCCGGGTCGATTACTTCAGTTACAACAATAGAGATAGCGATCCTTTCGATTTCCACAGATTCGATGCCGAAGCGAATCAATTTATCCCGATCCTGCGGGCGAATCAGGTGAT
>CAZDDB010000430.1:0-2751 GCA_964504105.1 uncultured Acidobacteriota bacterium
GTCGAGGAGCGTCACCGCGAAGCCCGCAAGCCGGAGGTAGTAGGCGGCAGAGACGCCGATGACGCCGCCCCCGACCACGATCACCCCACCGTTCGCCACAGTCGCCCCCCCTTGCGCACGCCTGCGCGCCGGGTTTCATGCCGGAAGGAAGCTGCGGAAAATCCGTTTCAGCCATCGTGCGCGGGGCGGACATCTGTCCTCCACGTTCCAGAGAGGGCGGTAGATTCGGTACATCCATATCCATCATGGTTCTCGGGGTCTTCATTTCCCCACCGGCAGCAAGACCGGGAGGCAACGCGGGCATATCGGTGTCCATCTTGGTTCCAGAGAAGGCTTGATGAGGAGCGATACCAGGCGGCATGGCCGGTAGATCGCTGTCCGTCATTGTTTTGGGAAATGCCGCCGGTTGTGGAATGGGCCGCGCAACTGTTTGTGGAATCTGCCCTTCCTTCAGTACCTGGAAAATAAAGTCGTGAACGTCCGCGAAAGTAATCACATGAAGATTTCCAAGCCGTTCTTTGCCCGTGACAACCATACCGTCCAGCTTTGTCCCGTTGCTGCTCTTCAAGTCTTCGAGAAAATAGCAACTTTGACTCTCATCAAACGAGATCCGCGCGTGGTTGCGAGAAATTACAGACGGAGCCAGAACAACCTGAACTGCGGGATCTTTTCCGACAATCGCTTCGTTTGCGATCGTGAATCCGGATCCTGCCAGCTCACCCGTTTTACAAAAAAGTCTGGCGTTCATATGCTTCCCCTCCCGGAATCAATCCAGATACAAAAGCATTCTGGACCGGTCCTTGTTGGGATGAAATTCATGACATGTAATACAACGATTTGAGACCAGATCCGGTGAATGACAGGACTGGCAGTTTTCAATTCCCGGAATGTTTTGTATCGCCGCGTTGTCTTTTGACGGATCCATTGCTCCGGTGGTTTTGAGCTGCTGCGCAATCGAAATGGAAACATGACAATCCAAACATCTTCGTTGTAAAACATGAGCACGATGATTAAATTCTGCGCGATGCAACACCGTCTGATCACTTTGCACGCGGAGAATGCCGGAATCAGATACAGTGTGGCATTTCCGGCATGGCTCGGTCAAATCAAGCGCAAAGTTTTTCAGTGCATCCGCCTGTTCCTTGTTCAGAGCAGGGTTGATTTTCGGCTGCTGCACAAACGTTGCGGCGTCGATGTGTACAGAGGGATCGTTCAGTCTGCGTTCCACCGTCTTAATCAAAGAATCAATTTTGTTCAGTTCGTCCTGAACCGCGCGTTCCGGATGCCCGCGGAGTTCCGTTGCATAGTCTCTTAATTTTTCCACGGCTTCCTTGTAGAGATCTGCGGACAGAGTTGCCGGATCCTGGCTGGTTAAACCCGATGTCTGCAGCAGGTCGGCGAGTCCTTGATCGGGATAGAGGGTCTTTCTGATCCGTTTAAGGTTTTCCATGATCCAGGGATCCGCGTGATACACGGGGGATTTTACGAGCCCTCCGCCTCTTTTTTGAAACTCGCTTGGACTCACAAAAAACGCCCATCTTGTTCCAGGTTCGTTGCTTTGCTGGATCGCATCCAGTGTCATCACTCCCGGCATATTCGGATTTGCCAGGTCTCTTTCCGATAGCGGGGGAGTCTTATCGGTAGATGTCAGATGGCACGCGTCGCAATTTTGATCAAAACTGATCGGTTGAAACGCCTTGCCGTCCGGCTTCGGATTGTGACAATACAGACATGCCTTCTCAATATCCGTGAGATTCTTCCGGGTCATGATTTCGCGGACATGTTGCGTGTGCGGAAATTCCAGATTTTGATCGTCCGGCGTTTTTTTAGAAATAAATTCAAACTGCGGATGCTTCTTGTTAAACGAGCCGAAATCGTGGCAGGTTTCGCAGCGCGTGTCATTCACCTTTGTGATCTGATTCTCGCGGCCTACATGCTCGGTATGGCAGGCGAAACAGGGGATCTCGTGATGAGTTCCTTTCGTGCGTTGCAAATCGCCGGAGCGATACACATAATGGGCGGCAAATGTGTACACACCCAGCTTGTCGCCGGTCAGTTCATGGCAGGCGGAACACTTCTCATTGCTGACGGACTTTACCGGTTGATGACACGCAGCACAGTCTTTCTCAATGCCTGCGTGAAAAGAGGAGAGCGGCCCGTTGGAAACAAAGGAACTCTTTCCGAAGAAACGATCAACTGCAAAATATGCAAGGACAACCAAACAACCGGTCAACCCGATCAGGAACCATTTCGTCCGCGACTCCGGCCAGACGTACTGTTTTGCGATTGGAAGTCTCAGGAAGGTGAATGTGCCTTTTCTGCCGTCCCCTTTCTTTGCCATGAATACCTTCTAATAAAATAGTACCGCGTACAGGTGCAGCCCGACCAGAATCAATAAAACCAGAGAAATCGGAATATGGAAAAACAACCACACTTTCAGAATTTTCTGCAACGTGTAGTGCGCATCCATCTCCAACTTAGACTTATAGAAAGCTTGAATCTGACCGAGCTTTTCTTTTTCTTCCGCCGAAAGAAACCTGCGCAAGTAATCGAATTGTTTCATCCGCGACTGAATCCCGCCCGTAATATCGATGAAATAGATCGGCCGGAATGAAGGACCGGAAAAGGAACCGGCAAGCTCCTTCGCATAAAAATCCCGAATGGAATCCGGACAGGATTGAATCAGATCTTCCGCTTTCTTGTGAATTTCCTGGATGAGCTCAGGGATCCTGTGAAAATGAACTTCAATGG
>CAZDDB010000431.1:0-2730 GCA_964504105.1 uncultured Acidobacteriota bacterium
CTCATCATCACAAGATAGATTCCCAACACAAGAACCAACAAAACAAATGGCCCTGCTTTTTTCAGCATCGATCCGGAGATTTCTGCCGGATCCATCATCTGGGTGTATTGGAGTTTCAACCGGCTGATTCGCTTTTCGAGCAAAGGGACGAGAAGTGGCACAAGGATCAAGGATACAAGACAATTGTTGAGAAAAATCGTCGCCACCAGAAAGTGAAAAGGAACGAGTCCAAGGTAGTCGACCCCAAGCGCAATAATCATGGCGCAAAGTGCGGATGCGAGAACGATCCCAAACGCCAGTGCGATCCAGCGCGGCATTGTGTTTTCGTAGATTTTCAGGACACGATACGGGACAAACGCATAGACGAAGTTGCCGAGGAAACCCCAGATTGTGCCCGGGCCGATCGTGCCGAAGAAGTCTCCGATCGTGTTGCCGAATGCGGCGCCCCAGGCGGCGGCCGGTCCAAAGAAGATACTGAACAAAACAGGAAGCGCCGCAGCCGGACGGATTTCGGTAATTCCCGGCACAATCACCGCAATCTTAAAAGGGATCAGGAGAGCAACAAAAAGAGCCGCGCACATCGAGATCAATACGATCATGCGTGTGTGACGCCAGCAGGCCAGCAGCTCTTTCATATCAACGTGTTAGATGGAGCGCGGGCGTCCCGCCCGCCAAATTCTCCAGTGCAACATGTCAATCAAACGCGAGCGGAAGCGAGCGTGAAATCGCTCTTCTACCAAGATACATGTGCTCATGCTCGCTCCCGCTCGCATATTGAAGGATTACTGGCAAGGGTTTGCGCAGGCCGGCGGGACGCCGGCGCTACAAACTGTTTACATCCCCAACAAGACCGGATCGCCGTTTGCGAGGGTCCGGACCAATTCCTCATAAAAATAATTCGTTGAAGAATAGATATGTTCCGGGACCCGTTCTGTGTACATCTTCCGGCTGCGTTCGATATCGTCCTTCAGCCGTTCATACAAATCTTTGTTTTCCCTGCCGGCGGACACCTGCGCATCGTTATACAGCTTGATTTCACTCACGAGCAAGCGGGCGAAACGTTTCGCATCTTCGTGAAGCCTCATCTCTTCCTCAGAGATTTCTTTGAAGGGCAGCGGAATAATCATCGTTGGCTCAGAGCCCTTACCAGGCGCTTCTTCCGCAACGTCTTTCTCTTCCGCTTCTTGAACGATCGCTTGCGCTTCCTCCTGTTCTGGCGGCTCGATCACTTCTTCTACCAGCGGTGATACTGCCTGCGGAGGTGCAGGAACTTCAAACCTGGAAGGTTCTGGGGCTGCGGTAGAAGGGGCCGGGGCTGCTTTTGGTCGCACGGGCAACAGATCGATGGCGGCTCCCGCGGCGCGGGAAGCAAGAGACAAGAGGTTTGCAACATCCGGTTGCTCGGACAGATCGTTTTCCAGATCGGCATACAAGATTCCTGCGATTTTTCCGCGCACTTTTACCGGGACCGCAAGCGCACTTTTTGGCGTCCGGTCACCGATTGCCTGATAAAGATCGCGATTGTCCGGATGGCTGTCCGCAGGTCCACTGACCGCTTCCCCGGTGGACATGACCTGCTGCAAGATCAGATCTTTTGAAAGATCAATCTTGATTTGCCCGATTCGGGCGGCATCCCACTCTGCGCCCAATCCCAGCGCAGCCCAACCCGATGCTTGATCGCCTTTGATTACAAAGAGAATCGCGCGGTCCGCCCAGATCCCAATGTGTTGCAAAAGAACATGCAGGATCTCGGATTGAGTGCTCGCCAGGTCCAGCTTGCGCACCAGATCAACCAGCGAAGCGAGATCTTCATTCGCTTTTTTGGGTGGAACAGGAACATTCGATACTACATCCGAAATCAGAAGTTCCATTTGCTGCTGAAATGGACTGACATCGGAGTGATACCAGGAGGATACATAATCCTCCACTACTTCTGCGAACTCTTTCGTGATCTTCTCATGAATTCCGTCCAGTTTTTCATCGAATGCTTCCTGGATCCTGATCAGCTCACGCTGGAGGACGTCTCGAAGGGACTGGTTCATCTCAGCCAGAGAAGGGTGGAATGCGTTTTTCAGTCCCTCGGATTGGTCTTTAATTTCCTGCAGTTTCCGAATGATCAGATTCTTATAATCCTCAGAGATCCTATCCTTGAGATACTCCGGAAAACTCATTGAAACCCTCCATACGGCGTTTTTCCTCGTGATCTGGAAGACAACTCATTATCCCGAATCGATTTTTCTTTGTCAATCAAAACGCGGTCAAGTGTCTGTAAATCAGGTATTTGGCTTGACACACTGTTGTATGAATGACTATACTTTTTATGAGTGCATGACATGGCTTCCGGCGTTGGAAGCGCAGTTTTCGTTCCGGAATCTGGGGGCGAAACGGGCTCGACGAATGTTGTGAAGCATTTGACTGCGTACCGAGTGTGTCACGGACTCGTACAACAGGTGACAAAAACACAACTGCAAATAACGAATTTGCACTGGCTGCTTAACTAAGTAGCCCGCTGTCTCCGTCCTCTCCCGCGGGGTGGAAGATGGCGCAACTTAGCGGGATCGTTGAGCGACTCCGTTTCCGGTCGCTTTGCTAAACTCAGGGAACTGGCTTGTTGGAATGCCTGCCTGCCGGCTGAACAACGGCGAGAATGAATTGACGGGCTACGTGCGTAGATGTCAATGTGGAAAGCTTTCGGACGCGGGTTCGACTCCCGCCGCCTCCACCTTTTTT
>CAZDDB010000432.1:0-2713 GCA_964504105.1 uncultured Acidobacteriota bacterium
ACGTCGCCCCCGTGTTCGCTGATATAATGAGAGCCCATGGATGCCCTACTCGGATTGGTTGTCGTGTTTTCCTCGATCACGATCTGGAAAGTGGCGCCTTTGTGGTTTCGTCACAGACAGGAATTAGAGCGGGAAAAGCTGGCGCTATCCAAAAAGAACCCGCAGGAAGAAGGGGAGGCAAAGAAGTTAAAAGAGCGGATGGAAAATCTGGAGGCCCTGGTTTGCCGTCTGGATTCCGAAATCAATGCCCAATTTGAGCGGTCGTACACTCTCTTCAACAGAGCTACAAGTACTGCGCCTCAGGACATGAGTCAAATGCCGACGACTTTCTTGAACATTGCGTCTGCGCTGGAAAGTAGATATCAAGTCTTGAAGGAACTTGGGCGCGGCGGAATGGGAATAGTTTTTCAGGCACAAGACAAACAGCTGAACGAGCAGGTTGCGATCAAAATTCTGTCGCCCCTTCTTAGTAACGATCCCGAAGCTCTCGAACGCCTGAAGCGGGAAGTCTCTGCAGCCCGTCGCGTGACTCATGGAAACGTGATCCGGATCCATGACATTTCGGAACTCAACGGCCTTCACTTCGTTTCGATGGAGTTTTTCCAGGGCACAAGCTTGAAAGATTACATCAAAAAAACAGGCGCACTGTCTTTGATGCAGGCATTCAACATCGCATCACAAATTTGCGATGGGTTGGAAGCTGCTCATCGCCAGGGAGTGATTCACCGTGATCTGAAGTCTCAAAACATCATCATTGGTCCAACCAATCAGATCAAAATCATTGACTTCGGTCTGGCGCGAACAGCACACCTGGAGGGCATGACCGCCACAGGATTGATTATGGGGACACCGGAATATATGGCGCCCGAGCAAGTGGCAGGAAAACGGGTGGATGAACGGGCGGATGTCTATTCCCTTGGAATCATCTTGTTCGAGCTCTTCACCGGACGCGTTCCTTTCACCGGAGATTCGGCAATTGCGATTGGATTCAAACAGCTGAAAGAAGACCCACCCATGCCCCGGGAGATAAACGCGCAGATCCCCGCTCAAGTCGAACAGATAATCCTGAAAGCGTTACAAAAAGATCCCGCCATGCGCTACCGTTCCGTTATTGAATTGAAGAGCGAGCTTGAAAAGGCTGTGTTGCAACCACCGTCTTCTTCGCTTCGACAGTCGCCCTCACTACAGCCGGAGCTCGAACGGATCAAGGTTAAGGATTCCTAGCAGCTAGTACACAGTAACACAAGGTTCTAACGCGAGTGAGAAAGATTCGGAAAGCGTAGGAGCATGGCTTTCGTTTTGTAACGCCGGCGAGACTGTCTCAAAACGCAGGAAAGGCGTGCTTCTTAGCCGGAGCGCGGGCATCTTGCCCGCCGGTCTCGAGAACAGATCGAAATCTGCGGACTGGAAGTCCGCGCTCCGCTGCGTTTTGGGACAGTCTCCGGCGTCAAGAACTCAGCGAACAAGCATTTTTGCCGTCTGTAGCGTCCTTTCCAGCGCGCCCGGTTCTAGCTGGGTTACTACGGCCTCAAATTGAGCTTGCTGGAATTTCTAATCAACATTATAGTTCAATCAAATGGAGGTGCTTTATGGCAGATTCAAAAAGAAAGGTTGCGGATTGCAGGCTTTTCCCCAGTGAGAAGAATTGCAGTCTTACCATTTCCGGAACGGAAGAAGAAGTCCTGACTGTGGCGGTGCAGCATGCAGTTGCCAGCCATGGACACAAAGATTCTCCGGAATTGCGACAACAAATCCGCTCGATGCTGCAAGACGAAAAGTAGTTTAGGAATTCTGCCGGAGTCATCAACGTATTAAGTTTCAACAACGGGCTCGCTATTTTTCTTGTGTGATCAGAACAACGTCGGCGGAAGTATGCCCATGGGAAACAACCAGCGATTTTCCGTCCGGCATCCAGTCATAATACGAAATGTTGTCTTCCGGGAAATTCGTGTACATCTTTGCCGGTCCGCCGTCAATCGGTTGCGCCCATATGTTGTCCACTCCTTCTTTTCTCACAACAAAGCTGATTTCCCTGGTATTCGGTCTCCAAATAAGCGGAGTGTAAAATCCGTGCGGAAACTCAAAGATCGGAGACGGCTTTCCACCATCGATCGCTACGGACATCAGCGACCACGACTGCTGTTCTTCATCGTTGTGCGCGAAGTACACGGTTTTTCCATCTGGCGAAGGCAACGGGAAAGCCCCCTGTACTCCTGACACGTCCATGTGGTCTCCACCTTCAGCCGGTATTTTCATGATTGTGAGCGGACCCCTCTTCCATGACTGAAAGAGAATCCATCGGCCCGTTGGTTCCTGGATCGGCGCATAATCCTCACTACCCGACGTCAATTGTTTCATCCCGCTACCATCAATATTTACTCGCCAAATGCTAGGTGTCTCTGTTGCACTTCTCGATGTAAACAGGATCTGCGATCCATTCGGAGTTAGGGAAATCCACGATTCAAGTGCAGGAGTGGATGTTACCTGTCTCTGCCTGTTCCCGTCCTGATTCATGGCCCAAATGTCGACATTCCCTCCGCGGGAAGATGCGTAATAGATCTCTTCATCCTTCGCGACCGCCACTCCGAAAAGTCCATCGTCTTTCTGGTCGCTGATCTTTTTCGCCTTCTTTGTGTCGCCTTCCGGAACAAAGAAAAGCTGAAAGCTCGGATCCTGCTGGACGACGCACAAATTGTTGAAGTCGGTTGTTGCG
>CAZDDB010000433.1:0-2701 GCA_964504105.1 uncultured Acidobacteriota bacterium
GGCGCATTTCTTTTTCTATCGATAACCCGTGTGTCCTGGAAAACCTCGGCAATGCACGTTTCATAGTCAAATGCGGCATAAAAAATTCCGCGATCTTGTTCGTGACATGGCTCTAAATGATGATCAAATCTGGCCGTTGATAATGGTCCATAAAAGCGCAGGTCATTCCATCTTGCCGGAAATTTACCATCCCTGAAGTAAATTCGCCAAAGAAGGATGCCGGGGGGTACAACTTTCAAATCGGGATCGATTGCCCTGAGTTGGGAAGGAGCCGGGGGCTCAGGGAATTTGGCCACAGGACTACAGGTCTGCTGCTATCTGTGCGACAGCGTCCGGAGGATTCCCCGTTCTCAACCAATCCAACGGGCTCAGCGGCAGTTCATCGCTTTCAATAACAAGGTCGGGACATGGCGCTGTAAACCATCTCAATACGGAAAGAGGATGCAGTTGAGGATCGATTTCCCGGATCACTCTATCGACTCCCGGAATCGTTTTTCGGCCCCGGAATTGGAAACGTGGTACATACCATTCATCTTCAACCTTGAAACCATAAAGGGTACGCGGGTTTCCTCCAAGCCGCTGCCGGACACGGCTCGGATTGACTTGAAGGAACCTGGCTGTCTCATTGACGGTAAGGCTTCCTCGAACGAGTTCCCCAAAAGCACGTGCAGATTCCTCGATTGCAGATCGGTTTCCGGTTTGAAACATCTTTCGCGGTTTCCCCTCGGTCAATATGCTCTGTTCCGCCTCCGTCAGGGAATGGACATGGCTTGGAGTTGAGGGTACAAAAGCAGTAGCTATTGCCATATTCCCTTTCGGCACGATTACAACTCCCCGTCCTTTCTTTAGTTCTTCTGATACCGTTCGTGCAATCCTGGTGCTGTCATTTCTAAGAATGGTCCTGGTCAACATGGTTTCTAACGATCACTAACGACATAAATATACGTTATATGAGCGCCAAACGTCAAGGGTAGAAGGAAAAGCAAGCCAGCCGACTTTCCCGCCTGAGATGTCAAGCCCTGCGATCATCTCGGACTCTTCAGTTGGCTTCGAATAGAGCCAACTGCCTTGCAATCGCAGCGTTATCATCTACAGCTCCAGGTGGGACAACGCC
Source organism: uncultured Acidobacteriota bacterium (assembly GCA_964504105.1). Taxonomy (GTDB): domain Bacteria; phylum Acidobacteriota; class HRBIN11; order JAKEFK01; family JAKEFK01; genus CAZDDB01. The sequence goes on from CAZDDB010000433.1 coordinate 1,115, forward strand.
TTGCCTGGACAATACCCGATACAGGCACAGGCCATAAATGCGAGTCAGCAGGGGATTGGGATGCGGATCACGTCTTGGGTTCACCCAAAAAGCTCGTTCATTCTGTTTTGTTTCATTTAGGTACCGAATTTGAAATTGCAGGGGATTCGCGGCCAGCCAACCGAATTCCACAGCCGTTCGGTAAACTTCATTCGAGAGCTGATTCACACGATCCAAATCCATCCGCAGGTATTGGTTTACATCATGAAAATGACAGAGAATCACCATCGGAATTGAGAGCCGGTGTCCCTGTACCCCCATAGCCTTCAAGGAAGAGACCACCGCCTCCCATCCAACCATGGAACGGTATCGCTCAGGAATCGATGAAGAGTACCTGCGCTTTGTCGAATCGACACGCTCCAGGGTCGTGGGGCTCTTGAGCTCAGAACGCGAGGGACTTAGGATCTGCTCACCCTTTCTGCCCTGAAGAACTGACGAAAGAAGATCGAGGATAAACAGCCTTTTAAGAGTCCATGGGCTGGTTTCTGATTGAATAAAGTTTGGCAATTGTATGTCGTTGCCCACGTATACGAGTATTACAGCATCAGGCTTAAATAACAGAACGCGGGTACGGAACAGTTCCGATTCCATTGCGGTGTTGTAACCGGGCACACCAAAATTGAGAACTTCGTATCGGCGTCCACGGCGCGAACAGAAGCGGTTCAAAAGGAATTCCAGCCTCTCAGAGATTGTTTCTGAGAATTCGATACCTTGCCCAAACACGCAGGAATCTCCGAGAACAGCAATTCGAAATATATCTCGTTGTTTCGTCCGGGGAATTACATGGTCCATTGCGCGCGGCGCTTCAAGAACCGTTGTGCACCCGCCGCCGGGAGGGCATGCCGCACTAGCGCAAGCACGCGAACTGATTCGGGTGACGATCAGAGAATCTCCCACACCATCCGAATCGAGCCATCATTCCGTCGTTTACGCGAAGCTCACGCCTTTAACGAAGGGAATCAGAACCCCGTCATATCTGGCTGAACCAATTGCTATGCCGTTCACGACCTCTTTGGAGCCGGGTTGGTATTGGGTCGAAATTACAGGAAAAGCTTTGAAGAAGCCTTTGGTGAAAAGGATTCGAGTGGAAGGAGGCAAACCAAAGGTTTTCGAGTTTGTGTTGTTCGACTGATTAATGCGTGGAGCGTCGTCCGGCGATCGCCCTGGTCATAGTCACTTCGTCCACATATTCGAAATCCCCGCCGACCGGAATGGCGTACTTGTCGGCGCCATCGGAGTCAGCGGAGACGGCGTCGATCAGGACGACCTGGTTGCTGCGATGGGAAGCACAGGATTCGAGGCGCCGTCAAATCTGCGCTCGGATCGCGTTTTTGTGCGCGGCGTCCGTCTTTCCTATGTGAAGTTTCCCCGCCACACGAACCTGTAGCATCAGTCGTTCCTAGATTTTCAACCAACCTGTGTGATTCAGACTGTGGAGGAAGGGCAGACGCTGTTCAGCACACAGCCCGCGCAATCAGGTTTGATGGCTCTGCACACAGCGCGTCCGTGCAGGATCACCATGTGAGAAAACTTCACCCAATCCTTTTT
>CAZDDB010000434.1:0-2687 GCA_964504105.1 uncultured Acidobacteriota bacterium
TGTCCGTTGACGACAATCTGCTGGATCTTGATGGAGGGATCCATAAAATCCACGAGTGGAAGATTCCGGAAGTAGCCGGCGACGCTCGGAGAAATATTTCTCTCTTTCCGCTTTAACCGGTCGAGCTTGGTGCGCTGCTTTGTCTTTTCCTTTTCCAGCTCATCGATTCGCTTTGTAAACTCGGCAACCCGGTTATCGATGGCGGCTTTCCTGGCATTGACCTCATCCAGTTGTAGCGTGAGATCCTTCATCTCCGAAAAGATCATATCAAGCCTGGTTTTCAGTTTCGGAGCTTCCTTCGAATGATCCGCCACGCTCTCTTCGTAGTCGTAGCGCATGGCTTCATATTCCGCCTTGCTGAATCGGAACTTCCGGTCCGCGTTGTACCAGACTCCTTGCATCACGTTCTGTTCATCCAGGGCTTTTTGATAATCGCTCTTCTTTTGTTTTTGTTCTGCCTCCGCGGATTCCAGGTCCTTCAGGACACTCTGATACTCAGCATTGTTTTGAAGCACCGCGACTTCCTGACCCTCCTGCGCTTTCGTTTTTGCGAGATCTAATCTGCGAAACGTAGCCTGATAGTGCTTCCAGCCTCGGCTGAAATCCTGCCACATCGTCCACATGAAAAACACAAACAGCACGATACTGGAAATAGCGAACCATTTGTTTAACCGGAGGATGTCGTAAGCGTGATCGGGATCTTTTTTTGGCATAAGAATTCAATCGTTAAATATTAAAGAATGCCTCCGGAATGGCGATGATGTACTTCAAGTTCAAGAACCAGCGAAGGTACATCTTGATCGGAAGGGCGACCATGCTTAAGAACAGGAGACATCCGATATAGAAACGGGCAGGCCCCATCTTTATGTAAAAGCGCTTCAGCGCGGTTTTGGCAAGAACAACGGGCAAAACAAAGAGGTAGAGGCCCACAAGAATGAAGCCGATACTTTCGCGCAGCCACCACTGGGTTGGCAGGCCCTTCCCGAGCAAAATGACCCAAAAGAATTCAGATAGATTGGTATTGTTGAGGACGAGAACCTTGTGAACGTCCCAGACTTCGTACGGCCCAAAGAAGTTCCAGTTGGGGCCTCTCAGGAAAGTGCCGAGGACGATCAGCAGCACCCAGAGGATCAGAAAGCCGAACAGGAAAGTGCCGATTTCCCATTTTCTTTCCTTAAATGTGTAGTAACCGCTGCCCTTGGGATTCACATCGATAAATGGGATCGCCATCAATCCGACAATGATCAGAGTTGGAAACACAACACCGGCCAGCCATGGATCGTAATATACCAGCATTTCCTGAAGACCGAGGAAGTACCACGGCGCTTTGGACGGGTTTGGAGATTCCGCCGGATTTGCCGGCTGTTCGAGCGGCGCTTTCAAACCGATCGCCCAGATGGTCAAAAGTGCGGAACACAATACGATGCAGATGAGCTCGGTATATACAAGATTTGGCCAGACAAGAACTTTTTCATTATCCTCCACCTCTTTGACCGGAAGCCCCTGCGCAAGACGTTCATCATTTTGTTTGCCTTTATAAAGTCCGTACCAGACAAAGAAGCCGACCAGAAAAAGCATGCCTACAATCGGGACATTATCGGGCGCTGTGACGATCTTCCGAAAGTTGGGATCGAGTATGCTTACCAACAAAAAGAGTGTGCCCAGAGCAAATAGAATTTTGGCCCAGAAGGGGGTCCAGATCTTTCGCGTGTTTAACGCGATCAAAAACAGGACCGCAGAAGCACTGATCAGAATCCCGGGAGAGGTCAGACGATTGATAACATGCTTCAGGAATTCCATAGAGGCTCCTTTTTACATCGGTCCGGAAATGCCGCCGTCTTTTCGGACGCGCCAGAAATGGACCGCCATCAGAATGGCAGCCACAACAGGAATCGCGACGCAGTGCAGAACATAAAAGCGAAGCAACGCGCCGGCCCCAACAAACCGGCCCCCCAAGAGGGCAAAGCGGGCATCGTCTCCCGCATGTACGAGAGATACATCGCCGATTTTGAGTAAACTGGCGCCGGGACCTTCATGACCGAGAAACGGTGTTGCGCGCGCCATGTTGGAACCAACCGTGATCGCCCAGATTGCAAGCTGATCCCAGGGCAACAAATAACCGGTAAAGCTTAAGAGCAGTGTGAGGACCAGTAAAATAACCCCGACAACCCAGTTGAATTCACGCGGCGGTTTGTAGCTGCCTGTCAGAAAGACGCGGAGCATGTGCAGCCAAACGGAAATCACCATGGCGTGCGCGCCCCACCGGTGCAACTCGCGCATGATTCCAAGCGGCACCTGCTCTCCCAACTCCACGATGTCCATGTAGGCGTATTCGAGAGTCGGGCGATAATAAAACATCAACAAAAGACCCGTAAATACTTCCACCAGAAAAAGAAAGAACGTCAGTCCGCCCATGCACCAGGTGTATCCAAGCGCAATTCCTGATTTTCGAATCCGTACAGGATGCAAATGCAAAAAAACATTATTGAGTACCGCAAGCGCGCGCCCGCGCGTCTCCTTTGGAACGGAATGACGAAAAATTGACTTCCAGATCTGGGACCGCGTGACCTGCGCCCAGATGCCTCGTTTCGGTGCCGCCATGTTTATCCTCGCTCAGCTCTTACCACGGAGTTCACGGAGGGCACGGAGGTTGAAAAAATAGATCCTCCGTGATCTCCGTGTGCTCC
>CAZDDB010000435.1:0-2684 GCA_964504105.1 uncultured Acidobacteriota bacterium
TTGCGCAATTCGGCGATAATTTTCAAATCTAGATCTTTGTACAATTTTCCCTCTATTTTCCGATAAGAATTGTATTAACATCCAATTCTACATCAATTAATTGGATATTTGTAGTTTTTCTCGACTGAACTGACTCATATACATATAATTCATGCCAAAACGTTGACAAATGAACACTTGTTTGATTGAATAATCGGTTATGAAAGCGGAAAAAACCAGTCTTCTGAAGCGGATTGGATCTTCTTCTGAAATCTTTGACGAACCGTCGAGTTTGCGCATTTATTCGTTCGATCAGGGCGAAGTTCCCGAGTCCCTGAAAAAGCACCTGCTGCCCGATTCCCGGCCGGATCTTGCCGTTCAACCGGGCTCTATCGAAGATCTGCTTGGCTGCATCCATTACGGTCTGGAAAATGGCATCGCTCTGATTCCACGCGGCGCATCTACTTTTGGGATGGGCGGAGCGGTAGCGCATCACGGCGGGATCCTGCTTGACTTTTCCATGCGGCGGGAGATTTACGAGTTTGATGCCCAAAATGCCACGATCCGGGTTGGCGCCGGTTGCCGCTGGGCCGATGTGTCCGAGTTTCTAAAACACAAAGGCTTTGATTTGTGCACCTATCCCACCAGTTTCTTTTCCACTGTCGGAGGATGGGCATCGACAGGCGGATGCGGAATCGGTTGCACCAAATACGGCTCGTTTCACGGTTTGATCCGGGCAATCACGGTGGTTACGGCAGCTGGAGAAAAACGCACACTGACTCCGGTAGATCCGGAGTTTTCTCATTTTCTCGGGACTGAAGGCCAGATGGGAGCGATCTGGGACATCACGTTTTCCGTACGCCGGAAACCGAACGCACAGATTCCATTCTTTATCGTTTTCGATGGCGCAGATGCCGCGCTGGAATGCGCAACAGAGCTGCTGAAGGAATTCCAGCCGTACCATATGAAATTTCTGGATGCATCCCGCATTCATGAGATCAACCATTTGCTGCATGAAGAGCACGCAAATCTGAAGCCGGGGATGGATCTCCCGGAAAAGCCGCTGCTTCTTGTTTGTTTTGAAGATGGCGGATCATCAGTTGCGTTCCGCAGCTGGGGAAAAAAGAAGGCACTGTTTGTGACCTCCGATTTCAAGGCGCATCTGCTGTGGCGGGAGCGAATGTTCCCGCTTCGGGTCAAACGGATCGCTCCCGGTCTGCTTGCGTCGGAATTGATCCTTCCGGTCGACCGGATTGCTGCATACGCAAAGAAAGCGTCGCGATTGGGCGCAAAGTTCGGCGTGGAAATGGCAGTGGAATGCTATTTTCTGAACGACGGCACCGCGCTCACGCTGCCGGTGTATACGTTTCACAGCCATGGCGCCATCGATGAGGCGCTGAAAGCTTCGCTGGCATTTGTGCTGACGCAAGCTGGAATCCGGATGGGAGGACGGCCCTACGGAATCGGGATCTGGAATTCGCCGTTCCTGAAACACAAGTTCGGCAGCAGATTGGACGCGTTGAAGCACTACAAATATAGTACGGATCCGGATCGCCTCTTCAATCCGGGAAAATTCTTTGAGCTGAGGTTCCGCTCCGGGCTGGCCGGCAAAATTGCCGCACTGCCCCTGCGATCGTGGTTGATTCCGGTCTGGACATCGCTCAATCCCCTGCTGGCTTCGTTTCTGACGAACAAGAACGGCAAGCATGCAAAGCCGTCCGACCTGGTGCTGTTAAACGAAGAGCTCTGCTCCAAGTGCGGCAGCTGCATCTCCGTTTGTCCCGCGTACATCGAAACACGCGATGAACGGACGACCGCGCGTGCAAAGCTGCAACTGGGCAAGCTGATCGGAAACGGCGGCGCGATCACGCCTGAAGAAGCAAACATTCTATTTCTCTGCATGCACTGCGGCGCGTGCACCGATGTATGTCAGAGCCGTCTCGATCTGGTTCCGGTCTGGGATGAGCTGGAGCGTCGCGTGGAAGCAAAGTTCGGAAAGGACATTGGACGAGTGGAACAGTTTACACAGTCGGTTCAAGACAAAAAGATCATGGGGGTCCCGTATGCCCGAGGCGCTGAAGTCCTCGCTGCTAGTAAACCTGAATAGGGCAAGCCGCTATCACATTCCGATCAAGCCGGCTCCGCCTCGCAGCGAAACACCGCTGCGGCTGCTGCTGGTGCGCAATGACGGCTGCATCAACTGCGGGATCTGCGTGGACTCATGCGTTTACGGTGTTCATCACCGCCAGCCGGATATGCGGATGCCGCTGGGAGTGGTGGAACAGCAAGGTAACCTCTGCCGCTCGTGTTTGCGATGCGTGCGTGAATGCCCCAAAGAAGTTCTATCGGTGCCGCAGAATCCGGAGTATGCGCACCGGACGTTTGGTCACTGGACCGCTCCCATTATTTCAGCTTTGCTCAAGCAGGCAGAGACTGGAAAAGTTCCAGTATCGGGAGCAGGCTATGCGGGTAAATTTGCGGGGCCCGGTTTCGACAGCATCTGGACCGACATGTCGGAGATCGTGCGCCCCACGCGTGATGGAATTCACGGTCGCGAATACATCAGCACTGCAGTCGTTCTTGGATGCCGTCCCGAAGCGTTGGATCCAAACAGCGATCGCTATCCATACAGGGTAATCGAAATGCCGGTCCCGTTTCTGTTCGATATGGCGGCATTTTCCACCATGCATGCAAGCGTTCAGACA
>CAZDDB010000436.1:0-846 GCA_964504105.1 uncultured Acidobacteriota bacterium
TATCTTCCAACATCCTCACTTCATTACTTCCCATACATACCATTGGCTCAATGGCAAGAACGAGACCCGGTTTCATCCGATGGCCGTGTCCCTGTTTTCCATAATTCGGCACCTGCGGATCTTCATGCAGGCTGCGGCCGATTCCATGTCCGACAAACTCCCGCACAACCGAATATCCGTGAGCTTCTACATGCTGCTGTACGGCATGCCCGATGTCACCCACGCGGTTCCCGGAGCGGGCTTGTTCGATTCCGATCCACAACGATTCTTCGGTTACCCGCGTTAACTGTCCGGCTTTTTCGGAGATTTCCCCCACTGGAAATGTCCGGGCGGCGTCGCCGTAAAATCCCTGCCAGATCGCGCCAAGATCCAATCCGACAATGTCCCCCTTCTTTAATTTCTTACGGGAGGGGATCCCATGGATGATTTCCTCGTTCACGGAAACACAGAGCGTCGCTGGAAACCCTCTGTATCCTTTAAACGCGGGAAACGCTCCCGCTTTCCGGATCTCGCTTTCCGCAATTCTATCCAGTTCCATCGTGGCGATTCCTTCCTGGACATGCTCTCCGAGCACTTGCAGCGTTCGGGCCACGATCTGGCTCGCCTTGCGTATCTTTGAAATTTCCTGTTCCGTCTTCAAATGCACCATACTAGTTCAAGTCCACAGCCCGCAGGATTTGATCGGCCACCAGGTTCGCGTTCTGACTTCCATTCACCAGCTGCAATACCTGCTTGCTCCCGTAGTAATCGATCAGTGGTCTGGTCTCCCTCTGATACGTTTCGATCCTGCGCCGTACGACATCTTCAAGTTCATCGTCCCTGCGAAACAACAGAGTCTGATCCGCA
>CAZDDB010000436.1:856-2664 GCA_964504105.1 uncultured Acidobacteriota bacterium
GTTCATCCTTTCCCGGAGGGTGAAAATAGATATTGTAAATTCTCTCGCATTTCGGACAGGTTCTGCGTCCTGCGATCCGCTTGACAATGTCTTCTTCAGCAACTTCGATTTTCACCACGCGGACATCCATATCCGGCTGCAAGATCCGTTCAAACTGGCCCGCCTGCTGCATGTTGCGCGGATAGCCGTCCAGAATAAACCCGTTCCGGCAGTCCGGTCTCAAAATCCTGTCCTCCACCAATTTCAACATCGTTTCATCATCCACCAGACGGCCATCTTTCATGATACCCTGGACCATTCTCCCCAGAGGCGAATCGTCCTGTACAGCCTGGCGCAACATGTCTCCGGTGGAAATCCTGGGAATTCCTTTCTCGTTCGAAAGACGCAATGCCTGCGTACCCTTTCCAGCTCCGGGAACTCCCAGGAAAATAATGACTGGAATCCGGTTCATATTTTCAAAGATCCAGACGCTTTAACCGCGACGGCCCCGAATCCTTCCTTTCTTTACAAAACCTTCATAGTGGCGCATGATCAGCTGGCTCTCAACTTGCTGGAGAGTATCCATTCCGACCCCAACTACGATCAGAAGCGAAGTGCCGCCAAAGTAAAAGGGAACGTTCATCCCGCGCGTAACCCACTGCGGAAGCATGTCATTCAGTCTCGGTCCGATCCAAGGAATCGGTTCAACCTTAAATCCCTGAGTTAGAAATTCAGGCAAAATTGCAATCAGCGCAAGATAGACGGCGCCCACCAGCGTAATGCGGGTCAGGATCCGTTCAATAAAATCTGAGGTGCGTTTCCCCGGCCGGATTCCCGGAACAAATCCTCCATGCTTCTTGATCTCGTCCGCCACATTCGCCGGATTGAAAACAATCGCCGTGTAGAAGTAGCAGAAAAAGATAATCATGGTGACATACAGAAAATTATAGAGCGGCATTCCGTAAGAGACCTGTTGGACAATGGCGGTCATCCAGGAGCTCTTGCCAAAATAAGCCAGCGTCTGGGGAAATGCCAGAAGAGAAGATGCAAAAATGACCGGGATTACGCCGCCCGTGTTCACCCGCAGCGGAAGATGGTTGGTAGTGCCGCCCACGACCCGCCGGCCCATCACGCGTTTTGGATACTGAATCGGGATCCGCCGCTGTGCGCGTTCCACAAAAATAATCACTCCGACCACCACAACCATCAGCCCCAGCAGGAAAATCAAGGTCAGTAGTCCCATCGTTCCCGTCTGCAGGTTGACAAAGAGCTGAATAATCGCATTCGGCAAAGCTACAACGATCCCCGCAAAGATAATCAGAGAAATACCGTTTCCGATTCCGCGTTCTGTGATCTGTTCGCCGAGCCACATCAGAAATGCAGTCCCGGTCGTCAGCGTCAACATGGTGATCAGTCGAAACGACATGCCGCCATGATCCACGAGTCGCATTCCGCCGACAGGCTGCATATTTTCCAGTGTCAAAGAAATTCCAAACGACTGTATCAGTGCGAGTACGACAGTCAGATAGCGCGTGTATTGTGTGATCTTGCGTCGCCCCAGCTCTCCTTCCTTTGAAAGTTTCTCCAGATAGGGCCACACTACCGTCAAAAGCTGAAGAATAATCGATGCGCTGATGTAAGGCATGATTCCGAGCGAAAAGATCGAGAACCGTCTCATCGCGCGCCCGGAAAATAGATCCAGAAACCCAAGTACCGTGCCCTGCGCCTGGCGAAAGAATTCCTCCATGGCAGCGGCGTTTACCCCGGGTGTCGGGATCACAGCCCCGATGCGATAGACAGCAAGAAGAACCAGTGTATAGAAGATGCGC
>CAZDDB010000437.1:0-2638 GCA_964504105.1 uncultured Acidobacteriota bacterium
ACCGTTTGCCCTTGCATGTCTTTCGAATCTCGTTTCGAGAACCTACCGGCGAGAAAAGGCTCGTGATTGAAGCACCCGCGCCCAAAGACTTTCAACATATGATCAAAGCTCTCCGAAAATATCATGCGCGAACCTAGTACCCGGCCGATCTGCGAGAGGATTTTTCCTGAAAGAACATTTATGATATCTTGAATCGAATTTTTGTAGTCCGGAGTGACCGATGAAACGATTTGGAATCCTGTTGTCCGTCATTGTCTTCCTGTTCGCTTCCGGGTTGACGCACGCGCAAAGCGGCAAGCCGAAGATGCAGATCGACCAGGAAGTTTTTGAAGCCGGGGAGGTTTACCGGCCGGGTCCCAACATTGAGCACGTCTTTGTGATCAGGAATACGGGCACCGCCGAGTTGAACATTCTCAGCGCCACCCCTGGTTGAGGCTGCACCGTGACCCGGTTTGACCGGGTCATACCTCCCGGTTCGGAAGGTAAAGTCTTTGCAAGCATAGACATTTCCCATGTGAAGGGCGCGATTCAAAAACATATCGAGATTGAAACCAGCGATCCCGTGCGTTCCAAGGCTACCCTCTATGTCAAAGCAAATGTGAAAACGTACATTGATATAGCTCCCGAGGAACAGGTCCGGTTTACGGTTATGAAAGGAGAGGCCAATACGCAGGAATTGACGATCACTCCCAATGCAAGGGTCCAGCTTCACGATGCGTCGGTTGATTCGAATCTATTTGCCGTGAAGCTGACACCTCCGGATGCGAAGGGCAATCTTCGTTTGTCCGTGACTGTGAAAAATACCGCTGCGATCGGTACGCAGCAGGCCACAGTGCGGCTTGCCGTAGATGGAATTCCGACGAAAGAGATCACGATTCCCGTATTTGCGATCGTGCGCGGTCCGATCTCGGTAAATCCCCAGGTAGTTTCGTTTGTGCTTCGCACGTTTCCGGAGGAAGTCAATGCCGAATCGGCCGTGGAGTTGCGCAAGGAGGCCATTGCGGATGCTGCTCCGTTCGCAACAGTGCCAAAAGACACAAAGCTTCGCGTGCTGGGACAGAAAGAGGAATGGTATCGTGTGATCTATTCCGATCCGAAATCGGCTCAGAAGAACCAGCTTGGCTGGGTCAAAAAAGCGTCTGTCAAGGGCACGGTTGACACGGATGGCGCTGAATCCAAAACAGTTTCAATTCAAAAAGTGGATGGGAAAAGCTTCAAGATGCTGGACTATTCGACAAACCTCACTCAGATCAAGGTAGAGAGAGTTCCGGAAGATCCGAAGACCTCGAACGGCACGAATTACAGTCTGAAGGTCTCGCTCGTTGGCATCGATCGAACTCAGAAAGCAAACGTGAATGGTTCGCTGATCGTGAAAACGGATGATGCGAACCAGCCGGAAGTCAAAATTCCCATCTACATTATTGTTTCGTAACGGAATATGGATTTTACATTTACCGAAGATCAAGAAATGACGCGCCGTATGGTGCGGAAATTTGCGGAGAACGAAATTGCGCCCACGGTGCGTGCCTACGATCAGACACAGGAGTTCCCCTTTGAAATCATGAAGAAACTCGGAGACCTCGGGTTGCTGGGGATCATCTTTCCGCCCGAATACGGTGGGGCCGGAATGAGCTACCTGGAGTATATGTGTGTGATCGAAGAACTCGGGCGCGTGGATCCTTCGATTGGTCTCGGAGTGGCTGCGCACAACGGATTGTGCGCCAACCACATCTTTTTGTTCGGCAATGAGGAGCAAAAGAAAAAATTTTTGACGCCGCTTGCTTCGGGGAAGAAGATCGGCGCGTGGGCGCTGTCGGAACCGAATGCCGGGAGCGATGCTCGCGGCATCCAGACCATCGCGGTCAAGAAGGGAGATCGTTGGGTTTTGAATGGGTCAAAGAACTTTATTACGCATGGCACAGTTTGCGATCTTGCTGTGGTCATGGCGGTTACCGATCGTGATAATCCAAAAGACGGCATTACTGCTTTTGTCGTTGAAAAAGGGACGCCGGGATTCCGCGCTTCCAAGAAAGAGGACAAACTGGGACATCGCGCCAGCGACACATCTTCCCTGGCATTTGAAGATTGTGAAGTTCCCGATGAGAATGTAATCGGAAAGGTGGGAGCAGGATACCGGAACACTCTTGCGATTCTCGCAGGCGGGAGAATCGCAATCGCGGCTCTGTCCGTGGGTCTTGCCCAGGGGGCGTTTGAAGCAGCGGTAAAATATTCGAAGGAGCGAAAGGCATTTGGCAGTCTGATCTCCGAGTTTCAGGCGATTCAATGGATGCTTGCCGATATGGCCACCGAAATTGAGGCAGCCCGGCTTCTTACCTACCGGGCTGCGTGGCTGCGTCAGAATGGAAGGCGATTTGCGAAAGAGGCGTTTATGGCAAAGCTGTTTGCCAGCGAAGCCGCGGTTCGGACGGCAGACAAATGCGTTCAGATTCACGGCGGCTACGGCTATATCAAGGATTTTCTTGCAGAGAAATATTACCGTGACGCCAAACTGATGACCATCGGTGAAGGGACTTCTGAAATTCAGCGGATCGCGATTGCCAAAGAACTTCTGAAGTAGTAGCCGCGAAGAGGCCACAGAGAGCTTTTGCCACAGAGCACACAGAGCACACAGAGTTCA
>CAZDDB010000438.1:0-2635 GCA_964504105.1 uncultured Acidobacteriota bacterium
CCCGTAGAGTTGCAAGATCTTTCCTCGGTTCGCAACATCCGGAGTCTTCACGAATCGGAAATGATTGTTTACGAAAACGGAAAAAGCGCGCCCAGGATTTTGAACTTCTACCGCGACAACCACTCCCCGACTGCCGACCAGATCAGGATCCGCTTTCTGCACAGTCTTGCTCACCCCAACGGCGGCGTATTCGTTTACCGGATTGAATCCGAAGGAAAAAGTCTTGTGTATGCGACCGATACCGAAGGGTACGTCGGCGGAGACCAGAGACTCATTCAATTTTCAAAAGGCGCCGATCTTCTGATTCACGATTCGCAGTATATGCATCCCGATTATGTCCACGGAGAACATCTGGTGCAGGGGTATGGTCACAGCACAGTGGACATGGCGGCAGAAGCCGCCTCCCAGGCGGGCGCTCGAAAACTGGCCCTGTATCATTATGATCCGCAGTACGATGACGCAACTGTCGAGCAGATGGAAAAGCGGGCGCAAAGTATCTTCAAGAACTCCATCGCCGCCAGCGAAGGATTACAGATCGACCTGTAATGGAAAGCATCTTCTATTCCGCGGTCTCTGCGTTGCAAATCCTTTCCGGAAAGACCTTGCGGTTTCAATGATCATCGGATTGACCGGGAAGAATGCTGCCGGTAAGGGAGAAGCAGCTGCCTTCCTGAAAGACAAAAGTTTCTACTACTACTCACTCTCCGATGCGATCCGTGAAGAGCTGGAGTCGAGAGGCATTCCCATCACACGGGACAACTTGATCGAGATGGGCAATGAGCTCCGTGAACGGTTCGGCCCGGACATTCTTGCGCAGCGTATTATGAAGAAGATCGATCCCAATCGAAACTCCATTGTGGATTCGATCCGCAACCCGGCGGAGATTTATGCGCTGAGAAGCACCGGAAATTTCGTGCTGTTAAACATCGACGCACCTGCAATGGTCCGGTTTGAAAGAATCAGGAATCGCAAAAGAGAAAATGATCCGCAGACATTGGAAGCATTTGCCGAAAAGGAGCGAGCCGAAAGCAGGAATCTATCCGCGCACAAACAGAGTGTCGAAGAGTGCCAGGCACTTGCCGACATTTCAATTGAAAACGACGGCGATCTCGAAGAATTGCACAAGAAAGTTGCTGCCGTGGTTTCGCGCACCATCAACAAATTCACGCGTCCAGGCTGGGACGAATATTTCATGTCGATTGCGCAGGTGGTGGCGAGCCGGAGCAATTGCGTCAAGCGCAAGGTAGCGGCTCTGATCGTGAAGGACCGCCGGATTGTCTCTACCGGCTACAACGGCACGCCCCGCGGAACAAAGAATTGCAATGAAGGGGGTTGCCCGCGCTGCAATTCACTCGCGTCCAGCGGAACCGCGTTAGACGAATGTGTTTGCTCGCACGGCGAAGAAAACGCAATCACACAGGCCTCGTACCACGGCACTTCGCTCAAGGGGGCTACCCTGTACAGCACATTCTCCCCTTGTCTGCTCTGCACCAAGATGATCATCAACGCCGGGATCATTGAAGTTGTTTACAATCATGATTACCCGCTTGGCGAAACGGCGCTGGCATTGTTGAAAGAAGCGGGTGTGCAGGTCCGCAAACTGTAATTTCTTACTCGACCGCGTATTTCACGTTGCGGACGCGTGCCGACTCAGTTCCCGGAGGCGGATCGTACGGTCCGAAATCGCGAGTGTCATGCGGAGCCAGTTTGCAATTGCCCTTACACGGAATATTCCGTTGTTCCAACGGTTTGCCCCTCGCGTCGTAAAACACGATCAGAATACTCTCGACGCGAATCGGACGGTCTGTATCGTTTTGAATCCGCACCCAGAACTGTCCTCCATCATCTTCCCAAAGCGTATAAACAACATCTCCAGCGTAACTGACCTGACTCATCAAAAGTACGGCCAGTACTACCCAGTATGTTGAACTCTTTCTCATCAGAGTCCTCCCTGCTATACCTGTATTATACAAAAATCATGCCGAAACGTCTCTCGAGAAGCCGGAGAAATGGATTCTGCCGGACGACCCGGGAAAATGACCTCTTTGACGGACAAAACGTTTAACCATCGGAAAACAATTCCTGCATTTTTTCCCAGGGGTATGGCGGTTGAGCAGCAAGCTTCATATTCTCTTCCACGTGCCGGACCTGGCTCATCCCTACAAGCGCCGAAGTAACACCGCGCGTGGATCGAACAAATTGGAGGGCACGGTGCGCATCCGTTTGGAGACCTGCAAAGAATTCCGTAACGAAATCCGGTAAATTTCGCGAAAGCTGTCCCTGTAGGATGGAAGCGCTACACAAGACGAGCATCCGGTGTCTGGCGGCCGCTTCCAGCAAGGAAACAGATTCAGATCCGAACTTCTGGTTCTTTACAAGGAATGCCTCCGGCATCGCAAGATTGAACGGAAACTGCAACGCGCGAAAATGATGTCCCTCTCCACCGGCATCGCGGGCCAACCCGATCAGATCCTCCAAAGATAAATAGGAACGTGAATTCACAGGTTCGCGGTATCCATTCCAGGTCGCGGTCCCGTACATCTGGATCTTCCCTTCAGCAGTCATTTTTTCCAGTATCCGGAACGCAGCGAGCATTCTGCGGAGAAAATCCTGGCGCGAAATTTCAGACAACTGT
>CAZDDB010000439.1:0-2625 GCA_964504105.1 uncultured Acidobacteriota bacterium
ATCACGGAAAGTCTCAGCCTCGACGCAAAATCAGGCCTTGAGCGCCGTCCTTTTTTTGTACCGCGAGGTGCTGGGCGGCTCCTGACCGGATACCGAACATGATTTCCGCGAATCGCGTCTTGCGAATTGTGTGCATCCCCTCGCGATCCGGGTTCAACTCGATCAGGTAGTCGCGCATCGCCGATTCCGAACCCGCGCACGCATCTCCCGTGCACACGACCTCAGCGGGGGAAACGTACGCGAAGTACCCGATAACTCTTGAATCGCGATCAGACGCCATCTGCGGCTTCCCTCCGAACACCCGCTGTGATGATAGCCGGCATGTCCTCGCCTCGCAAACTTCATTCTTGCAGCGCGGACCACAGCGAAGGCAGCGGGGCCTGCAGGGGAATCCTACACAGGTTGTTTGCAGAATGAATCAAAAAAGTGAGCCTTGATCGCCGTCTCCGAGCATCGCCTTACGAACCAGCAGAATGGGTGGACCGCCATACGACAAGAACGCATCGTGAAATTCCCGCCAGGCTTTTTTGCCGCCTCGTGAAGCGCACCAGTCGTCCCTTAGCTTCATGATCATCAGCTTCCCCAGCGTGTAGTTGAGATACCCCGGATCAAAGGTGCCGCGATTTGCCTGCTGACTCGCATTTCCCTGATCCTTGAACGCCTTTTCCCGGAACATCTTTGCGGATTCTTCTACGGTCATTCCCTTGGTGTGCAACCCGATCGCCGAAAGATACCGCACATTCCGCAAAAGCGCATGGATGATCTGACCAATGTGAACCTCCGGATCGCCTTTGCCAAGTCCCGCATCCCACATCATCTCTTCGGTGTAATGCGCCCATCCTTCGGCAAAAGCGTAGCCCACAAAAATCTGCCCGAATTTCGACTTCGACCGGTTCGCGTGCAGAAACTGCAAAAAATGACCGGGCCACACCTCATGCACCGAAATCGCCAGCAGTTCCGTCTCCGCCGGGATGTAGGCAGCTTGCTCTTCCTTTGACCAGGAAGAGTCAGGCGGAGCAATATAATATGTAGAAGGAAGCCCTTTCTCATATGGCCCGGGAATTTCAATGTAAGCCGCGTTAAAACGCCGGTACGGCGGCGCCTCTTCTACTCCCGCCTCCTCCGTTCCTGGAATCGTGACGACTTTGTTGTCTACTACAAATTGCTTGAGAGCGGCAAGCTGTCTGCGCGCTCCCTGGACCGGCCCTTCCGGAGGCTTCTTCGCCTGCACCTTCGCAACGCATTCCTCCACAGTGCTGCCGGGCGCATACGAGGCGCACGCTTCCTTCATCATTGCCAGATTCCGCTCGAGGTCCTTCTTTCCGATTTCCTCAAGACGGTCCAGCGGGACATCCACCTGCTCTGTTGCCATCAGCATCTTCCGGAACAGTTCCGGACCAAGAGCGTAGTTGTTCGTAGCTTCCTTCAACTGCAATTCGAGCCAGGACGCAAGTTCCTCCATCGCTTTTGCCGCTCCGTCATTTGCCGCGCGGAATTCCTTCTGCAGCTTCTGGTCGTCTACTGAAGCGAACATCGCAGGAACATCGCTGCGGTAATAGCGCGCAAGCTCACCAAAAACCCGGCGGCTCACTTCCGCATGAGGCCTGGCCAGCGGAGTGCGAAGGTTTGCGCGAATTTGTCCGACCGCAGCGGGAATTCGTTTTGCGTATTCCACGTATGCACGCATCCTTTGCGGTAGCGGCGCATACGGTCTGGTCAAATACGTGCTCGGACTGGTCGCTCCGGAGTAGAACATCGGACTGCGATACGGCCCCTGCGCATCTTCCAGCCAGAACAGATCGCCATCGATGCGCGCTACCAGATACTCGCGTTCAAAACGCTGCTGCGTGTCCAGTGAGTCCTCCGAAAAAGCAAGGGCGCTCTTCCGTGTCTCCTTCAACCACCCGATTTGTTTCGCGAGCCCTGCGGCGCTCCAATCAGGAAGCCGCCCGTCATATTCATGCCTTCCCGCATCCACCCCTTCAACCGGATTGAACCGGAAATGACTTTCTATGAATTCATTTACGAACTTGTCCCATTCCTTGCTTGCGCCATTGGTGTAGGAAAACCAGGCTATCAGGACAATCAGACAACACAAAATTAGTTTTCTTGGCATACACACTCCTATGCCTGTCATAGTAACTGCTTCTTACAAAGACTCAAAGGAAGGAATTAACCACAAAGGCACGAAGGCACGGCCCGTCAGGGCCGCGTCGTGCCTTTGTGGTTACCTCGAGCTACGTTTGATACAATGGTGCTCGTGAAAAAATTTGCGATTCTGGTTCTTCTTTTTACGCTGAACATCGCCGCTTTTTCGGAAACAAAAACTTACATCGGGCACAGTCCTGACGAATGCGCCCGCATCCGCTTTGTCTGCCCCGAAGGACAGGAATACTTCTCCGATGACAAAGGCTGCGGATGCGAAAAGAAGCCGGCTGCGGATTCCGCTTCCGCGCAGCCGCTGGACGCCTTAATTGAAAAGGAATACGCCTCGCTGGAGACGCTGTACAAGCAACTGCACGCCAACCCGGAGCTTTCCTATCATGAGTTAAACACCTCTGCGCGGATTGCAGAAGAGCTGCGCAGAGCAGGTTTTGAAGTTACAGAAAAGTTTGGCGAATATCC
>CAZDDB010000440.1:0-1116 GCA_964504105.1 uncultured Acidobacteriota bacterium
CATGCCTTCGCATATCTTCACGAGACTCGGATTGTGGCAAGAATCCATCAACTCGAATCGCGCCTCCGCAGAAGCCGCAAAAATTCACGTCCAGAAAACGATGCCGGGGGCAGGATCGTTTGATCAGCTACACGCGATGGACTATCTAACCTACGCGTACTTACAGCTTGGTGAGGAAGAAAAAGCAAAAGAGGTAGTAGACGAGGCGGCGGCAATCCAGAAACTGGATCAAAACACCTTCCAGGCCGCTTACGCATTCGCTGCAATTCCCGCACGCTTCGCGGTAGAGCGCCATCAGTGGAAAGACGCCGCGGCGCTGCAAGTGAAGCCGGAGTGGTTTCCATGGAATCAGTTTCCTTACGCCGAAGCAATTACGCATTTTGCAGCCGGTCTGGGCGCAGCGCGCATCGGCAACGCAGCAGCCGCGAAGCGTGAGTTGGACAAACTGGCTTCGATTCGGCAGGCTCTCGAAACACAGGACAAGTACTGGGCAGGCCAGGTAGAAATTCAACGCCAGACTGTTGCCGCATGGATCGAATTGGCTGAAGGGAGAAAAGAAAATGCGCTTAACCAGATGCGATCCGCAACAGCGCTGGAGGACAGCACCGAAAAACATCCTGTGACACCCGGATCTGTAATGCCGGCTCACGAGCTGTTCGGTGAAATGCTGATGCAACTGGACAGACCGGCCGATGCACGCACGGAATTCGAGAAGTCGCTGGAGATGGCGCCCAATCGTTTGAATGCAAAGAAGGCCGTAGAGTCTGCAGACTCAAAGACCGCAAAATAGTGCAAACGTCCGGCATCACGGAATGTAGTCTTACGACCCGATGCCGTAGTCTTCGCCGTGGTTGCTGGAGCCGCCCCAAAACGTATTGTGTTTGCGGTCGAAGTAGATTGCGTTGATGGGGCCTGAAACGACCCAGCCCTCGGCGCCGGCAGCTTCCACAGGCGTTGTACCCGCGTAAAAACTTCTCACTGCCTGAGTACGATATTGAAAGTGATTTCAAGAGTCTTAGATACTTTCACCGAACCTCCGCCGGCAGACTTTGTTTCGATATTGTAGTCCTTTCGCTGGACCTCAAACTTGCCGGTTGCCCGCAAACTGGCTCCGTC
>CAZDDB010000440.1:1126-2611 GCA_964504105.1 uncultured Acidobacteriota bacterium
GGAACGGTGATTTTGCGCGTCACACCATGCAATGTCATGTCCCCGTCGATCTGTGTTTCATAGACATGCTCGGGGGTCTTGGAATAGCGAACCTGTGTGCTCTTGAAAACAATTTCAGGATACTTGGCGGTCTCAAGCACTTCACCATGCATTTGAGTCTCGATTTTTTCCTTCTCTTCAGGCTTGAATTCTGCAGCTTCGTATAACGAAGTGGCATCGATCCGAATCGAGACTGCCGCCGGAAGAGCTTCCTGCGGTTTGATTTCCGCTTCCCCGCTGAACGTCTTTGGAACAATGGAGTGAGGGTGCCCAAGAAAACCAAACATTCCGGACGTTCCCACCTGAATCTCGATCTTGCTTTCACCGGCAACAATCGCGTAGCGGCCCGCAGTGGGAAGTTCTTCCTGCGCGACAAGGGGGAACACAATCGAAACGGTTAGCAGCACGAAGATAGCGACGGATGTTTTTCTGATCATAATCATAACCTCCTGGTTCGATCCGGTGTCACCGGATCCAGATGCGTCACTTTGAATTCTAACATCAATCCTTCCATCTCGTCTCTGTCCGCATTGACATTGGCTCCGGGGTAATCCACAGTTACGCAATGAACCAGCAACCGGACGAAGTACTGCGGAAGTGGCGCGAATCAGCCTACTACTGGAAGAAGCACCGGCAGACTATCCGGTCCATGTTTGCGCCGCTTACGGAAGCCATGATGGAAATTTCCGGCATCGCGGAAGGCCGGCGAGTGCTGGATGTAGGAGGCGGAACCGGCGAACCTTCGTTGGCTATCGCGGCAAAGTTTGATTCCGTACACGTAGTTTGCACCGATCCCGTGGGAGAAATGGTGCGCGCGGCGCGGGAGGAAGCGTTCCATCGTGGACTCAGCCGGTTGCAATTCTGCTGCTGTTCGGGACAGCAGTTGCCGTTTCACAGCAATACATTTGATGCGGTAGTTTCGCGGCTAAGTTCGATGTTCTTCCCCGATCCCGCCGCTGCGCTGCGCGAAATCCTGCGAGTGGTCCGCCCCGGCAGCCGGATCACATTTGTCGTCTGGCATCATCGTGAATCCAATCCGCTTTTTCATGCTGTTACAGATGTTTTGGACCGGTACATCGAATCTCCACCCGAAGATCCCGACGCACCGGGCGCCTTTCGGTTCGCGCCGCCGGAAAAACTTGCCGCATTGCTCACTGCGACAGGCGCCGTGGAAGTGCAAGAGCAGTTGCTGAAGTTTCTTGTAGAAGCGCCGCTTTCCCTGGATGATTTCTGGACCGTACGATCCGAGATGAGCGACACCATGCGGGATAGGCTGGCTTTGCTCAGCGCTGAACAACAAGCCTCCGTTGCCGAAGAAGTAAAGGAGACTGTACGCGGCTACTTTGACAGCGGCCACATGCGCATTCCTGCGGAAGCCATCGTGGTTGGCGGATCGAAGCCCTGAATGTTTAATTACTTCGCTGCTTCGAAGACTTTTGCAGTGTC
>CAZDDB010000441.1:0-2602 GCA_964504105.1 uncultured Acidobacteriota bacterium
CGATACAGAAATTGAAAGGAAAGCCGGGAAAACAATCGCTGAAATTTTTTCAGCATCGGAAGAGGAATTCCGCAAAGTGGAAACGGCCTGCCTGCAATCGATCGCACGTGAAAACGCTGTCATTGCAACCGGCGGCGGGTGTTTTATTCACAACCAGCAGTGGATGCTGGAAAACGGAAAAGTGATCTATCTGTATGTTCCTTTTGAAATACTGGCGGAACGGATCGGAGCCGATCCAAACCGTCCGCTGTGGCGTAATGCTGAAACATTGTACCGCGAGCGGGAAGCGCTCTACCGCACGGCCCCTTTGACGGTGGATGGAAGCACACCACCGGAAGCAGTTGCTGCCGCAATCAAAGAGCTGCTCATTTGATTTGGAGTTGCGGGCGTCCCTGACCGCCGAAGTCGATTCCACTTGTTGCGGGCACGGAGGCCCGCGGCTCCAAAACCTGCGGGGGAGGCCCGCCACTCCAGGTTCAGGATTCCACCAGGGCGTGCAGCGCATCGAAAAATTCGGGATAGCTGACCCGGACACAGTCGGGATCATCCAGTTCAATTCCGGCCACCGCAAACGTCATCGCGATCCGGTGATCGCCGAATGTGCTGGCCACTCCTTCCTTGAGTTTTCCCGGAAAAACTCGATAGCCATCCTTCCGTTCTTCCACCGGTATGCCGAGCGTGTCCAGGTTCGAGACCATCGCTTCAATCCGGTCTGATTCTTTGTGACGCAATTCTTCCGCGCCGGAGACTTCGAAGCCGCATCGGGTCCCAAGCAAGGACAATGCAGGAATTTCATCAATCAACGACGGCACTTCCACCGGCCGGATCACAATCGGCCTGAGCTCGCTTTCGCTACAAACGCGCAAATCGGCTACAAGCTCGTTTTGCAACAGGGTGCGGCCCGTTACTTCGATTTTCGCGCCGGCATTCTGGAGTTTTCGCAAGTACGCCACACGATATGGATTCATCAGCATGTTCTTAAAGGTGATATCGGAATCTCTGCGCAAAAGCGCACCCACCACAAAAAATGCTGCGGCTGAAGGATCTCCGGGTACAACGTATTCAAACGCAGGAACCACAGGACTTGCGCGGCGCACAATTCTTGCATCCATCTCCAGATATTCAAACAACCGTTCCGTATGATCGCGGCTGGGAGCCGTTTCGATCACGCGCGTCCCGGGTTGCTGCAACCCGGCAAAGAGAACGGCGCTTTTGATCTGTGCACTGCTGCCCGGCATACGGTACTGAATCGGATGCCGCACCCCTTCTTCCAACACAACGGGCGCGTATTCCTCATCCCGCAAAGTGATCGTCGCGCCCATCTCGCGCAGAGGCTCAACGAGACGGCGCATCGGACGCCGTAACAACGAGACATCCCCGATCAACGTGGCCGGCACATCATAGCCGGCCAGCAAACCCGTCAGCATTCGCATGGTGGAAGCGGAGTTACCGCAATCAAGCGGACGGTCGGGAGATTTCAACGGAGCAGGATGAATGATCAGATCCCCTTCCACGCGAGCGCCCAGTTGACGCAGGCACTGCAACGTGGAAGCACAATCGTATCCTGTGTTGTAATTGCGGATCAGACAAGGTGCCTCTGCCAGTGCCGCCAGCATTGCCACACGATGCGAAATCGATTTGTCCCCGGGCAGATCAACAATTCCCTTCATTGCGCGTCCTTCAATCCCGGCCATTCCAGCCAGAGGTCAGTAAAAAACCGGCGCGAACGATGATCCTTACAAGTCAGCCGAAAAAAGACAGCATACCGAATATATGGAGAAACATTTACCACTACCGTATGCGCCGTCTGGTAATGCGCAAGAATGACGTCTCCTGCCCTGGCCAAAATCTGTACAGGCTGAGGCATTCTTATTTTCGGAAGTAAACCCTTCCGCAACGATTCAACACCATGTTGCCGAAAATACTTCTCAAAACTGAGGTGCGTTCCGGGCCAAACCGTGAAATTGCCCCAGAAGCGATTGGGAATATCACTCAAGAATACTCCGGCCAGCATTGTGAAACTAAAGATCGTGCCCTTCGCCACTTTATTTCCAGGAGTGTACATGCCGTCGATGTGAGGATGCAACTCCCCCGGCTCTTGCATCACCGGAAAGCGCACAGCGATCTGTCCCCCACCATCCACTCTCAAGGTTCCTTTTCCCGTTAAAGATTCCGCAATTTGCCAGAGCGGCGTCGCAAATAATAAATCGGTGATGGGCGCCTTTCCCCTCAGCTCGGGACAGTACGAATCGGCGCGGAATGTACTCACCTGTTTGGGATCGATTCCGCGCCCGATCGAATGATTGATCGCCCGTAACGCAACGTTGATCCTCTTCTGGGAAACCACGCCAGGAATTTTTACGTACCCGTTCTTGACGAACTCAAGTTTCTGCTGCGGCGTCAACTCCATACTGGAAAAGATTAGCTGTTGAGGCACCTTCAAGCAAGGATCAACCGCAAAGCACGCAAAGACCGCGAAGGCAACTTTTACTCATTTTTGCAGCGCTTTGCGATCTTTGCGGTCTTTGCGGTTCCAACCCGGCTATTCCCGCAACGTTGAGACCGTTATATGATGAGGCTTCCAAAGGAGGAGTGCATGCTT
>CAZDDB010000442.1:0-2600 GCA_964504105.1 uncultured Acidobacteriota bacterium
TGCACTTCAATCACCGGCCGGCGGGACGCCGGCGCTACAAAACTGCTTTTCTAAGGGCGTACGCCGCGCCTCCTACTTGTTCCACTCCAGCGTCGCGATGACGCGTCCCATTCCTTCAGGGGATAACGAGAGTGAGTGGTAATCGATATCCAGATAACTACGGAGCTCTTGCAGCGTCTCTAATGAAACTTCATCTACATAGCAGATC
The DNA here is from genome assembly GCA_964504105.1 of uncultured Acidobacteriota bacterium. GTDB lineage: Bacteria > Acidobacteriota > HRBIN11 > JAKEFK01 > JAKEFK01 > CAZDDB01. Next base: position 209 of record CAZDDB010000442.1, read on the forward strand.
AGTTTGTACGTTTTCTCAGCGCTTTCCAGTTCCCACTCTTCAGCATTCAAGGCATATGTCAGCGTCTGAATGCGGCGAATGAGCCCGGACGTTTCGGCCTCCGCGGCCTTACGCAGGATATCGTAGTTGAGCCAGAAGCTTCGGTTCGGTGTTTCAAACCATATGTGAATATGCTGCGGCTTCGTTCCCATGACGATGCCATAAAGTCCCGTAATGCCAAGTTGCTCGGTATAAGATTTGGAGACGCAGCGGACGAGATCGCCGCAGCGAAAGGAGTGATCGGACATCAGCTCTTGGAACCTGCAGGCGGGCGAATCGAGACGCCAATCTCCTTCTTGCCGGGCCAGGAAGCCGTGCCGTCATAGATGTTGACGAGATTCGTAAAACCGCTATGGCTCAAGATTTCGCAAGCCGCCGCGCTGCGCGTTCCACCCTGGCAAACAACAAACAATGTTTGCACATTGCGAGGCACTTCGTTCATCCGGACTTCAATTTCATCCAGCGGAACCAATTTTGCGCCCGGAATATGTCCGGCCATGTATTCGCTCGGAGTCCGCACATCCAGCACCGCCGCATCCGGCGAAGGGTCCTGGTTCAGAAATTTCTCAGTGTCGGCAGCAGACATGTCTGCAAATGGTTTCCCCTGATCGATCATGTCCGGAGTCACACGACCTCCGGCTGCCAGTACTTTCATCACAGAACGGATCGAGCCCATGTCCGACCGCAAATCTTCTTTCGACCAGGAGATTGTGCTTTGAAACGAATCCTTCACGTCTGCGATCTGCTTTTTCAGAGAGCGGATTGCAAACAGCAGATATAGAGAAAATAGAATCAAAGGCACCAGAATGATCTGTAAAACCGCTTCCATATCAAACCTCCGGAACTGACTATCTTACCTTACAGTCTTTCGCAGGGGAAGTTTTCCGGACGCCCTGCGCTCACCGAGAACCGCTTTCGCGGCAGCTTCCAGCGCCGGTGGAAACGTCCAGTAGGAACCCACGGCAATCCGGACTTCTCCCGGCAGCGAATCGCGTGGATACGCGCCGCTGATCACGCATACCTGTCTTCCGCGTGCGGCAAGTTCACGAAGCAGGGCTGCCTGCCCCTCGTTCTGGGCGCTGTTTGTAGTTACTACGATATTAGAAATAGTGCGCGACTGATCCGCCAGAAGCCGGGCTTCAGGCTCGCCGAGCGAAGTCTGGTAGAAGTGCGCAGCAGCGGTGCAGCCGCGTTTCGCAAGATAGGACTGCAGGACCGTAGAGTCTTGGTTCAACCATTTTGTGCATGGCAGAAACAAGGTGCATTCTGATGGGGTCCTGCCCAGGGGTTCTCCGCGAATAAGGGTGATCGCTTTGCCGGAAACGGTCTCTGCAAGCTTCCGCATGGATCGAATTTCATTCCTGATTTTGATTGCATGGCCGCTCCCGGTTCGTGAATGGAATTTGAACGAAAGAATACGGCTGCTTGCGCGGAATACCGCCGCGGCGAGCTGCGGATCTCTGGATGCCCGGGACAAAAGCCTGTTAAATGTCTTGATGACTCCTTCCGGCCTGCAAATCAGGAACAAATGATTCCCCGCAATCAAAGCGCGTTCGGCCGCTTCTGTGAGGTTATACAGATTTGAAACCGCGCCCATGATCAAATCGTCTGAAATGGAAAGCCCGGGATAATTCCATTTTTCAATCAGGAATTCAGCAACGATTTCCTTTGCCAGGGATGCGGGCAGTTCCTTGTTCTTGTCCGGATACAGCGCGTGGTTGATCATGATGAATGGAAGCTGCTGCAACAATTTTCTGTATGGCAGGAGATCTTCGCGTTCCACCTGCTTCCAGGGTCTTGGAACCGTCGGGAGAAAAACATGTGAGTCGCGATCCGTGTCTCCCAATCCCGGAAAATGCTTTCCGCAAGTCAGAATGCCTGATTTGGCGTGAGCCCGGATCACTTCCTTTGCGCATTGGAATACCATACGCGGATCATCGCTGAAGCAGCGCGTTCCGAGTCCGTTGTCCTGTCCTGTCAGAGCCAGATCCAGGACCGGAGTGAAGTTTACATTGAATCCGAGTGCGCGCAGGATTCGTGCGTGCGCTGTGTGGAGGCGGCGGATCAAACGCCTGCTTCGTGCCGCAGCGAGAGCCATTGCCGGCGGGATGGTCCCGATGATGTTTTGCAGCCGCTCAACCGTTCCACCTTCCTGATCGATGGCGAGAAACAGTGGAATGCTGCTTCGATCCTGCAAGTCCGCGTTCAGCTTCTGCACCTGCGTGATCGATTCTACGTTCCGCTGAAACAGAATGACTCCGCCGGGCTGAAAACGTTTGAAGATCTTCTTCGTCTCCGGATCGTCCGCGGTCGTGCCGTTCAATCCGATCCAAAAGCATTGTCCCAGCGCCGT
>CAZDDB010000443.1:0-2589 GCA_964504105.1 uncultured Acidobacteriota bacterium
CCCCACAACAGGCACAACACCGATGTTGAGTCCATTGCGAGTTAATTTCTTGGGAGTGGAGAATGACTGTCCGCCGTCCTTTGATCGCGCGATCATAGCAATTTGAGTATTATCGCTGGCGACCGTATCCCATCCAACGTAAACATTTCCTCTGTATGGGCTATCGATCCCGTTATCCACAGCCACTGCCTCTTTGTCATTGAAGACTCTCGTTGAGGTGGCCACCGCAACAGGATCTCCAAAGGTTCTACCACCATCCGTTGAAACATTGATGAAAACACCATTCAGCGGATCTATTTCGTTGAAGGCAATGCTGGCGTAGTACACACGATTTTCAGGACCAAACGCGACCCAGGGGTCTGAAGCCCGTTCCATCAGGCCTCCGGAAGCAATTGTGAGATTCGGCACGAGTCCTTCTTCCCAGGTGCGTCCCGCATTTTGCGAAAAGGCATAAGTGAGAGCACGGGCTCCGCCATCGTTGAAACGGTTGTCCTGATATCCCGCAATGAAATTGTCCGGGTCTTCCGGATTCAGGGAAATCATGGGCTCGGTTTGCATCTCCGGCTGACCGCTTCCGTCAAGGCCCGGCAAAATATCGCGGCTTATCCGAACGTTTCGTATTCTCAGCAACGACAAAAGATCCGCCGGACCAGGCTCATCAGCAACGGGCACATTTTTCGGTTCTGCTAATGGAAGAAGTCCACCCGAAAACCACACATAGGGCATTCGCTCGGCAATCCACCGGCTTCTGGAAAACCGTTTTTCGGTAACTGCGCCGGCTGAATGAATGAGCAGAACCAGTGTTACGAAAACAATCAGAGCCTTGCGTTTCATTTCCATCCTCAGAGTAGATCAGAGATATTGTATCCGTCAAAGCTTCTTTTGTTGATAACAAGTCGGGATTTTTACTTGAGTCACCGAGCTGTGATAAAAGCACTGCAGCCAGGCTAATTTAGTCTTTCCGAAAGTACCTTAATTTCCTGCCGCATCTCTTTCTGCGAAATGACTAAGGAGTCCACAGATTGAACCAAGGAGCTCATCAGTTGCAGCATCTGATGATTTAGATCCACGAGAATCTTTTGCCCCTGAGCCAGAACTTGCACTTCTTGTCGTAATGCCGTGTGGCTTTCGGCAAGAACACGGTGACTTTCAGCAAGTTCCCGGTGACTTTCGGCAAGCAGGTAAACCTGATGGGTAAGTTTCGTAAGGGCTTCTTCCAGTCTGTCGAATCTTTCCGGTAAGCGGAGGAACTCCTCAGTCAACAAGACCCTTAGAAGGCGAGGACGAAGCTCGGGCTGCTGATCCAGCAATTCTACAAGGTCCTCAAAACTCTGAATGAGATGCGCCATCTAATCAGCTTCCGCTATCAGAATCATATCGTGTACACTCTATTCCTTCAAGCAAACCGCAATCAACCACAAGACCTCGATAACGGCCACCTTAGGGATTACCCTTGAGCCACCGGGACGTGATCAGATTCTCCGCTTCTTCCATCTCAATCGATTTTCTCAATGCCCCAATCGCCCGATCCAGACGATCCATCGGATCTTTTCCAATGGTCACTAGATATTCACCTTGAGTTAGATAGGCCAGTCCGATGTTCAGAACGGCCGCGCGGTGGAGCAGCGATTTGTAACAGAGACGCTGGAAACAAGATCCGATGCGCGGCTGGTGAGCTTATTTGCAGGATTGGCGATGCTGCAGGAATCTCCTATTTCACGACCCCTTTGTCCACGATTTCCGTTCCTAAAAGAGTGGAGTCGGATTCGCCCGGGCTCGGCGTCACATCGCCATGAATGGTTGCTGCTGCCTGCGGAGAAGAGGAGAATTGATCGAGTGCATGGACAAACTCCTGCATTGTGCTGAACCGATTCTCTCTTTTCTTGACAAGTGTTTTGGAAATAATTTCCTCGATCACAGAAGGAAACTCACCGGGAGGAAAATGCGTGGAAACCGGTTTCGGAGTCTCATTAAAATGCTTCAGCAGGTAACCCTGGGGAGTAGGAGAATAAAAAGGAAGTTTCCCGGTCAGTACGTAATAGAAGGTGATTCCGAGGGAATAAATATCGGAGCGGTGGTCGATCACTTCTCCCTCTTCGAGAATGCCGCACTGTTCCGGACTGCAGAATTCCGGTTTCCCTATAAACATGCTGGTTTTCGTATAAATCCTCGTCTCGTTGGCAAGAGGCTTCGCGATACCGAAATCAATCACCTTCGTGATTTCATCGCCCTTCTTGTCTTTAACAATCAATAGATTGTCCGGGGAAATATCGCGATGAACAATGTTCTTCTGATGCGCTTCGTGAAGCCCCAACGCCGCTTCACGAATGATCTTGATCGATTCGTTCACCGGGATTCTGCCCATGCGCTGGACGCGCGCGAGCAAGGATTCTCCACGAATGAATTCCAATACCATGAAGAAGACGCCTTCTCCCAGTGTTCCGAATTCATACAACTGGACCAGATTCGGGTGTTGCAGTTTGCTGAGCATTTTCCCTTCACGAATGAATCTTTGAACAAACGATTCTTCGCCGGCAAACTCGCTGTGAACTACCTTGATTGCGCGTTCCTCATCCAGATAGATGTGAC
>CAZDDB010000444.1:0-2567 GCA_964504105.1 uncultured Acidobacteriota bacterium
GTTCATGGAATTCGACGATCGTTACACAGCTCCCCTCCACGGCTTCAAAGACGCTAATGATTATTTTGCGCGATGCAGCTCCCGCAAGTTCTTGCCGGACATTCGCGTGCCTGCCCTGCTGGTGAACGCCGGAAACGATCCGTTTCTCGATGAGGCTTCCTTTCCCTACAAGGAGGCAACATCAAGTGCACACTTCTTTTTTGAAACACCGGCATCCGGAGGTCACATGGGCTTCATCGCATTCCGCAATGGAGGCGAATACTGGTCGGAAACACGAGCCATGTCTTTCCTGGACGGATGCATTCCCGTTCGTTAAGATTACAGGCTGGAAGCGTATCCGGAAACCAGTAGGAGCGCGGACTTCCAGGAGGAAATCATGAATGAAAGTCCCCAGGAATACACACAGCGATTGCTTCGGACACTTGACGGCGGCAAGCCGCTGGAAGTGCTGCGATCAACCGTCACGGAACTCGAATCACTGACCCGAAACCTGCAAGGCGAACGGTCCAATATTCCGCGGGCTCCGGGTCAGTGGACCGGCGCCCAGATCATTGCTCATTTCGCTGAAGGAGAGATTGTGTTTGCTTACCGGTTGAGAATGATCCTGAGCTCCGATGGAACACCGATTCAGGCGTATGATCAAAACGTCTGGGTGGAGAATTCCGCGTATTTGCAAGCCGATCCGGAGCTGGCTTTTGACCTGTTTCGCGTCCTGAGGAACAGCAACCTTGCGCTTTTACGATCGCTGCAGCCGGATCAATGGGACCGCGCGGGGCTTCATGCGGAACGAGGAAAGGAATCGATCTCAGATATGGCCCGGCTGTATGCAGGACACGACATCAATCATTTGAAGCAATTGAGAACGATCGCCGCACGCTAAAATTCAATTCCGCGCGCGCGGATCGCGTAGAGTTCCGGGCTAGCGTTTTTTTTCGGAACGTTGTTCGGCTTGTGCAAGCCAGCCGCGTTTCAATTGTTCCGGAGGGACGCTGGATAGATACGGCTTTATATCAATCACAGGAGTACCGTCCAGCATATCGATGCCGCGCAAATGAAGTTTGTTCCCGTCGCGCCGAACGAGTTCCACTACGGTCAGTCCAACCGGATTCGGGCGGTACGGCGAACGAGTGGCAAATACTCCGTGCGGACGATTATCGGAAGGGGGCGTGCCGGTCAGGTGAACTTCTTCAGACTTGTGAAACAGCCAGATTACAAACAGGTGGGAGAAGCCTTCGATGTCCTGCAAGCCATCTGCAAATTCGGGGTAAACTTCCAGAATGCCTTCCGCCTTATGTTCGGCGCCCAACCCCTTTGGAATCTGTTCCCGCCCGGTGTAGGAACTGTGGATGAAACCGATAGGAGTGAACCGTGGATAGGGCGACTTGGCTTCTTTTCGAGGGTTCTGCGGGCTGGAAGCCCGCGCTCCAGACTCGCTTCCGGCATTCCGCTCATCCTTCATCCTTCATCCTTCTGCCTTCAGTATTGGATGAGGGCGTGGATTTCATATCCCTGGAGCTTGTCGCGTCCGTTTAGAAAACCCAGTTCAATGAGAAATCCAAGTCCGGCAACATTCGCCTTGAGTTTCTCTACGAGGCGAACAACGGCAGCAGCGGTGCCGCCGGTTGCAAGAAGGTCATCCACAATCAAGATCTGTTCCCCGGGCTCCAGCGCATCCACATGAATCTCCAGAGCGTCCGTGCCGTATTCGAGCGCATACTCTTCCCGCTCGGTCTTCGAAGGCAGTTTTTTCGGTTTGCGTACCGGTACAAAGCCGGTGCCAAGCCGATATGCCAGAGCCGAGCCAAAGATGAATCCACGCGACTCAATCGCAACAATGCGGTCAATCTTGCGGGTCTGATAGTTGGCGGCCATCAGATCAATTGCCTTTTTGAATGCCTGCGGCTCTTTTAATAGGGTAGTAATATCCTTGAAAATGATGCCTTGTTTTGGGAAATCAGGAACATCCCTGATCCATTCTTTAAGATCCACCGGTCCTCCCTAGAAAGTAATACGAAAATCGGGATAACGCCCTTCAACTGTTTCCTGAATCATATCCAGCCGGTCCACGCTCGCGCCGCGGGGACCTTTGCGTAGAAGCGCTTCGAAGTCCAGGATCCGCGGCTCTTCCGCCTCCGCGTAGACCTCTACGCGGCCGTCGCGCAGATTCCGCACAAAGCCTCGAATGCTTCCGATCCGCTGCACTTCCCGCAACACAAAAAAGCGGAAACCCACGCCCTGGACATCACCCGAAACGTAATACCTGCGCGCCACCATGATTCAGGATATCAACCGGAGAACTTCGCTCCGCGCCCTCCGCGCTCTCTGCGTTGAAAATTATGGTCGGGGCGAGAGGATTTGAACCTCCGGCCCCTTGGTCCCGAACCAAGTGCGCTACCAGGCTGCGCTACGCCCCGACTTAACCACAGAGACACGGAGGCACAGAGAGAGGAGCTTTTTTTCTCCGTGTCTCCGTGCCTCTGTGGTTCAAAAATCGGGACGAGAGGATTTGAACCTCCGACCACATGCACCCCAAGCATGTGCGCTACCAGGCTGCGCTACGTCCCGAC
>CAZDDB010000445.1:0-2558 GCA_964504105.1 uncultured Acidobacteriota bacterium
ATGATATCAGCACGTTGCCCGATTTTCCGGCAGAAATCCGCGCGCCTGCCGGATCGCTTCCCGGAGTCAGCGGTTTCCAATTAAATTTCAGCAGTCAGGATATCCGCACACCGGGTGATGAGCCGAATGTGCTTGTTGCCATGAATCCTGCCGCGCTCAAAGTGAACGTTGCTGATCTGGAACATGGCGGAATTCTGATCGTCAACTCGGATGCGTTCACCGAGAACAATCTCAAGAAGGCCGGATACGCCGGTAATCCGCTGGAGGATGGAACTTTATCGGGGTACCGTCTGTTCGTATTGCCGATTACAAGCTTGAACGCGAATGCGCTTTCCGATTGCAAGATCACAAAGAAGGAAGTGGATCGCTGCAAGAACTTTTTTGCGCTCGGCTTGATGTACTGGCTGTATGACCGTCCGATGAAGCATACGCTGGATTGGATCGATTCGAAATTCAAAAAGAATCCCGAGATTGCAAAGGCGAATGCGCAGGCCTTGAAAGCCGGTTACAACTACGGCGATACAACCGAGATGTTTACCACGCATTTTGCCGTACGCAAGGCCACGCTGCAGCCGGGCAGGTACAGAAACATCACCGGCAACGAGGCGACTGCGATCGGGTTTGTCACGGCCTCGGAGCTTGCGGGGCGTCCGCTGTTTTATGCGAGTTACCCGATCACGCCGGCCAGCGATATTTTGCATGAGCTTTCGCGTCATCAGAATTTTGGCGTAAAGACATTCCAGGCGGAAGATGAAATCGCCGCGATGGGAGCTGCCATCGGCGCTTCCTTTTGCGGAAGCCTTGGTTTGACGGGAACCAGCGGCCCGGGACTCTGTCTGAAATCGGAAGCTTTGAACCTTGCCGTCATGACTGAGTTACCAGTTGTGGTTGTGGACGTGCAGCGCGGCGGACCGAGCACCGGCCTTCCTACAAAAACCGAACAGGCTGATTTGCTCCAGGCGCTTTACGGCCGCAACAGCGAATCCCCGGTTGCCGTGCTGGCTCCCGCAACTCCGGGTGATTGTTTTTATATGGCGATCGAAGCGTGGAGAATCGCGGTCAAATACATGACTCCCGTGATCTACCTCTCCGATGGCTATCTTGCCAATGGATCGGAACCGTGGAGGATCCCGAATGTTGCTGATCTGCCGAAGATCGAAGTCCGTTTCCGCACCGATCCCGAAGGGTTTTTCCCGTATCTGCGCGATGAGAAGACGCTCGCAAGACCCTGGGCCATCCCGGGAACGATCGGTCTTGAACACCGCATCGGCGGATTGGAAAAACAGGATGTCACGGGCAATGTCAGTTATGATCCGGAAAACCATCAGAAGATGGTCTTGCTGCGCGCCGAAAAAGTGGCTCGGATCGCAAACGATATTCCCGATCTGGAAGTCTTCGGGGACCGCGAAGGAGAAGTGCTTGTGGTTGGCTGGGGCGGAACTTATGGCGCACTGACCGCAGCGGTGGAAGAAGCCCGATCGCGGAATCTGCCGGTTTCCAGCATCCATTTGCGCTATCTGAATCCGTTTCCAAAGAATCTTGGCGATATCCTGGGACGATTTGAGAAGATCCTTGTTCCGGAATTAAACCTGGGACAACTCGCGATGCTGCTGCGGGCAAAATTTCTTGTTCCTGCAATCAGCTATGGCAAGGTAAAGGGGAAGCCGTTCAAGATTTCAGAAATCATAGACAAAATAGAAGAGGTACTGGAGAGTTAAGATGAGCACAGAAACATTGACACCCGCAAAACAAACGAGACAGGATTTCGTCACCGATCAGGAAGTGCGGTGGTGTCCGGGATGCGGCGATTACTCGATCCTGGCGCAGACACAAAAAGTGTTGCCTGATCTGGGTGTCCCTCGTGAAAAATTTGTGATGGTATCCGGAATCGGGTGTTCGAGCCGCTTTCCATATTACGTGAACACCTATGGACTGCACAGCATTCATGGCCGCGCGCCGGCGATCGCATCGGGTGTGAAGGCGAGCAACCCCGATCTGTATGTGTGGGTGATTACAGGTGACGGCGACGGACTCAGCATCGGCGGCAATCATTTGATCCACTGCATGCGGCGCAATATCGATCTCAAAATCATTCTGTTTAACAACCGGATTTATGGCCTCACAAAAGGGCAGTACTCTCCCACTTCGGAGCTTGGCAAGAAAACGAAATCGACTCCGATGGGATCGATCGATTATCCGATCAATCCGCTTCACATCGCGCTGGCTGCTGAAGCGACATTTGTCGCGCGTTCGCTGGATGTGGATACAAAACATCTTGTAGCGACCATCAACCGCGCGGCGAAACATAAGGGAACGGCGTTTGTAGAAGTGTTCCAGAACTGCAACATCTTCAATGACGGCGCGTTCCGCAACTTCACAGAAAGGGAAGTGCGCGATGACCGCATGATCTCAATCCAGCACGGCAAACCACTGATTTTTGGAAAAGACCATGACAAAGGGCTGGTGCTGAAAGGCACAAACCTGGAAGTAGTGAAACTCGGCAACGGCGTTTCCGAATCGGACCTGCTGGTCTACAACGAGGAAGACACGAATCCTAC
>CAZDDB010000446.1:0-2539 GCA_964504105.1 uncultured Acidobacteriota bacterium
ACATGCTTGTTTCCTGAGTTTTTGGACAGTCTCGCCGGCGCTACAAACCGCTGCCATGTTTTCGAAACACGATGGTCAGCCCCGCACCCACTACGGCAAAGAGGCCAAGCAGCAGGAAAAAGTATCTGTAACCCAGACCGCCGATGGGATAACGATCGAGAAGATGACCGGCGACGATCGGAATGAAAATGTCAGGTGTGTAGGCAACCAGCGAGATCAAGCCTGTCGCAGATCCGGTCAATAAAACAGGAATCTTCCCTTCTTCCAGCAAAGCATAGTAGATGCCGCGCAGTGCGTAGATGGCACAACCGATTACGATGGAATTGATCAGCAACAAATAAAAAAACGCAGGGCCGCCTTGGATCAACACAAAAAGAAAGAGACTGAAACCCATCACAATCAGGAGCCAGAATGTTGTCCTGGATGTCGTGAACCTGTCCGCCAGAAAGCCCGCCGCCGGTGATGCCAGAACAGATGTCCACTGCATAATCGTATAAAGCATGCCGCCAAAGACCACGCTCTGTTTGTAAACATCCGTTGCATACGGAGTGAGATATGTGATCCCCACAGACGTAACATACGCGCATAAAATGATTGCCATAACCATCCAGACTGCCCGGATTTTCACAACGCGGACAATGCTTTCCCACAAAACAGGTTGAGAAACGTTTTGGTCTTTGACATCCATCTGATCGCTTAGGCAGAGCCATGTGAGTAATCCCATGACAAACAATTCCACAGAAAGCAGGATGATGGTCCAGCGAAGACCGATTGTTCCGCTCCCTAATTTCGCAAAAAGGGCCAGACCGGCGGCAATCACAATCCCGGCTGTCAGATTTCGTCCGCCTTCTAGAAAGCCAAAGAATCTGCCTTGTTCATCACCCGAAGCCAGCTGGCGCGTGGCTTTGACAAGGGCCGACCAGTACGTCAGTGTGAGAAACACACCCATCAGGAGCTGGATCACTAGCAGGACCTGAAACCGAGGAAATGTTGCCAGCCACAAGCCCAGCAGTCCGTTCACAACAAAAGAGAACGTGAGCAGTTTGCGCGGAGAGAAACGATCTGCCATCCAGCCGCCGGGCCAATAGAAGATCATGGCCGTGAAGCCCATCGCGCTTGTCATCAACCCCAATTGCGTGTTGTTCAGATGCAGCGCATCTTTCATCGGAATGTAAAGATACGAGCTGAGATACGGCAGGATGTAAATGCTCCCGCCACCCATAGACAGAACGGTAAGCGGGCCCCAACGCCTGGAGGATTTCATTGCTTCGGTCACGGCATTACAGTAGCACGCCTGATCGAAACTTGGAGCGGCAGGCCTCCGTGCCTGCCCAAGTGTCCGGGCATGATAGCGGGCAGGGACGCCCGCCACTCCAAAAATAGCTTGTTTCACATTGTGAAACACAGTTTCAAAATTCTTGACATCGAGATGGTCTTTCTGTTATTGTCTCATCATGGAAATGAACACAACGCGGACAGCGCACGGGCAAAAAACGCTCCCCGCAAAGTATTACACCTCGCAGGAAGTATTCCGCGAAGAAAGGGAAAAGATCTTTGCGCGGAAATGGATCTGCATGGGACATGTTTCGCAGGTTCCGGAAGCAGGCAGCTATTTTCTGCGTGAAGTCTGCGGTGAAAGCATCCTGGTAACTCGCGACACGCAGGGGCAGGTGCATTCGTTTTATAACCTGTGCCGGCACCGCGGCACTCGTCTCTGCACCGAAACGACCGGCACATTTTCCGGCAGGATCCAGTGTCCCTATCATGCATGGACCTATGCGCTGGACGGAAGATTGATCGGCGCTCCCAACATGGGCGGCGTCCAGAGCTTCAACATGACAGAGTATCCGCTGCACTATGTTCCAACCACAGTTTGGGAAGGGCTCATCTTTGTAAATCTTTCTTCGAATCCGGAATCCTTTGCTGAAACGTTTGCTTCGATTCTTTACCGCTTCACAGAATGGCAAATCGGACATCTCAAGCTGACGCACCAAATCGTGTACGACATCCGGGCGAACTGGAAATTGATTTTCCAAAATTACTCCGAATGCTATCACTGCCCCACCGTGCATCCGCTTCTGGCCAGTCTGACACCGTACAAGAGCAGCGCCAATCACCTGGATGAGGGGCCATCCCTTGGTGGTCCGATGCAGCTGGGCGCTGAAACGGAAAGCATGACCGTAAACGGCCGCGCCTGCGCTCCCCCGATCGAATCGCTTTGCGCAGACAACCGGAAACTGGTTCACTATTACACGCTGTTTCCATCGATGTTCCTGACCTTGCATCCTGACTATGTGATGGTGCATCGCGTGGAACCGCAGACCCCGGACTGCAGCCGTGTAACCTGCGAATGGTTCTTTCATCCGAAAGCGACGGCAAAACCCGATTTCAACGCGATGCCTGCAGTGGAATTCTGGGATATCACAAACCGGGAAGATTGGCATGTCAGCGAGTTGTCGCAGCAGGGAATCAGCTCGCGGGCCTATCAGCCTGGCCCCTACGCAGATCTCGAAAGTCTGCTTGCCGCCTTTGATCGCGA
>CAZDDB010000447.1:0-2523 GCA_964504105.1 uncultured Acidobacteriota bacterium
ACCGTGCCGACCATGCTGTTTGTGCTTCGATTCTACTACATGTGCCCGAGATCTGCCGCGCGGAGTGAAAATTGGGTACTGTCCTAATTTGGAGCGCGGGCGTCCCTGCCCGCGACGGCGGCCACGGAGGGCCGCCCCCCCAAATTAGGAGAGCACCGAAAATTGTGGGAAGCATTGTTGCGTTGGAGAGAGGCGTGGGTACAATGGAGGGACTAAATTCGATCGCGAGGGAGTGATGAAAACGAAATTTCCAGCAATACCGGGTTTACTTTTAGCGATGACGTTTTCGGCGTTTGCTGCAGGCCAGACTTTACATGGGGATCTGGTAACGCGGCGCGACACGATTGCAAAGCAGATCGGAGAAAACTCAATGCTGATCCTTTTCAGCGGGGAATCAAAAACCAAGACAAATGACGTTGAGTACGAATTCTGGCAGAACAACAATCTTTATTACGTGACTGGGATCACACAACCGGAAACAACGTTTGTTCTTTTGCCGGGAAGCGAAAAGCGCAAGGAATTTGTTTTCGTTCAGGATCGGGACGCGAAAAAAGAGACATGGACAGGCAAGATTCTCAGTCATCAGGAAGTCACAGATGTATCTGGAGTGGAGAATGTTTACAGCTCGAATCAATTTCAGGAATTCATAGATTCCATCTTGTACGAGCGCCCCTGGGATGTGGATCGCTACAAGGAGTCCCACGAATATGACAAGTTTTTTGAAGCAGTGAAGTCCGGTCAGGCTTCGGTCTATTTATGTTTTGAAGAAAAACCCGGTCTTCATGGGGAAATGACAAAGGAATTCGAATTCGCAAAGAAATTGCGTGAGCGTTTCCTGGGGATAACGATCCATGATGCCTGGCCGATGATGCAGAAGATGCGCCAGGTGAAATCGGAATACGAAGTACAGATGCTCCGGAAAGCCGTAGATATCACTGCCGAAGGCCATCTGGATACGTGGAAGTTCCTCAAACCGGGCGTCTGGGAATACCGGTTGGAATCGATCATGGAAGCCGCTTTTAAGCGAAACAACGCCGACTGGGCGTATCCATCGATCATTGGTTCCGGATCCAATGCCACTACGTTACATTATGAGGCAAGCCAACAGCAGGCAAAGGAAGGGGATTTGATTCTGATGGATGCCGCAGCGGCTTATCAGGGGTACAGCGCGGACGTGACACGCACTATTCCGGTGGACGGAAAATTCAGTAAAGAGCAGGCGGATATATATCAAATCGTTTATGACGCTCAGGAGGCTTGCTTTCAATCAATCAAGCCGGGAGTAAAGCTCCCTGATATCCACTTGAAGTCCGTAGATGTTATCAAGGAAGGGCTCAAGAAACTGGGACTGATCACGGACACAACAGGCGATCAATACAAGATGTGGTACATGCATGGAGTCGGGCATTGGATCGGGTTGGATGTTCATGATGCAGGCGATTATTGGCGGCCGATCGAACCAGGTATGACCTTTACCGTGGAGCCGGGAATTTACATTCGTGCAGACACGCTGGACAATCTTCCGCCAACTCCCGAAAACGAGAAATTAAAGACGGCTATCCTGCCGGCATTCGAAAAGTACAAGAACATCGGTGTGCGGATTGAAGATGATGTGCTGGTCACCAAGGACGGTTACGAATTGCTTTCGATCAAAGTTCCGCGCAAGATTGCTGACGTCGAAACATTCTTCAAATCAAGGCAAGGGCCTGCGCAAGAATAACTTGAACCGTGCTGCCTGAACCATGGAAACAATCTCCTTTCTATTCTGTTTGCATTTCGAGGGCGTAAAGCAGGGCCATGTTCAGCTCTTTAATCTTGTTGTAACTGAGCCTTCCAACGAACTGCGTCAATTTGCTCTTAAATAGAAGTGTCAGAAAATCGCAACGTATAGCGGATGGATGCGGCATACCGTCCTTTTTTCCTAACACAACCTCGCTTCGAATTCCCAAGACTTCACTGTACATCGGGGCACAAATAACAGTAGAAATGTCCGCATTGCCGGCGACGAAGTTTCGCGAAACGATAACGTAAAATCCAGGCTTCCCTCCACGTTCGGGAAGCTTGACTCGAGTACGATAGATTTCACCGCGCCTCATCATTTTCTTTGCTCGTAAATCAGGGCAGCCGCTTGTCGCTGCAGTTTCTTTCTGTTTCTCCTAAAGATCTCCGCCTCTTTATGTTCCTGTTCCCGACGCTCCCGCTCGCTTAGATACAAACTCAGGGCCTCTCTAACGAGTTCTGATCGATTCTTATCTTCCGTCGCCTCGAGCTCCTTGAGTCTCGCAAGACTCTTTTCATCTATGGTAACTGCAATAGTCTTCATATTATCTATAATATTGTAAAGATATTGTAGTGTCAAATGAAATAAGGGCCATCGACTCCTAAACCTGACGAGCCGGAGGCCAAACAGGAGTTCCGTGGTATCCGGTGTTTCGATTTTAACGCAAAGGCGCAAAGGTGCGAAGACGCAAAGAAAATTAATCCTTGCGCCTTGGCGTCTTTGCGTTAAAATTTCTTTGCTTT
>CAZDDB010000448.1:0-2516 GCA_964504105.1 uncultured Acidobacteriota bacterium
TGATTTCCCGAAAGTCATTGACATCATTGATTTTACTGATTAAACTAACGAGACTAATCCGAGAGGGTTCTCAATTTGGCTGAACGGAAAATAGGGACAGTTGTTACCTGGCGCGATCTTTCTTCCGTTCTGGCCATTTTTCGGATGGTTTCCCAGGAAGGCAGCCGGTTTCCCGAATACAAAGCCGGGCAATATATAGCTCTGAGGCGTGATGACTGTAAGTTGACAAAAAAGATCGGTGTGCTGGAAGGAAGGCCGGTATTTGGCCCCGACCTGGATGAGCAAGGGAATCAAAAGATCGGTTCCGTAACACATTCTTATTCCATTTCTTCGGCGCCTTTTGAGACGCAACAAAACGGATACCTGGAGTTCTACGTCATTCTGGAAAAAGACAATGAGGGGGCCTCCGGCAGGCTGACAGAATCGATTTTTCACATCCGGCCTGCCGTCGATGATAAGATCACGTATGTGGATCGAATCACGGGCGACTTCACGCTCGACAAACGAACATCGGGTTGCCGGAATGTCTTGTTTGTGGGTACCGGAACTGGAATGGCTCCGTTTGCGGGTATGATTAAACAGCTCCATCAGGATGCCATGAACGGAAAATCCGATGGGGTCCGGTACACCCTTCTTCATACAAATCGCACGTATGAAGAACTGGGCTACCACCAGGATTTACTGACAATCGAGCGTTCCGGGGTGCTCGACTTTGTGTATCTCCCGTCGGTAAGTCGTCCCACATCCCGGGACCTGGAGGATCCAAGACTGGGGAAGGGGCGCGCCAACAATGTCCTCCGTATCCTATTTGGGATGCCGCTAAAAGAAGAGGAGGCCGTGCAAAACGCTTCCGGTGAAGAGGCTTCAGCGCTCAGACGGGCGCTCGAAAGGACAGCACGGCCCGTTCTGCCTGAGCACTTGCCGGCGAGCGAGGTCCGAAAACGGTTGGAGCCTCATGACCGCACGGTGATCCTGACATGCGGGAATCCTCTTTCCATGGCAGACATTAAATATGTTGCCGATTCGAACCAGATTCGTTACGAAAAAGAAGATTGGTAAAAAGGATTGTGATTAAGAATAATTATTAGAGGGCGATAGTTTTCATATGACAAAGCTTCATCGAAAAGAATTGAAACAGGATGAGATTCGCGAAAAATTTGGAGAAGCTATCCGAAGTGTTTCTCTGCACAGAAGGGAAGTCCTTTACATTATTGGAATTGTTGTCGCTGTCGGATTGTTAACGATTGCGTGGTTTTATTACGAACGAAACCAGCAAGAGCAAAGCCAGAATTTGCTTGCAATCGCGATCGAGAAATTCCAGGCGCCGGTAGGCGCGGCACAGCCTGACCCTGCCGGCCGAAAGCCGAAGTACAATTACAAGACGGATGAGGAAAAGTATTCGGACGCCTTAAAGGATTTTGATCAGATTGTGAAACTGCACGGCAACACGCCTGCAGCCGATATGGCACGTTATCAGGTCGGTATCTGCGCTTTTTATCTCAAAGATTACAAAAAAGCCGAAGAGTATCTGCTTCAGGCCGGGAAGATTTCGGATCGGAACATTCTCTATTTCCAGTCCAGAATTGCGCTGGCCAATGTGCACAACCTCACCGCGAAAAGCGGGGAAGCCAGCAGGGTACTCGAGGATGCAATCCGGAAAGACAAGAACGTGGTACCCGTCGAATACTTGATGTTTCAGTCTGCTGAATCTTTTGCAAAAGCGGGAAAAACGAAAGAAGCAATCGACACATTTCAGAAGATTCTGGATCAGTACAAAGATTCTCCCCTCAACTATCAGGCACAGATCCGTTTGAATGAGCTAAAGCGAAATTAGCTCGAAAGGAGTGCAGACATTTGCGCGGGAACTTAAGAGAGAAACACTTTCCCGAATTGTTGCTGGAGATATCCGAACTCAGAGGAACCGGTGTCCTTCACGTCCGGCAGAGGGAAGTGGAGAGACAGATTTTCTTCCAGGAGGGGCTCATCACATTTGCCAAATCGAATGATTCCGATGACCGGCTTGGTTCTCTTCTGCTGCGTCATAACAGAATCACCTACCGTCAATATCAGGAAGCTGCAGTCAAAGTAACAACCGGCAAGCGCCTCGGCACGGTTTTGGTCCTGGACGGCTACATTACTCCAACCGAACTAAACCAGGGTGTCATTGATCAGATTCGGGAAATTCTGTTCAGTATGTTTGCCTGGACAGACGGCGAATTTGAGTTTCTGGCCGGCCTTCTTCCGACCGAAGAAGTGATTGCTTTGGAAATGTCCACTCCCGATTTGATTCTGGCCGGCCTTGAAAGAATCCGGAGGTGGTCCTGGATCAGCAAAGGATCGATCTCCCTGGATGCGGTAATTCGCAAGAGGGATGGCTGGTCCAGGGTTGTCCGGAAAATGAATCCGGGGCCAGCAGCGCAAGCATTGATCGATCTTCTTGACCGTCCGCGTACACTCGAAGAGATCCTGCAAGTCTCCCCATTCGGAAATTTCGATACGTGCCGTCTCGTATGGGT
>CAZDDB010000449.1:0-2514 GCA_964504105.1 uncultured Acidobacteriota bacterium
CGACTGTTCTTAGTCTTGGTAACAAAGGCAGCATACTTTGTAAGCAAATCAAGATCACTACGCAGAATGTTAACCTGGATACGCGTTAACTGACCTTTCCTTTCAAGGAACTCCTCAAAATGTTGTAATTCCATTATATTCGAGCCTCCGTTCTCAATGTGATCCGAGTATATCACGGGATATAGAATAATCCATGTCAGCGATTTATGAAACATTACCAGCGATGCGATAGTCATCGATTGACTCGCTACTGAGTTTCAGGAAATGCAGATTCCGGATCGGAATACTTAATAGTTTGACCGGGATGGTCTACGAGGTCCGCGCGAGCGATCACCACCATAACCTCTGTCACGATCCCGGTCATTTGAACGCGGTCTATCCTCACCGTCCCGCCTGCGTTCCTCAGAAGGACGATGGTCAGAGTAACCAGGAGGAGGTGTTGCCTGTGCAAACTCCTTATGGCTGAGACGGATCTTGTTATCGTCACCAATCTCGATCACACGCACCATCAATTCCTGTCCTTCTGTGACCAGATCACGCACTTCTCTGACCCGATACGGCGCTATTTCGGAGACGTGAAGCAGTCCAACAAGGTTGGGAAGGATCTCCACAAAAGCACCGTATTCCGCGATGCGCTGCACTTTACCAAGGTATGTACGCCCCTTTTCAGCTTCGGCTGTGAGGTTCGCTATGATTTGCTGCGCCTTCTTTGCCGCGTTCTCATCCACACTGGCGATGGTTACCGTACCGTCATCTTGCACATCGATCTTTACACCGGTTTGTTCAATGATGCTGCGGATCATCTTTCCTCCGGGTCCGATGACTTCGCGGATCTTGGCAGTTGGGATCTTCATGGTAATCAAGCGCGGCGCAAATGTGGATATCTCTGTACGGGACGAAGGAAGGACCTGAAGCATCTTGTCCAGAATGAAAAGTCTGGCTTCACGCGCCTGATTCAGCGCCTGGGTCATGATTTCCTTGGATAACCCTTCAATTTTGATATCCATTTGGAGCGCGGTGACGCCATTTGCTGAACCGGCGACCTTGAAGTCCATATCGCCGCTGTGATCCTCTTCGCCGGCGATATCAGTCAAAATAGCGTAACGGTCCCCCTCCTTGATCAGGCCCATGGCCACGCCGGCAACAGGGGCTTTGATCGGCACACCCGCGTCCATCAGCGCAAGAATTCCGCCACAGACGGTTGCCATGGATGAGGATCCATTGGACTCCAGGATGTCGGAAACAAGACGGACCGTATACGGAAATTCCGTCTCTGAGGGAATCATGCTGCGGAGCGCCTTATAAGCGAGTGCCCCATGGCCGATCTCACGCCGGGAAGGAGCTCTCAAGAATTTAACTTCTCCGACCGAATAGGGAGGGAAGTTATAGTGCAACATAAAACGCTTCAGACTTTCCGCTTCCAATTCGTCGACAATCTGCGCATCATCAGACGTGCCAAGAGTAACGGTAGCCAGCGCCTGCGTTTCTCCGCGTGTAAACAGAGCTGAGCCATGCGTGCGCGGAAGCAATCCAACCTGGATATCAATCGGCCGAATCTCTTTAGATCCGCGTCCGTCTGTCCTTTTTCCATCCAGGATCTGGCTGCGAACCAGCTCTTCCTTCACCTTGTAAAAGGCCTTTTTTATAAGATCTCTCTTCTCTTCGTCTTCCTCCGGAACCTCAGAAATCATACGGTCCAGAAGCTCATTGAGCGCCTCTTGCGAAGCGCGTTTACCGGTAACGTTCAATGCGGAAAGGATTTCAGCTTCGTGTTTGGTTCTCAGATCCGCAACCAGCTCAGCGGGAAGCTCGGGCGGGGTGACCGAGACCTTAACGACAGGTTCCATGGAATAGAGTTGTTTGATTCCGGCAAGGATTGTCTTGATCGCTTCGTGACCAAAACTGATCGCTTCGATCATCTTTTCTTCGGAGATTTCGTGCGCCAGCGATTCCACCATAACAATCGCGCTTTCCGTACCGGCCACCACGATTTCCAGTTTGCTTTCGAGCTGCTGAGCGTTGGTCGGATTGAGAACAAGCTGATCATTGATCAAACCGACGCGCACTCCGGCAATCGGATTGTTAAAAGGGCTTTTTGAGATGTAGAGCGCTGCCGATGCGCCGCACAACGCTACAACATCAGGATCATTCTCCTGATCGGCCGAGAGCACTGCGGCAATGACCTGGGTTTCTCCGTAATAGCCATCTGGAAACAAAGGCCGGATCGACCGGTCTATCAATCTGGAAGTCAGAACCTCTTTTTCGGTCGGTCTTCCTTCGCGTTTAAAAAAGCCGCCGGGAATCTTGCCTGCGGCATAAGTATTCTCCCTGTAATCGACGGTGAGGGGTAAGAAATCGCCCCCGTCCGCCGCTTTCTTTTCAAAACATACGGTTACCAGCACAACCGTATCGCCATATCGGACCACAGCGGCGCCATCCGCCTGTTTCGCCAGTTTGCCCATCTCAATGATGAGGGGCTTGCCGCCCACTTGAATTTCTACACGTCGTTCCATT
>CAZDDB010000450.1:0-2482 GCA_964504105.1 uncultured Acidobacteriota bacterium
TCTTCTCGAGCAGAAAACATAGCCGGTGGAACTGTGCGTGTCTTTCTCGCGGAAGCCTTGTTATTTCCTACCGGGCTGATCACTGCTGCCTATTTAACGCGGAATCTGGGGCCCGCCGGATACGGTTTGTTCACGTTGGCCTCCGTGATCGTGGTCTGGATCGAATGGAGCATCACGGCTGTTTTTGGACGCGCAACCTTCAAGTTTGTGGGGGAGGCGCAGGATTGGAAGCCGGTGGGAAGCGCAGTGGTGAGGCTGCATATCGCCGTCAGTGTTGTTTCTGCTGCGCTGCTCTGGCTCATCAGTGCGCCGGTCTCGCGATACTTGACCGAACCCGATCTGGCCGGCTATCTCCGTTTGTATGCGATCGATATTCCTTTGTTCAGTCTGGCGCAGGCGCATCGAAATATTCTGGTGGGAATTGGAGCATTTCATGAACGCGCGCTTGTAAGCGCCACGCGATGGATCGCGCGGTTGGCGCTCATCCTTGCATTTGTGTATCTTGGTTTGTCCGTTCGCGGCGCCATCCTTGGATGCATTGGCGCTTCCGTGATCGAGCTGATCGTTGCGCGTTTATACATCCGCCCGCCGATTTTTCGGTACTCGGAATTTCCTTTGGCCCGTTTGTGGGATTATGCGCTGCCGTTGTTTCTATTTGCTCTGGGCCTTCGTATTTATGACAAACTGGATCTTGTCATGTTGAAGGCTCTGGGCGGGACCGCTGAGCTTGCCGGGATTTATGGCGCCGCGCAGAATCTCTCGCTGGTGCCCGGGGTTTTTGCGCTTTCATTTTCTCCGTTGCTTCTTTCCAGCGTGAGCCGCGCGTTGATTTCCGGACAGGATGCTCAGGCCAGAGAAATGGGAGTGAACGCGATCCGTGTTGTAATGGTGATGATCCCCTTTGCCGGGATGGCCGCAGGCGCATCGCATGAAATTACGCAATTCGTATTCGGTTCCGCTTTTGTCGATTCAGCTCCGCTCTTTTCTATGTTGTTCTTTGGGGCGATCGGTCTTGCGATGATTTCCGTAACCACCGCCATTTTGACTGCTGCAGGAAGACCGGTCCTGACGTTTCTTTTGACCGGGCCGCTTGTTCCTCTGGCATTTTTTGCTGACTTGAAGGTGATCCCGCGTTACGGCGCGACAGGCGCCGCCGCCGTCACGACAGGTTTTGCGATTGCAGGAGCGCTTGTCACGTTGATCGCGGTGTACCGGCATTTGCACATTGCTCCGCCTGCATTTACATTCCTTCGCAGTCTGATTCTGACCGCCGCCGGATGGGCAGCGGCCGCATTCTGGCCTGCCGCCGGCATCTTGCTTGTCTTGAAGCTCGCTGTTATTTCCAGCCTGATCCTTCTCGGCTTCTTCCTGTTCGGCGAGATGCGCCCCGGAGAAGCGGCGTTCCTGCGGCGCGCACTATATACTCGAGCCGGCCCTGGATGAGCGTCTCTACATAGATGTTCATTTGTTTTGAATCCAGCGGTTGTAGCATAGCACAGGCTACGGTTCTTGAGCGCGCTTGACAAATGTTAGCAATATTGCTAAATTGCTAAATATGAAATACTCATCCAGAATTTTCAAATCATTATCTCATCCAATTCGAAGACAGATTTTGCAGGAGCTGAAGGACGGTGAGCTGTCAGCCGGAGAGATCGTCAGCCGGTTCGAAATTTCAGGACCTTCGATCTCGCGCCACCTGGCGCTTCTTGGTTCTGCGGATCTGATCTCGGAGCGCCGTGAGGCGAACCGGATTCTTTATCGAGTGGAAGCTGATAACCTGACGGCTGCTCTCAATGACTTCCTGAGTGCTGTTTGTCCCAGCCAGATCAAACATCGGAGAAAGGGGCGATGAAAATTCCGCTGGCTTCCATCGTCCAGGTGCGGATTCTCTCAGAAGGAGTAGTTGCACCTTATGAACCGAGCGATGCGGTTCCCATGGATCTGCAAGCCCGCCGGCGCTTCACCGATGAGCAGATTGCAAAGGGTCTTCCGGAACCTGAATCATTTGGGCTGAGCGACTTAAATTGCTGCAAGCAACGGTGAAGAAATGGATGAATTTGGGGATAGATCTCTCATCCTTTATGACGGTGTTTGCGGATTGTGTAACCGGTTAAACGCATTCGTCTTGAAGCGTGATTCTCGGGATCATTTCCGCTTCGCTTCACTTCAGAGTTCAACGGCGCGTTCCATCTTACTTCGTCATGGAAAAGATCCGGCAGATCTGGATACTCTTTATCTGGTTCTACAATATGCAAAACCAAACGAGAAACTCCTATCCCGTTCCTCTGCAGTCCTGGGAATTCTGTCTCAGTTGAACCCGGGGTGGGCATGTCTGTCAAAATTGCTGAGACTCGTTCCTTCGCCGCTTCGCAATCTCGGTTATCGATTGATCGCAAAGGTGCGCTACAAGATTTTCGGAAAGCACGATTCCTGTTTGATTCCCAAGAAAGAGTGGCAGGCAAAGTTTCTTGAGGTTTAAGGG
>CAZDDB010000451.1:0-2481 GCA_964504105.1 uncultured Acidobacteriota bacterium
AAAAACCACATCATCTGACATGAGTTCCATCCATTGATCCGTACTCAACCCTTTTGTGTCGTTCCACGACTGGTAAGCTTCGCGTAGTTTCGAAACGATATCCATAGCGTCCCTCCTACCTTCAGACTATCGTACAGTTTACGCGATCCGTGTGATTCCGGGAAGTCCGTCGAAGGCTGTGTCGAAAGTCAGGATTTGCTTGATGTTCTGTTGCTCCATGACAGCAAGGTGAAGTGCGTCCCTTGCAGAAAGTTGCTTCCGGGAGAAAACGATCTTCTTCGCGCGTTCAACCGTAGAAACTTGGATCGGGAAGATTTCATCCACCACGCCGAGCAGTGCACCGAAGGCAGGCTGAATGGCATCGCGCCTGTCGATGGCTACGTAGCGGTGGAGGATTTCCTGCAATACTTCCGCATCGCTCACCAAACGCCGGCGCTCCACGATGCATCTTTCCAACAATCTCTGCGCATCGGCTTTGTGAGGATGAGGAGCGCCGACAAGGTACATCAGGATATTCGAATCGACAAAGATCACGGTTCCACGGAACGCAAGTAGCCACGCTCGATTTCAGCAAGCATCTGATCGATTTCTGCCGTCGGAAAACTGTGGCGAGCCGCTGTACGCACAATTGCGAGTTTCTTCCCGGGATCTACTGCAGGATGTTCGCGCCGCGCAACACGCAAGACCTGCCGGACCCACTCGGCCACGGTCATTTTCTGGCTTTTGGCGATCCGGCGGATTTCGCGCATCTCAGGCTCCTCTAAAAGAACTTGCAATCGCTTACTCATACAAATAGTATAAGTGACTCATACTAATGAGTCAAATTGTCTTGGTGCCCAATCAAGTATTCGAACGGGGCTTTGGAAATAGGTTGCGCGCATGCAATTCTACGTGTGGAAGATATCCACTGTGATCATTAGATCAACTTTTACCGGCAGTAAAAATCATTCACAACAGCATGTTCTGCCGGCCAGAAACTCCAGCGCGGGCGTCCCACCCGCGCTACAACTGATTTGTCAGGGGCCGAGAACGCTGATAGAATCATAGAAGAGACGTATCTTTGTTTGGGAGGAGAGGAGTTTGCCAGGGTCAACGTTTCAATCGCTCAGGGACCCGGATAGCTTCCGGGAGCTGGTTCGCAATCTTCGGATCGGTATTTACGTGATGAACACGCAGGGAGAAATCCTGGATGCGAACGCTGCACTTCTGGAGATGTTCGGCCTACGTTCACCGGAGGATTTGCAATCCTTCAGCGCCAACGAACTGCTGGATCTGGATGAATTCATCCGAAAACCAGATCTGGTAAACTCCGACCGCTCGATTCGTGAATTTGAGCTGCGGATCAAAGGATTAGACGGACAGAGCCGCAGAATGCTGGATATCGCCTATACGCGCCTTGATGTCAGATCGGGTGAGGTCCTCTATCATGGAATCCTGATCGACATTACCGGAGGCAAGCGTCCGGACACCCTGTCTATTCTGCATGAGCTGGATCGTCGAGATCCGCTTACGGGCTCTTACAATCGCTCCTACCTGCTCGACTATGAGCGGCGCGCGGCACAAAACAATCTTTCGTGGAGTTGTATTCTCACGTACATCGATCACTTCAAACAATACAATGAACGCTATGGATATGAGGCCGGCGAAGGAGCGTTGCGCAGATTGAGCCGGTTCCTGATGCGCTATGCACGCGCAGAAGATGCTGTCGTGCGGACCGGTGAAAATGAATTTCTGCTTTTGCTGCCAAGCGGCGAAGCGGCAACAGCGTTAAGAGTGGCGAAGAGGCTGAAGCTTGCCGCACTGGGGCAAGCCCCGGTTGCCTTTTCACTGGGATGCGCCTCGCGTCAAAACGGCGAGTCGCTGGAAAAAACTATTCTGCGCGCCAACCAGAGCCTGGAAGCTGTTCGCGTTCTGGAACGCACTCCAAAGGCCCGAAAATAGATTCTGATTCTTTCTGCTTAGGGCCTGCACAAAAATAACTTCCCATTTTGGCGCGAGCGGCTTCTTGCGCAGGCCCTTAGGGCCCGCCGGTGATGTAATTTTCAAGCTGCTTGATTGTGAATTCTCTTTCGGCGATCACCGCCTTCACGACATCTCCGATGGAGATCACACCGACCAGTTTATCTTGATCCAGCACGGGCAGATGACGGATACGCTTCTCTGTCATCAGCGACATGCATTCATCCACGGATTGTCCAGGGTTCACAGAAGTGATTACCGTGGACATGATTTCACTCACGGTTGTTTCTCTGGATTTCCTTCCTTTTAGAATGATCTTCCTGGCATAATCCCGTTCTGAGAAAATGCCTACAAGCTTGTCTCCTTCCAGAACAACCAGCGCACCGCAATTTTTTTCGGCCATCAATTGGAGGGCATCAAAGACAATGGTTTCAGGCGTAACCGACCAGAGCCCTCCCCCTTTTTCTTGCAAAATGTGACGAACATTTGTCATGGCTGTACCTCATCATTTCTCTTGCTGTG
>CAZDDB010000452.1:0-2469 GCA_964504105.1 uncultured Acidobacteriota bacterium
CCATCGAAGAGCTCTATCAAGAACAAGCAAAGGCGGAAATTGTAAACGGAGAGGTGATTCGTATGTCGCCCACAGGAGATTTACCCGCCAGCGCTGGAGTGGAAATCGTTGTTTCCTTAAGAGAATATTCTCGCCGGACCCGATCGGGCCGAGTTTACGGAGATAATACCGGATTTCTGGTGACCCTGCCGCGCCGGAAATCGTTCAGTCCGGATGTTGCATACCATACCGGCAAACGGACTGGAGCAAAGTTCCTGCAGGGAGCTCCTGTGTTTGCTGTGGAGATTAGAAGTGAGGGAGACTATGGCGAGAAAGCGGAGCATGCCATGGCTGCGAAACGCAAGGACTATTTTGCCGCGGGCACCAGGGTGGTCTGGGACGTCGACGTTCTTCGCGCAGAGAACATCCGCGTCTATCGAGCTGACGATCCAGGTCATCCCGTAATCTATGAACGAGGTCAAACCGCTGAGGCCGAACCTGCCCTTGCTGGCTGGAAGTTTGCGGTCGAACAACTCTTTGCCTGATTCCCCGAATATGTAACCAATCGGTTACATATATTCGTAACTTAACTTAGTCCGCGATTTCAACCCTTCGTGTTCCTCGTGCGCTTCGTGGTTTTCCGGACCTCTTTGTGGTGAAATATGGCGCACGGAGGTAGTGCATGAAACTGTATGTTGCAATTCTTTTTCTCATCCCATCGATGTTGTTTGCGTTGGAACCGGTGGAGAAACATTCTGAATGGGATCAGGAGTATTCGAAGAAGATCCGTGAATACACGACTGATCCGCAATTCCTGACGGATCTTGTGGATCATCTTCCTTCCTCAGACAAAGTTCCCACACCGCAAAAGTTTCTCGGCTACATATCGGGGACACCCGATCGTCTGACATATTCAGAAGATGTGCATCGCTACATGCGCGCGCTGGAAGCTTCATCGCCACGCGTGAAAGTATTCACAATCGGACAGTCGGAAGAAGGACGCGAAATGATCCTGGTGGCGATTGCAGATGAAGAGACGATTGCGGACCTTGACCGCTATAAAGAAATTACGCGCAAGCTTTCGGATCCGAGGAAAATTACGGACGAAGAAGGCACCACATTGGCGCAGCAAGGGAAGCCTTTTTATTACGTGACGGGCGCCATGCATTCACCTGAAACGGGAAGCCCCGAAATGCTGATGGAGCTTGCCTACCGGCTTGTAGTGGACGAAAGCGCGATGATGCGGAAAATCAGAAGCAGCATCATCACCATGATCACTCCGGTTCTTGAAGTCGACGGCAGAAACCGCATGGTGGATATCGTGCGCTGGCATCAGGCACACCCGGATGCCGGGGTCCCTCCGCTGGCATATTGGGGTCATTACGTCGCGCATGACAACAACCGCGACACCATGGGACTCGCTCTGAATCTCACCCGCAACATCTTGAAAACCTACTTTGAGTGGCATCCGCAGGTAATGCACGATCTGCATGAGTCGATTCCGTTCCTGTATATATCCACTGGCACTGGTCCATACAATGCCTGGCTCGATCCACTCACCATCAACGAGTGGCAGCGCATGGCCTACAACGAAGTGCAGACCCTCACTGCAAAAGGTCTCCCTGGTGTATGGACCCATGGCTTTTTTGATGGATGGGCGCCCAACTATATGTTCTGGGTCGCGCTCGGTCATAACTCGATCGGCCGTTTCTACGAAACGTTTGGCAATCTTGTTCCTTCAACACAGGATCGGACCGTACGCGATCGCAGTCAGCGCGCCTGGTTCCGCCCGAATCCGCCTCTGCCAAAAGTAAAATGGTCGCTTCGCAACAACGTGAATTATCAGCAAAGCGGCGTGCTTCTGGCGCTGGAATACATGGCAGATAACCGGGAACACTTCCTGAAAACATTCTGGCTGTTGGGAAAACGCTCGATTGCAAAAGCAACGATGGAAGGTCCGGCTGCTTATGTGTTTGATGGAAATCAGAAACGCAAAGGACAGCTGCGCGATCTGCTGCACCTCTTGCAGACTCAGGGCGTCGAAATTCATCAGACCGATCAGGAATTCAGTGTCAAATTGAACTGGCCGCCAAAGAAAAAAGAGGACGAGACAGAAAAGCCTGCGGATTCAAAGGATCAGAAAAAGGAGGCAAAGGAAGAAAAGAAAGAAGAGGATACTGCTAAATTCCCGGCGGGGAGCTTTGTGATCCGTATGGATCAACCCTATAGCAGGATGGCGGATGCCCTGCTCGATACCCAATATGTGCGCGGTGAAGAAGATGTTTACGATGATACCGGCTGGACGCTTGGTTATACAAAGAATTTAGAGTTCAAACGGATCGTAAACCAGGACGTGTTGAAAGCACCGATGCATCCGTGGGATGGAACGATGCCACAGAAAGGCGGCGGGCAGGGACGTCCGCCCTCCACAACCATTGCCATCCGCAATACTGCCGACACGGATCTGGTGCGGCTCCGCTTTGCGCTTGC
>CAZDDB010000453.1:0-2453 GCA_964504105.1 uncultured Acidobacteriota bacterium
ATCATTTCTGCGCCGGGGTTCAAGCCGGGCCGCGTTCAGAGCCAGGTGAGGCTTGTCGATGTGGCTCCGACACTCCTGGAACTGGCAGGGTTGAAAAATGTCGCTCCTTTGTCCGGGGAAAGTTTGGTTCCACTCATGAAAGGAGGCGAGAGAGATCTTCCTGCTTACAGTGAAAGCTACTATACGAATCTATTGATGGGATGGGCTCCTCTTCATTCGATTCGGTGGCGAAGCAAGAAGTGGATTGACGCGCCAAAACAGGAAATCTACGATCTGACAAAAGATCCGCATGAATTGAAGAATCTTTTCCCTGCGTCAGCGGTGCCAAAGGAATTTCGCGCCGAGCTGAACAAACATTCAGCAACGATTGAACCACCTGCGCAAAACAAAGCAGTCGATGCGGAAACACAGGAAAAGCTTGCCAGTCTTGGATACGTGACCGGAGGCGGAACAATATCGATCGCATCCACCTATGACCCCAAAGATGGAATGGCTGTCTGGCAGAAAATTCAAGACGGTGTTGCCTTTGCCCAGAGGGGAAAGTTCGATCAGGGTCAGAAGTTGCTCGAGCAGGCGCTTCAGACCCAGCCCGATAATGTCATGGCGCACAAGTTTCTGGCTGCAGTGCTTCGTAAAAAGGGAAAGGACCAGGAGGCGATTGCCCATCTTCAAACCGCACTGAAGTCGCCTCTTCACCAAAATGACACCCGTTGCGCGCTGGCGGAAATTTATCTGGATCGTAAAGAATACCGCGAAGCACAGCAACAGTTACAAATTGTCCGGAAAGAGGACCCGGCCAATATTAGGGCAGTGAGGCTTTCCGCTGTCATTCTTTTTGAAAAAAAGAAATATGACGAAGCCCTTGCTGTATTTGATGATGTATTGAAAGTCGATCCCGAAGATGGAGATTCTCTTTCCTACAGGGGACGGCTTCTTTCCTATCTGCAACGGGATGCCGAAGCCCTCAAAGCCTACGAGAAGCTGGTCGCAGTACGGCCGCTGAAGGAAGAAGAAGCGATTCAAGTGGCGGCTATTTATTTGACCTCAAAAAATACCGTGGCAGCCGAGAAATATTTTCGTGTTGCGATCGAGGCAAATCCGAAGTCAACACAGGCGTGGAAAGGACTTGCCTTAATTCTGGCAAGCAAGCAGCAATGGGCCGGCGCTTTCGAAGCCTTTGTCAACGCCGGAGATTGCGAGAACGCAAAGTCGATGATGCAAAAAGCGGAGAGCTTGCCTTCGAATGAAATCGATGCCTTCCACAAAATATGCCCATGAAGGATAACCACGGAGACACAGAGGCACGGAGAGCAGGAATTGTTTTATTCTTTTGCTAGCCTTCAGACCCTTCCTTCCCACACGACGATTCTGAATGGCCTGTATCGCCAGCAGCACGGGATCTAACCCGCCTGGCCAAACCGGGAATACAACGAGCATTTGTTCTGCTAACATAAAAGTCATGAGAGTGCAGGTCATTCTCGTTCCATACGATTCCGGCCAAAAGAATGTGCGCATGGGACGAGGGCCCGAATCGTTCATCCAGCACGGATTGAGTGAGGTCCTCCAGCAGGATGGACATGTTGTTGAGGTGGAGCATATTGATCTGCGAAGCTCGTTTTCCGCTGAGATTGGCTCGGCCTTTGAGTTAAACCGGATTCTCTCCAGCCGCGTCCGAGCTGCCGTTGACGACAAGAGGTTTCCGATTGTGCTCGCCGGAAACTGCAATTGCTCTGTCGGAACGCTTGCGGGGGTGGGTCACAAGGAAATGGGTCTTGTATGGTTCGATGGACACGGCGATTTCAACACGCCGGAAACAACCGTCAGCGGATTTCTGGACGGAATGGCGCTCGCAATTGCTACCGGTCGCTGCTGGCGTAAGCTCTCTGCCGGCATTCCGGATTTTCATCCGGTTGCGGAGCGAGATGTGATCCTTGTGGGCTCGCGAGACTTCGACCAGGAAGAGAAGAACATGCTGGATGGATCCGGCATTGTATTGGTCTCCGGCACCTACATCCGGCACATGAATATTGTAGAAGCTTTGAAGCCCGCGCTGGGGGCTCTCGAACCGCGTGTAAAAAAAGTTCATGTGCACATCGATCTGGACGCTCTCGATCCCGGCCAAACCCCGGCAAATCACCTGGCGCCACCCGATGGTCTTTTTCCAGGTGAGATGGAACTCGCGATTCGGATGATACGCGGACGCTTTCAAATTTCCTCGGCGTGTATCGCAGCTTATGATCCGGAGTGCGACCCGCACCACAGTACGCTGGAAGCAGGCATCAAGCTTATGCGGATCATTCTGAGAGAGATATAGCCGGTTTCCGGTCCAGCAAAATGCACAGGAAGAAGCACAAAACACTTTTGCAAGAGGCCACAGAGAACGTTTTGCCACAGAGGTCACAGCGCGGCCCTTCGGGCCGACAACCAAACTCGAGGATGGAAGATTGAGGATG
>CAZDDB010000454.1:0-2451 GCA_964504105.1 uncultured Acidobacteriota bacterium
TCCTGGATCCTTGCGGAAGCGCGACAGGCGGAAATTGCGGTCAATATCCAGGGACGCTGCACAGGAATTTTACGAGATCCATGGGTCAAGATCATTTCGTTTCATGCCGGCGTTTGGGAAAAGAAGGGGATCTGCGAGACCGTGCGGAAATACAGAAGCACGGGCAAGACCATCCTGATCGATACCGACGGTGCATGGAAGACGCGTGATCAGGACAAATTGGTGTTGCAATGGCATCAGGAAAGCCTTCGTTGTGGCGCGTCCTTTAACCATAAAGATGATATCTATAAGCCGGACGCCGCGCTGTTGCGTCGATTCGGCGAACTTAGCGGCAAAGATTCCCACCGGGTGCGATAGCCTTGCTTAGACGCCGAGAGCAGGATTTTGCATGAAGACAGATGCGGGAAAGCTCAGATTTGTGCCTGGAATGCGGACACATCGTTTTAAAGCAAAGTCGTAGAGCAGCGGATTGAAGTGATAGATTTCATTTAGCAGCTTGCGCTCATCTGCTGTAATGTATCCCGCTTTCACAAGCGGCCCCGTGCGAACAAGAATATTGACTGCGGGTAACGGGTAATCGCTTCCGTTGATCAGTCTGGGATGCAAGTCCTTGCGTTGCAGAACTGTGGTCAGCGGCGTTCCGATTCTGTTGAACTGGGTCATCGCTGAGATCTCACCAAAGACGAGCCCTTCATACTTCTTTTCATCCATCAAGCGGAGGAACAGTTGAAAATTCGTGCGCCGTTCCCGCTTCGGACTATCGAGATCTTTGTTATCGCCCAGTCCGGCGCAATGCGCCACGACGACTTTGACACCGAGATCGAGCGGCCTTCTCAGCAGCAGGGGATTCCCGAGTTTCTGATCTTCGTCCGCTTCGACTGCTTTCTCTTCTCCGCCATGGCTCAGCAAAACGATATTCAGCTCTTTCATCCTTTGATAAAAGGGATCGCAACGTGGATCCGAAGGATTGATCCCCATCGCATTCGGCAACCATTTCAAGATCCTGCAACCGCGCGAAGCCCATTTGTCCATCTCGGTCAACGCATCAGGTCGAAACGGATGCACCGACATTGCGGGCAGGAAAAGATCCGGGAATCTGTCCACGAGATCGAAGACATACTCATTGGGAACGTAGAATTCAGTTTTTGCGAGATTCACGGAACCATCCGCGTTGTAGTGTTTGTCGAACGCGAGCAAACGGTGTTTGCCATGCAACGGAGTGTGCCGGACAAGGTCCACAATTCGTGCTGCCAGCTTTGAATCGGTATGTTTTTCGCTTTTCACTCCATAAGCCGTCAGATAAATGGCGAACTTGACGCGATGAAACGGGTGCGCCCACGAAAGCATCCGCGCGTTGATGAATGTGTTGGTGTCGTCCGTTCCAATGCCGGCGACATGCGTATGATAATCAACCAGCCGGGACGGATCGATGTCTTCCCACGCGCGCTTCAGAAGGTCTGTCGCCTTGTGGCTCAGCTGGTCCTTCAGCTCAGAAGGTTTGTGGGTAAACGCTCCGCCAAACTTGTGTAGGATGCGCATCCCGGTCAGAATAACATGCTAAGAAGGAACGTGAAAGAATGAGTCTGAATGGATCGGTCACCCCTTCCGCAGCCAGTATCCCAGAATTGCTCCCGCTGCTCCGAAGCCACATAAAGTCAAGGTGTGCTGCTCCTGCCATGCGCCAGGGGTCGCAATTGGATTCCATCCGGCTGCCGCCAGATAGACAGGCGCTGCAGCTGCGTACCACAGAGTACTTTTCATCTTGAATAAGCTCGCGCAAAGAAACGACACTACACCAAAGGAGAGGAGGATGCTGATCCACGCCGGAAGTGGAATGAGGAATCCCAGCGGTGATGATCCGGCTGCAATCAGGATCGTAGTGGGAAGGAGTTTTGTCATCACGATCCTGGCGTCAATTTGTTTTGGCTGCGGTTTCACGCGAAGACCGCGAAAAACGACCTGTGTGTCTATGGTCCAGGCGAGCATATAGGTCAGCAGAATACCCAACATCACAACTGAAGCTTCAAGTGGTTGCGTCTCTGAAGGAGATGTTGTTGCGTTTGTAGAGATTCCGATCGCCGCGATGGTGAGAGCGAAGGTTATACCCGGCAATCCCGGAGTGTGCTTCCAGGAAATTAGCGGCGCTACGGTTCCCGTGATCGCGCTGACAAAAAGCAGGGATACAATGCGCAGAAACCAGACCTCTGTATGATCCACCGGCAAAAATGACCCGACGCTTAGCCCGAGCGTTTTGGCAAAAGCGAACGCGCAAACAAATCCGGCAAAAAACGCAAAAACCGGACGCAACTTCATCCATTCTATTGTAGCGCGGCATCATGCCCGCCGGACATGTTTCTCGTAAAAAGAGGTAGACGTGGCTCCCTTGGAGCCACGTCCGATCCGAATGTTACCTCTTCAACAGACCGGTCCAGTTTAGAATGATTGTGATCG
>CAZDDB010000455.1:0-2445 GCA_964504105.1 uncultured Acidobacteriota bacterium
CCTGGATTTCCACGTTGTGGTCCGATTTTTGCGCGATCAACTGGATTTGTCCGCCCTCATCCGCATATTTGATCGCGTTGTCGAGCAGATTGGTGATCACATCGGCAATTTGCCCCGGATCGATCATCAAACGGAAAGCGTCATCGCGTCGTCGTGTTGCGAGAAATGTTACTCTGTCGTAACATCGCTTTCATTTGAGCGAAACGGAACCTCTGTAAACTATCCATGAAATAGTTTCTTATTACAAAAGGAGTACAAAGCATGAATCGTATCTCTCAGTTTGCAACCGTACTGATGATTTTCATCCTGTTCGTGGCCTTTCTTCCGCGACGAGCAGGCGCCCAGGGATTTTCTTACGCGGAAGAGACCAAAGACGGTCGCATTTACGTTTTCAACAATATGAAAATTTACAGGGATTGGAAAGAGAGTGGCGAAATGGGTAAAAGCATTACCCGCATCGGCGCAGGCCCCAACGGGGAAACGATTGTCGCCGACAGCATCGAAGCTCTCCAGTTATACTACTTCAAGCACAATCTGCCCCCCGAAGTAGTAGCGGAAACGCCGGCACCTGCGATGCAGGAAAAGCTACCATATAAATTCAGCGGCTACATGTTCGGCGATTACTTCTACAACACCTCGCGCGATCCGAACATCGGCAACTTCTCCAACGTGGCCCTTCCGGGAGCAGAAGATCTGAACGGCTTCCAGTTCCGTAGAATCTATTTCACGTTTGATGATGATATCTCTACGGACTTCACCGCACGCTTTCGCCTTGAAGCGGATCAGGCTGCGCTGTCCAGCAACGGCAGAATCAGCGTTTTCGTAAAGGACGCATACTTGAAGTGGAAGAACGCTTTTGCCCTGACCGACTTCATCTTCGGGATCCAGCCGACGCCTGCATTTGAAGTATCTGAGAGTGTCTGGGCATACCGTTCGCTGGAAAAGACGATCCTGGATCTGCGTGGTATCGTCTCTGCCCGCGATATAGCCGTCAGCCTGAGAGGCAAGCTCGACCCCAACGGCAAATACAACTACTGGATCATGGCCGGAAACGGCAGCGGCAACAATCCGGAAACAGACAAGTTCAAACGTGCCTACTTCCAATTCCATTGGAAACCTACCGAAAAATTCCAGGCTACGATCTATGAAGACTATCGGGCCCTACCCGATATTCCGGATGCGAATAACACCACAACAAACATTGGGAACAGCAGCTGGACTACGGCCTGGTTCGCTGGTTACGGTCTGAAAGACAAGTACCAGCTCGGATACGAAGGCTTCTTTGTGAAACAGGACAACGGAACGAAACTCGGTTCCGCAGCACCTTTCACGCTGGAAACAAGAACCACAATCGGTCATTCCGTCTGGGGATGGTGGAACTTTACCCCGATCGTCGGCGTGGTAGGACGGTACGATTACCTGGAACCAAATAACAATTCGGCAATTCAAGGCGATAAGAGAAATTTCTTCCTGGCAAGCCTGGTGCTGAAACCACATAAGAACGTGTGGATTATGCCGAACGTACAAGTAGAAACATACGAAGACAGTGCAACAGGCCAATCCTTTAAAAAATCGGTAACTCCCCGGCTTACGCTCTACTACATTTTCCTGTAGATTGGAGTGACCCTTCCATGATCGGACGCGGCTCCTGCCGAATGGAGCCACGTCCACTTTCTTTCAGTCCCGACGGCTCCGCGCGACAGGCCATCCACACCCCTGTATACAAGCTTCTGGGCTGATATAATTCTCTTAACAATCATGGCATTTCCTTCTGGGAAAAGACTGGGTCCCTATGAAATCGTGTCGCTACTGGGTGTTGGCGGCATGGGTGAAGTCTACCGAGCTAAAGATACACGGCTTGATCGTACGGTTGCGATCAAAGTTTTGGCGCAGCATCTTTCCATAAATGCGCAACTGAAACAGCGTTTCGAACAAGAAGCGCGCACCATCTCCAGCCTTTCGCATCCTCATATTTGCGCATTGCATGATATTGGCCATCAAGACGGTATCGATTTCCTGGTGATGGAATATTTGGATGGGGAAACGTTGGCCCATCGGATCGAGAAAGGGGCATTGTCAACAGAGCAACTGTTGCGGTATGGAATCGAGATTGCCGATGCGCTGGACAAAGCACACCGGCAAGGAATCGTGCATCGTGATTTGAAGCCAGGCAACATCATGATCACGAAATCGGGCGCGATGCTGCTTGATTTTGGCCTGGCAAAGTTGCGTGACCTTCCAAATGAAGCCACTGCAGAATCACAGCTTTCGACACTCGCGCGGCCATTGACGGAAGAGGGAACAGTGCTTGGCACAGTTCAATACATGGCGCCCGAGCAGTTGGAAGGAAAGGATGCGGATCAACGAACGGATATCTTTGCGCTCGGCGGAGTTCTGTATGAAATGACAACCGGCAAGAGGGCCTTTCAAGGTACGAGTAAAGCG
>CAZDDB010000456.1:0-2440 GCA_964504105.1 uncultured Acidobacteriota bacterium
AAGAGCGCCACCTGCGACGTCTGAACAAAGTGAAAGCGATCGAAAGCCGTTACACAGGTGAAGGAAAATAGTTTAAGGAGAATGTTTATGCAGCTTGGAATGATCGGTCTTGGTAGGATGGGCGCGAACATGGTGCGCCGTTTGATGCGTGGTGGCCATTCCTGCGTGGTTTCTGACGTAAAT
Organism: uncultured Acidobacteriota bacterium; assembly: GCA_964504105.1. Taxonomy (GTDB): domain Bacteria; phylum Acidobacteriota; class HRBIN11; order JAKEFK01; family JAKEFK01; genus CAZDDB01. The sequence continues at coordinate 184 of CAZDDB010000456.1, forward strand.
GCTCCCGCAGTCGAAGCAATGGCAAAAGAAGGAGCAACCGGATCTGCTTCGCTGGATGAATTCATCGCGAAACTGCAGCGTCCGCGTGCGATCTGGCTCATGGTGCCTGCCGGGGTAGTGGACAAAACCATCGCAGGAATTACGCCAAAACTGGAAAAAGACGATATCCTGATTGACGGTGGGAACTCTTACTATATCGATGATATTCGCCGCGCAAAAGAGCTGGCGGCGCACGGAATTCGATATGTGGACGTCGGCACAAGCGGAGGTGTCTGGGGATTGGAGCGTGGATATTGCATGATGATCGGTGGCCCCGAGGACACCGTGAAGCACCTGGATCCAATTTTCAAGACATTAGCTCCGGGACGCGGAGATGTTCCCCGAACAGAGGGACGTGAAAAGACTGGCGGAACTTCCGAAGAAGGATATCTTCACTGCGGTCCTTCCGGCGGAGGTCATTTCGTAAAAATGGTGCACAACGGCATTGAGTACGGCATGATGGCAGCCTATTCGGAAGGTCTCAACATTTTGAACCACGCCAATATCGGAAAACGCAGTCAGACAGCGGACGCGGAAACAACGCCGCTCCGGTATCCGGAACACTACCAGTACGATTTCAACCTGCCTGACATTACGGAAGTCTGGCGCCGCGGAAGTGTCGTTGCCTCCTGGCTCCTGGACCTCACGGCTGCTGCGCTTCTCGCCGATCCAAAGCTTTCCGGGTTTGCAGGTCGGGTTTCTGACTCCGGGGAAGGGCGTTGGACACTTACTGCAGCCATCGATGAGGGAGCGCCTGCTCCAGTTCTAAGCGCGTCCGTCTACCAGCGATTCAGCTCGCGCGGGGAAGATGAATTCGCCGGAAAACTTCTTTCCGCAATGCGCTACCAGTTCGGAGGTCATAGAGAGAGAAAATCATGAGCACAAAAAAAGAAAAGAACGTCTCCAAGATTCTCGTGATCGATATCGGTGGAACCAATGTAAAGATTCTTGCCACCGGACAAAAAGAAGTGCGAAAGATTCCGTCAGGTGCAACATTGACGCCGGCAAGGATGGTTGCAGAGGTCAAGAAGAATTCCGCCGATTGGGAATACGAAGCGATTTCCATCGGATTCCCCGGCCCTGTAGTTCATGGACGCCCGCTGCGTGAGCCGAAAAATCTCGGCACAGGATGGCTCGGGTTTGATTTCAAAAAGGCGTTTCGAAAGCCGGTAAAAATGATCAACGATGCCGCGATGCAAGCAGTCGGAAGCTACAAAGGCGGACGAATGCTCTTCCTCGGCCTTGGCACCGGACTCGGCTCGGCCTTGATTGTTGACGGCCATCTGGAACCCATGGAACTCGCCCATCTTCCCTATCGTAAAAGTAAGACATATGAAGATTACGTGGGGCTGCGCGGTCTCGAACGCCTCGGGAAGAAAAACTGGCGCAAACATGTCGTAAAAGTCGTGGAGATCCTCAAGCACGCTCTCTCTGCTCAATACGTCGTCCTGGGAGGCGGCAATGCAAAAAAGCTTAAAGATCTTCCAAAGGATACGCGGATGGGCAGTAACGAAAACGCATTTACCGGCGGATACCGGCTCTGGACCGATCCCGAAATGCGAAAGATCACTGAAACATAGTACTATGGATATAGCACAATGACGGAAATTGGCGCCGGCAACGGACGCCGCAGCGACCCCTGTCTGATGGTGATCTTCGGCGCGTCCGGGGACCTCACCAAGCGCAAACTGATTCCCGCCCTCTACAATCTTGCGGCAGAAAACCTCCTGGCGCGCGACTTTGCCATCATCGGGTTCGCATACAATGATCAAAGCAATGAATCGTTTCGCGCACAGCTCAGCAAAGACATTCAGACCTTCGCTACTTCTCCGGTCGATTCCAAGATGTGGGAGTGGTTTTTGCAACGCCTCTACTATGTTCAGGGTGACTTCAAAGATCCGGCATCGTATCAAAGACTCAAGAATGTGCTGGGAGACATCTGCAAAGAACACGGAATTCACGGAAACTATCTCTATTATCTCGCAACAGCTCCCGCTTTTTTCGAAGAGATTGTGCGGCAATTGGGGATTGCAGGCTTGTCGCAGCAAGAAAACGGCTCCTGGCGGCGGGTCATTATCGAAAAACCGTTCGGACACGATCTCGATTCAGCAAAAGCGCTGAATACAGAAATCAAACAGGTGCTGAAGGAACAGCAGATTTACCGGATCGATCATTATCTGGGGAAGGAAACCGTTCAAAACATCATGGTGTTCCGGTT
>CAZDDB010000457.1:0-2434 GCA_964504105.1 uncultured Acidobacteriota bacterium
CGGGCCGTTCCCTTGTCCATATATAAGGTCAGTTTTTCTTTAGCCATACGTATATTCTCCGTTGTTGTGTACGTATAGTCAAGTGATAGCGGTCTGCTCATGGGCATGTTAAAAGAAGCTGAAGCTACAGTGCTTACAATACTTTTCGTATTAGCGGTTGTTTGTTTCGGTAAGGAATTCCTGCAGGAAAACGCCGGCGGAGGAATAAAACAAAGAAGGTTGCGACTGTAGATTCTGCGCGAAGCGGGGTGTCCACCACGAAAAATGATCTTGCAGAAAATCCTGTCGATAAGAAAGGAACTCTGCTTCGATGGCGATGTGATCTGCTCTTTCCGATTCCGCAAGCTCCAGTCCGAACGCATTGTAAAAGCCGCGGATATCCGCCAGGTTTTGCGTTAATGCAAAGACTTCTTGCTTTGAATGCTCCAATTCGTACGGAGAAGTGTCTTTCGACAGAGTATGCCCGAAAACGCGCGTATACTCCTCCTGAATCCGGGGAATACCGTTTGAAATGGCTGAAAATATTTCTGCTGCGGAGTATACAAGCGCCGCGGATGATAGACCGCAGGCCGTCATTACTTTGTCCTTCATTTCCGGCTGCTGCAAAAGCGCAAACTTTTCAGAAGTGGGAAGTGAAAACATCGCGGAGATAAAGGAAAAAAGTAGAGAACGTGCCTCCAGTGTCTGAATGTTTTCTTGCATCATTGTAGTCATCGCGTTTCGTGGCGGGCAGGGACGCCCGCCCCACAAATTATTTGTCGTCATATCGAATTGTAATGCGCAGGCCGTTCGTACAGCGGCTCTTCCACTGTTATACGAACGCACTCTTTTCCTTTTTTGTTGTACCCGATCACCGTATCGTTGTAAATTTCCAGCATCTTTCGGTATCCGTTCGGCAAAGTTACTTCGCGTTCGTGAATCTTTGGACCCTTTTGGATTTCGTATTTGAAGATGATTTCACGTTGCGCTCGAAACAACTGCAGAATCGCAAGCAATTCGCGTGAAGGATACGTATACCGGTCAATGGCTTCTTCTACTCCCGGACCAAACATTTGTTTGAGATACGAACGCGGAGCCCATCGCGGAGGAATATAGTACACGTTCGGTTCCGTGCCGAATTCCGGATAAAGAGGGAGCGCCACCTTCTCTTTGTGCACCAGGACATACAGCGGGTTCTGCTCGTCCGTTTTCCACGTCCCGTCTTGCGCCATCTGAACCAGGCCTTGCAAGCGGATCTTGCCGACGCAGGCGGCCATGCAGCGCGTTTCTACGGGAACTCCATCCGGTGTAATCGTTTGATCCTTCCCTTCCAGACGCGGATAGCAGGCGATGCATTTTTCGGAGACTTTGGTCTGGCCGTTGTACATGGCTTTCTTGTACGGACATGCCTCCACGCACTTGCGGTATCCGCGGCATCGTTCCTGATCAATCAAGACGACGCCATCTTCCGGACGTTTGTAAATGGCCTTTCTGGGGCAGGCCGCCAGACATGCCGGATATGTGCAGTGGTTGCAGATCCTTTGCAAGTAGAAGAAGAACGTCTGGTGCTCCGGAAGCCTGACAGGTTTTGTCAAGAATCCCATGCGGTCTGTTTCCTGATTGGGCGGAGTGGGTGATGTGTCTTCATGAATGTTCGGCTTGGTCCACTCCTTGTCTTCCGGCAAGTAACCCAGGACTTGAGACTGGCCATTTGCAGTGTGTTCGTATTGGGCTGCTTCAAAGATCGTCATTCCTTTGTAAAGACCATAGGGAGCTTCCTTGTCTTTCCTGTTTCCTCTGTCCCATTGCATCGAAGCGTTTTGATTCTTATGGGCATCATCAAGCAGTTTCAGAATCTTGACATCCCAGAATTGAGGGAAGCCGCCGTACGGCTTCGTTTCCACATTATTCCACCACATGTATTCCTGGCCTTTGGAGAAGGTCCAGGTGCTTTTGCAGGCCATCGTGCAAGTCTGACACCCGATGCAGCGGTTGATGTTGAACACGGCGGCAAACTGCAACTGAGGATACTTTGCCTCATAGGGGTATTTCATCTTGCGTCCTAACTGCCAATTCAATACGTCCGGCATGGCTTCCCTCCTGCTTCTAATAAATTAGCGGTATGTAGCGCCCGCGTCTCGCGGGCCGCTGCAAACATGCGTCGAGACTTGCCGGCGAGACCCCGAAGACTGTCCAAAAACTCTTTGTACCGCTGGCGTCTCGCCGGCCAAAACAGAGATTCCAGCTCGAGCTCTGCCAGCGGGACGCTGGCGTTACAAACCGCAAACATGCTTGTTTCCTGAGTTTTTGGACAGTCTCGCCGGCGTTACAAACCACTCCTGAAGTAGCTCCAGGATTCGCTTCTCACCCAACGCTTGGCATAGATGATGGGTTCCCATGTAAAAAGGATCCTTGAAGATTTCCATGAGCCGGTCTTTCGATGTCCCCATGGAAA
>CAZDDB010000458.1:0-2428 GCA_964504105.1 uncultured Acidobacteriota bacterium
GCGTCCATGACGCGATTGCCTGCAACACGATAGTTGGCAAAGTTCTCTGCCGCTGTCTGCGTTACCGGCTGGTTAAACAACACGGCAATGATATGGCCTGTCTTGTCCGCCTTTGCATCCTGAACCGCAGAAAGCGGTTGCAGCGGCTGAGGCACAACAATCGTGAGACTTGCCGGGATGGCGTTTCCCGATTCGTCCAGCAGAGTGATGTTGTTTGGTGAGGGATTGGAATCATCAATCACCAGCGTAGAAGCTTTGCCCGCGGAGGTATCCAGGTTGTTGAACTCTGCGCGATAGAACGAAGAGCCGACCGGCACGATCACGCTGAGAGTGCTGCTGGAGCCGGCGCCGGCTCCCATGATCTTGTAGGTGTAGGATGCATGGTCCGCGAAGTTGCCAAGCAAAATCCACTGCGCTTCGCCATCTACACTGATCAGCTTCGCAGCATTGGCAGGATCGGTGTTCCCGGTCGAATCTGCGAGTGAAACGGCCGGTGCAGTTCCGTCCGACTGCAGCATCAACGAAAGGTATCGATTCCGGAAGAAGGTTGCATCGGCAAAGTCTTCATGGAACGCGATGGCGTTTGAGCCGCCGACATTCATTTGCTGAAAAATTTCGTCAAGGAATTCCTGTCCCCTCTCTGTGGTCTTGCGAAGAAGATCAAAGTTCGTATCCGGAACATCGTTTCCGAGCCAATCGAGCAACAGATGCGAAAGAGTATCGACACGTGATTCGCCAAGCTGGAAACGGAGGCCGGCCTGCGCCATTTCTACCGCGCGTTGAAATACAATGCTGCGGCTCACGTACGGAATGCCCGGAGGCAGACCTCCCGGAGGCGCGGTAGCCGCGCTGTAAGCAAGACCCAGAATGTTAAGGCCCTTCTGCGTGAAGTCCGGCCCGAGTGCGCTCGCATACTCGGGAAGCACGAGCGTGTCCGGCGACAGCGGAACCCCCTGCTCTCCGACTCCAACCCGGAACTGGAACTGCCCTCTCACATTCGTGGAGCTGGTAATGACAGAGGCAGTAACCCGCCCGGTCAACTGCGGCAGCATCCGGAAAGTCGCCGTCTCAGATTCACCGGTTTCGATGATGTCAAAGTCGTGGTACGAATCTCCCTGGATGGTAACATTTACTAATGCATTAGTAGGAATAGACAGCCGGACCAGGTTTGCATCTACCGTGGAAGTATTGGTCACGGTAACAAACAGGTCATACGGCTCGAAGGCGCGCACGACGGAAGGATGCGAAAAGGTGATCGAGAAGTTCGGGTTGCGGACCAGAACGGCGCCTGTTGCGGTTCCACTGATCGCGATATCGCCCTGGACCAATCCGTGCAGGATGCCGTGGAGATTCATCCGGACGATGTGTGTCCCTTCGGCAAGTCCTTCCACAAAAAATTCGGACTGGCCCGTTTGCTGGGCAATGATCAGATCCAGATCATCCGCCGTTCCGATGATTCCATCGGATCCCGGCAACCGCACGGGAACGGGCGAGCCAAGCGGAACCGGCGGATTCGTTTTCGCCAGCTTCAGGTTCGCGGGATCGTAAACGATCTGCGCAGTCAGATTGTCTACGGACAGACTGCTTCCATTTGAAGCGCCGTTATGGACCATCAGCATCACGGCGAAAAACTGGTTCAGGAATGCGATCTCGTTTGGAAATACAAGCACACCTGGAATATCGGGCAAATTCAGACTGAATTCCGGACGATCGGGCGTGAATGTGATGGGAGTAATGTACGGTAATGCAGGCGGAACGCCCGGTCCAAAGGAAGGACCAACCGGCGACGCAAAGCCCACATTGTTTGCTGTGGGCGCAATCAGCGGGGAAAGGTCCGGTCTCTTTGGCAGCAACAACGGAAGATTGATTGTTACCTGCCGGCTGTTGAAGGTCAGTCCGATTTCAAACGAAACAGCGCTGAAGTCCGCTTCGTTGATCACGATCCCCAGACTGCGGATCTCATCGAGTGAGAGCGGCCGGCTGCTGATCTGCGTGATCAGGATCTCGATCACGCGGATCTCGACACGGTCGGGTGTCGCATTGACCAGCACCTGATTCCCGTTTACCAAACGGATATCTTCGAAGAAATAAGTGCCTTTCGTGGTGAGCGCGGGAAGCTGGAACGGATTTCCCGGTGTAGTTTCAAATGTGATTGCGCCGCTGATGGAAGGTCCGCGCAACTCTCCCACCAGCTTGCCGCCAAGACCCTTGCCGGTTGTATTGATGAAGATGGGAATGCCGGCAGCCGTCTCAATGACCGGCGGAGACACTTCGATCTTCGATCCGAATACGGTGATGCGTCCGGTTATCAGCGCGGGATCATCTGCAAACAGAGACACCGCGGACAACAGAAAGCAAACGAGCAGAGCGAGTCTGCGCAAAAAAGAGAGTCCCCCTTTCATTCATGCTGCGAAGGTCGCAGCAACTA
>CAZDDB010000459.1:0-2424 GCA_964504105.1 uncultured Acidobacteriota bacterium
GGAATTCACCACGGAGGGCACGGAGCACACAGAGAACTTAATAGGAATTTCTCTCCGTGCTCTCCGTGTTCTCCGTGGTTAATCCTCTTCGTAGCGGGTGCGGAAGAAGCGGTTCAGAAAGTTGTATCCGATCAAATTATCGCTGACAAACGACCGCAAATTGATTTTCGGAACGCCGGCCACCTGCTTTCTCCATAAACGGTCACAGGTGTTGCAAGGACGGATCTTCTGCCATTCCTGCCGCGCAAGCGATTCGCGCAATCCAACCAGCGGCTTCCCGTCCCAAATTTCGCGTAAAGTCTGAGTGCGCAGGTCGCCAAGCACAAATTCCTGAAAGAAGTCTTGCGGACAGGGTGTCACGTGACCATCCCACAAGACTGTGAGCGAATACCACAGAAACGAACAATGCGAATAGGATTCCCGGTGACAATACCGATCAATGACCGGATTTCCACGGATTGTCCCGCCCCAGTTGTGAGGTTTCTTGATGTAAAGCTGATCGAGCGGAAGGTCATTAAACTGACGGATAAATTCTTCCTTCCCTTCCGTGTTTCCATCCAGATCAATCACCTGGAAAACGGTATACGGCTTCGCGCCACCCGATTCCTTCTTCATTTGCAGAAACCTTAGAATATTCGCCAGTGTCTTTTCGAAGTTCGCTCCGATCCGGATCTTTTCATATGGTTCTTTGCGGAAACCGTCAAAAGAAAAGCTTAAGAAATCAAGCCCTGAACCCAGAAGTTCCTGCGACATCTTTTCGCTCAAGATCGTCGCATTCGTATGAAGACGTGTTTTGATTCCTTTCTGGACGGCATAGCGGATCATTTCCGGAAGCGACTTGTGAAATGTCGATTCTCCCCGGTGGGCAAGATTGATGTCATAGACATGGTCCGCCGCTTCATCGATGATTCTTTTGTATAGATCCAGATCCATGTAGGTTTTGCCTTTTACTACTTCCGCGATTTTCGGATCGCTCTGCGGACACATCGGGCATTCGAGATTGCAAAATGGAGTGGGCTCGATCCAGAGCCGGACCGGCAGCGGGACACCCGCACTCTGTTTCCGGCGATATGCCAGAAAAATCTTGCCCAGACTATAGAGATGCTTCGCCTTATTCATAAATCAAACGATTCTACCCGAAATGGAGTTGCAAATGGTGAGGGAGCTTATTGTTCCCGATCTTCAACCCAGCCTGGAGGAGCTCCTTCTTTGCGAGCTTCTTCCTGCAGTTTCTCTTCGGCCGCTTTCGCCTCTTCCAGCTCTTTCTTTGCTGCGTCCAGGTCGTTCATCCGCTCGCCCCTTTCCCCAACAGTCTTTTGCTGTTGCTGTCCGTCATCAACCGCAGTTTGATAACGCCAAAGCGCATCAATATCATTTTGGGCGTTATTTACTTTTTCCTCGGCCTGCCTCGTCTTTTCCCTTGTCGCCTCTGCCTTCCCTTTCCAGTAGGCTTCATCGTCTCTTTCGGAAGAGGGTGCTGCTTGTTCTCCCGGAGTATCGGAAACAGCCTGTTCGCTTTCCGTCGCAGTTTCGTCGCCGGTTGGATTCTTTGCCTTGAACTCTTCAATATCTTTGTTTGTAAAGGATTTTGTTTCCGCTTGTTCTGCTTTGAGTTTGGCCCGTCTTTCTTTTTCCCGTTTTGCGACCGCTACCAGGGGGGAATCTTCCGCGATACAGACCGAAACAAGAAAGACCGTAAGCACACCGAGCTGCAAAAGTAGCTTTTTCATAGGGAACTCCTCTTCCCCATAGTTTACAAGTCTTTGCCGAACAATGCAAAATAAGGGTAGCGCGGGCGTCGCCGCCCGCCGGTCAAATGAGGCGAACACAATGACCAACGATGCAAGTATTGTCCTGTTGACCTACAACGGGGCTCGCTATCTGCCGCAGGTCCTGGAGATGATCGGACGGCAAAAACCCCCGCAAGTCCGTGAAATCATTGCAATCGACTCGGGGTCGACAGACGGCACACTGGAAATCTTACGGAAAGCGCAGTTGGAGCTTCACCAGATTCCACAAGAGCAATTCAGCCATTCAAAGACAAGAAACCTGGGGGCCACGCTCAGTAAAGGAAAATTCACTGTGTTTCTGACTCAGGATGCCACACCCACAGATTCTTGCTGGCTGGAGCGATTGCTCCATCCGTTCGAAGAGCTCACGGGCGTGGCCGGTGTGTTCAGCCGTCAGGTGCCCCGTCCCGGAAGCGATTTGCTGGAAGCGAACGATCTGCGGATGTATTTTCCGAATCGTCGACAGGTAAAATCATTTCCGGCCGATCCGAAATCGTTCCGGGCGAAGATCTGGAACTACATCCAGTTTTCGAATGCGAGCGGCGCATATGACCGGGAGCTGCTGTTGCAGAATCCGTTCGATGAATCGCTTTCGATGGCTGAAGACCAGGAGTGGGCAAAACGGATGCTGGAA
>CAZDDB010000460.1:0-2405 GCA_964504105.1 uncultured Acidobacteriota bacterium
TATTCCGGCATGAGAACCCGCATCTTCCTTTCGTTTGGTGTCCTGCTTCTTTTTTGCTGCGGAGTGATTGGTTGCAGAAAACAGCCGGAGGGGACACCGACGGATCTGGTGCAACACCTATCCGAAGCAGATCTTCTTTATGAGACCCGGCAGATCTACGCAGGGTCGCCTGCGTTTGCGGCCGCTTTACTGGCTGGCTGGGAACAGATCAAGGAGCCCGATGGAACTTTGGCTGCGCGCACGAGTCAGCCAAGAGCGGCCATTGGTGCGAACGTTTTGGAACCTGCGGACAGAACTCTGACGATCCGATGCCGAACCACAAATGCGGCAAATCCGCTTTTGATCCTTTCGCTCAACGGACGTAAGCTGCGCCCAATCCGCGCCGCTATCAATTATCAGGATTACAAGATTGAAGTCCCTGCAAGTTTTTTTCGAAACGGACTGAATACATTTAGATTTGTCTCCGCCGGAAAAATCTTGATGACATCATTTTTCCTTGAAGAAAAGGGATCCTTCGAGCGTAAGAGAGAAGTGAGGTTTCAACAGATTTATCCGGAAACAGTGCGCAACAAGAAGGTGACGGGAGCGCCGGTGCCAAGTTCCATCGCCGTCTATTCCCTGTTGCCGGAAAAATCGACGCTGCAATTTTCTTACGGCCTCGCACCGGATCACGGAGCGCGCGGCTCCGAAGCCAGGGTTACAGTGTCCCTTGAGGACGTTTCGGGAAAACGGACAGAACTCGCTTCCCGCATTTTGAAAACCGGCCTGTTTTCCTCCACCTCCCATTCGGAACAAATCGCGCTAAATTCTTTTGGAAATCAAATCGTGCGCATTCTTTTTGATGCGCGCCCCGTCGGCGGCAAGAGTGTGCCCGACCGCATCTACTGGCAAGATGTCTTTCTGTTTACTCCGGAAACAAAACCCATCCTTCCAACGGTTGCAGCCCGCAACAAGAATCATCGTGAGAAACAGAATGTTTTCCTGTATACAATCGACGCTCTTCGCGCGGATTCCCTGGAATCCTACGGATACGCAAAACCAAGTTCCCCGCGGATCCGTGAATTTGCGCAAGATGCAGCCGTGTTCGAAAATGCGTATGCCAATGTCTCATGGACGCGGGCCTCGGTCGCGACAATCCTGACGGGGCTCTATCCTTCGTCCCATCTCACCGAAGGACGTCTGAATGTGTTGCCCGGCTTTCTGCCAACCATCCAGGGAGAGCTGAAACGCAACGGTTATTCTGTTTTTGGATATACGACAAACGGCAATATCAGTCCGGACTTCAACTTCAAAAAAGACTTCGACCAATATATCCATTTGAAGGAAAACGACCGGAGAATCGGAATTCACGTCCAATCCCGTGAGTTGTTCGCTGCGCTCGGTTCGTTCATAAACGAAACGTTTGCTCAGCCGGGCTTTCTCTACGTCCATGCGACCGATCCGCATGAGCCGCATACGGCAGAAACCCGTTTCCTGCAGGTTCCACCGGATTGCAAAATCACCGATCCAAAAATTCTTCGTCCCAGCACACGTAACTTCGGCGCCAAAGCCTACAACGCAGAGGATGTCATATGCATCCGCGCTCTCTACGACAGCGAAGTACGGCAAAGCGACTATTACTTCGGAAAGTTTCTAGATCTATTGAAAGAAAAAAATCTGTACGAGAATTCTCTGATCATCCTGACAGCGGATCATGGCGAAGCCCTGTTTGAACACGGCACTTTTGGGCATGGACAGACGCTTTATCAGGCGGAATTGCGCGTCCCGCTGATCATCCACTTCCCCGGGAGTCAGTTCTCAGGGAAGAGGATTCCCGGAAATGCGCGTCACATCGATCTGTTTCCAACCATCCTGGATCTGATCTCAGCAAAGATTCCACCCGGTGTCCAGGGCTCCAGTCTTCTTCCGCTTCTATCGGGCCGGGAAAAAGAAAACCGGCGTGTGTTCAGCGAGCTCCTTCTGGACCGCGCCAACCGAAAGTGTCTGATCCTGGACCACTACAAAGTGCTGGAGATTACGGCAGGCGGGAATCATTCCCGGTTCGAAATGTATGATATCGCCACCGATCCGATGGAAAAAACCGAAATCTCCGATCAACAGCCGGTGCTGTCCGGCTACATGCGTATGATCCTGCGTCGATGGGCCGAAGCGCAAGCGAAACGAAAGGCAACGCTGGAAAAACCGCGGGATGCTGTGCTGGACAAAGAAACGGAAGAGACTCTCCGCGCGTTGGGATACTTGCAGTAGGGTGGTGAAAGACTGCGACCTGATGTGTCGTAGTAGTTGGTCCTGAGTTGCGAGCTATTTTTTCGGGATTTCCAGATTCTCAAGTGCGAGATGAAGGACAGATGTCCGCTTGATCTTCCGGCGGACGCTATCCCATGATAAGAACTCGACCCGCTCTT
>CAZDDB010000461.1:0-2398 GCA_964504105.1 uncultured Acidobacteriota bacterium
TCGCGGAGACGCGCACATACGTTAAGAAGGTTCTGGACTATCACGCCGATTTGAGAGATTCGCGTACGCCCTCCTGATAAAATCTCGAATTTTATTTCATCAGCATTTCGTAGAGCTCATTGCGGGAGCGGCCGCTTTCTCGCGATAGCTTCTTGAGCGCTTCTTTCCGGTTCAATCCTTCGCTTTGGATCTGGACAAATCGGGCACGGATTGATTCCTCTGTCATCACCGATGTCCCGGCTTTTTCCGGAGAAATGACCAGTGTAAATTCACCCAGAAGCCTGCGGGAAGCGAGAAGCTCGAGGATTTCGGAAACGGTGCCCCGAATGATTTCTTCATGCAGTTTTGTGAGTTCCCGGCAGACGGCCACGGGGCGGTTTCCCAGTTTTTCGCCCACTTCGCGCACCAGTCCCAATATCCGTTTGGGCGATTCGTATAACACGATCGTGCAATCCTGAAGCAATGCCAGCCGTTCTAATGCCGCTTTTCGTTCTCCCGGCTTTACCGGCAGAAATCCGGAAAAGTAGTATGGACAGGTGCGGAAACCGCTCATCACGAGAGCCGACTGCACGGCACCGGCTCCAGGCACAAAAGAGAAGGGGAGATCCTGCCGGATCATTTCCTGAACCAGCAACAATCCCGGATCTGAAATTAAAGGCGAACCGGCATCCGAGATCAGTGCAAAAGTTTTTCCCTGTTTCATCCGGGAGATCACTTTTGGAACGCGGCCTCTTTCGTTGTGTTCGTGAAAACTGACCAGCGGGGGTTCGAGAGAGAAATGTGTTTTTAATTTCTTTGCGCGTCTCGTATCTTCGCAGAGAATGTAATCTACGTTTTGCAGAGCTTCCAGGGCCCGCGCGGAAATATCCTTCAGGTTTCCGATCGGTGTGGCTACGATCGTCAGTCTCAGAACTCTTTCAGGCTCAGATAGAGATCGCAAAAGAAGTGATGGATGAACAGTAGATCGGAAGTCTGCACTCTTTCCGAATCGATCAGGTGTTTAAAACGCAGGAAGCGTTTGAACTTGATGTTCAGGGCCAGCATAATTGATGAGTCATCGCCGCTGAGAATATATTCCTTTGGCGAGAGCTCGGCAGTCAGAAGAGAATACACTGCTTTTGCAGTGAGCATGGCTGCTTCCGTATCGTTTTCTGTGATCTGCATTTCGAAACTGAGCATCAGTTCCCGAAATTTGCCCGAGTCGTCAAAGAATTTGGCGTAACTAAAACTCTCCATGTTCGGATCGTAGTTCTTTTCATCTTCCGCCACGAGATTTTCATAAGGAATTTCATCCTGAGGAAGTTCTTCCTCTCCCTCAAACTCTGGAATCGGTTCTACTTCCTGCACGGAATCGTGAAGATCCATCGGATCCGTCAGCGCTTCCGTTTCGTGAGCGGATTCCTGATTTTCTTCCGGTAGCGGACTACCTTCTTCCTGGTCCAGATGCGCGTATTCACTTCGGATTTCGTGCAGGATCGCGTCTCCCTTCATTTCTTGTTGGTGAAACTCGCCGGATCGGAAATAGCTTGAGCCGGACGCTGGGGAGTCTTTTGCTGCGGCAATCGCCTGCGCGGGAGCCGGTTGCGCAGTCACTGTGACGGTCGCGGGAGTCACCGATGTCCTCGTTTTTTTCTGGAGAAGCGCTTTCCTTCCCAGATCGTTGAACACCAATTTGGTGATGCTCTTCAGTCCTTCCAGAATCCCCGTTCCCGTGGTTGCGCATGTTCCGAAGTGCGGAACATTGTATTTATTCAAAAGAACGTTCAAATCTTCCGAGGGCATGATATTAGGTAAATCCACCTTGTTCATTTGTAGAACGTGCGGTAAGTCCCGGAGGTCTTTTCCATGTTCCCGAAGGTTTTCTTCCAGATTGCTGAAGCTTTCTAAATTGGCAAGTTTCTTATGTTTCTGAGAGTCGAGCACAAACACAAGCCCATCCGCTCCACGCAACACCAGTTTTCGCGTCGCATTGTAACGTACCTGGCCCGGCACCGTATAGAGCTGAACGCGAACTGCAAATTCTTGAATCTTTCCCAGATGAAGCGGCAGAAAATCAAAATAAATGGTGCGGTCTTCTTCGGTTGCCAGAGAGATCATTTTCCCCCGGTTATCCTGCGGCAAGCTGCTGTGAATGCATTGTAGGGATGTGGTCTTACCGCCTAAACCGGGACCGTAGTACACAATCTTAGCGGTGATTTCCCGGGTTGCAAAATTGACAAAAGCCATAGCCGACCCTGATACCTCGCGAGGGAAGAAATCCATCTTATTTTATGGGTAACCAAAATGCAAGTTAAGGTACTCATGAAAGTGGGTAATACTCCGTTCCAGACTTGGACTCAGTTTTGTAGCGCCGGCGTCCCGCCGGCCGATGATTGAAGTGCACTTTTTTTGTCTGGCC
>CAZDDB010000462.1:0-2381 GCA_964504105.1 uncultured Acidobacteriota bacterium
AATTGGTCCAGTATGACTACGGCGCCGAAAAGTTTTTGAAAACCGGCATCAGTATACCTCCGGGCGGCTACGACGATCTCCGTTCTTACGACGCCATTTTTATGGGTGCGTTTGGCGATCCGCGCATCCCGGATATGAGACATGCGAAGGACATCCTCCTGGGGACCCGATTCGTGCTCGATCTTTATGTAAACTATCGTCCCGTAAGACTGTATGATGAAAAGCTCTGTCCGTTAAAAGGAGTCAAAGCCGGGGAAATCGACATCGCCATCTTTCGTGAAAACACCGAAGGACTGTATGTAGGCATGGGAGGCATTTTCAAGAAAGATACACCGGATGAGATCGCCATCCAGGAAGATGTCAACACACGGAAGGGAGTTCAGCGGATTATCGAATACGCGTTTCAGTTTGCGGTAGAGAATGGCCGCAAGAAAGTGTGTATGAGCGACAAGAGCAACGTTTTGACATACGGACATGATTTGTGGCAGCGGGTGTTTCAGGAAGTTGGCGCGAAGTATCCGCAAATCGAGAAGAGCCACATGTATGTGGATGCCTTGTCGATGAAGTTGATCAAAGATCCGCGCCACTTCGACGTGATCGTAACCTGCAACATGTTTGGAGACATCGTTACGGACATTGGCGCACAGATCCAGGGAGGTCTCGGAATGGCAGCTTCTGCCAACATTCATCCCGGGAAAGCGAGCATGTTTGAACCGGTGCATGGCTCAGCGCCGAAATATGCAGGTATGGATACTGCGAATCCATTTGGCGCAATCCTCACCACTCAACTGATGTATCAGCACCTTCAAATGAACGAGGAATCGCAATTGATTGAAGACGCCGTGCTGGCAGCGATCAAGCAAAATCAGACAACGCACGATCTCGGCGGAAAACTCGGCACGCGCGCTGTGGGCGATTTCCTCAGCCGCACGATTCGCGAACGAGGATAAATCTCTCGCAAAGCCGCTCTTGGCGCTCTTGGCGGTTTTCCCTGCATTTCCGTGCTTTCCGTGCTTTCCGTGCTTAAATAGGATTCATGTTTCGGCGGCTCTACTTTGCACTTTTGGGAACAGTCGGATGGGCGCTCATTCAACTGCTGGCGCGGACATGGCGGTTGGAAATCCACGGCTATGAACATTTTCGAAAGCTGGAAGAGCAAAAGACGCCCCTCATTTTTGCTTTCTGGCACGGACGGATTCTGCCGGCCACGTACTTCTGGCGCAACCGCGGCATCGTAGTTCTTACAAGCGAGAACAAAGACGGCGAATACATCGCGCATGTGATTCACCGGTTCGGTTACGGCAGCAGCCGCGGTTCGACTTCACGCGGAGCCGTCAAAGGTACGATCGGGCTGATCCGGACATTGAAGCAGGGCGCGCACGTTGCGTTTACGGTTGATGGTCCACGCGGACCGCGTCATCAAGTGCAGCAAGGCGTTGCATGGCTCGCGGGCTATTCGGGCCGCCCCGTCCTTCCATTTCATATCGAAGCGAAACGCGCGAAAATTCTTTCCTCGTGGGACCGGTTTCAGATTCCGTTGTTTTTTTCCAAAGTGCGGGTAGAAATTGCAGAACCGGTTCTCATCGAAAAAGATCTTTCGGAAGAAGCACTTGAAACAAAACGCGTGGAACTCGAAACGATTCTGAACAGGTTGCGTGAAACCGGCGAAGCCTGGGCCGGACGCTGCTGAATAAGCACCAAATCACAAATCGCAAATTCCAAACAAATTCGAATTTCCAATGTTCCAAAGTCTCTTGAAGTGGTGTTTGGAGCATTTGGATTTGTGATTTTGGATTTGTTTGGAGTTTGTTACTTGAGATTTGGTACTTATTTCACTCCGTGCTCTTCGTGTTCCCGGTGGTTCATTTCCTATGGTTGCGGCGTGTGAGTGACGCTGTGTATATAATATGTCTCTATCTATGAACTACGATTTCAAGACAATTGAACAAAAGTGGCAGGCTCGGTGGGAATCGGAAAAGACGTTTGAAGCAAAACCCGATCCTGCGCGCAAGAAATACTATTCGCTGGAAATGCTGCCGTATCCGTCGGGGCGCATTCACATGGGGCACGTGCGGAACTACTCTCTCGGTGATTCCACGACGAGGTTTCGTTTGCGCAAAGGATGGAATGTTCTTCATCCCATGGGTTGGGATGCGCTCGGTTTGCCAGCTGAAAATGCGGCGATGAAACACAAAGTTCAGCCCTACAACTGGACGATTGAAAACATCAACAGCATGCGCGGTCAATTGAAACGTCTTGGGATTTCATATGATTGGAGCCGCGAAATCGCGACCTGCGAGCCGGAATATTACCGGTGGAACCAGTGGTTTTTCATCCGTCTCTTTGAAAAGGGTCTCGCTTATCGCAAGAAAGGCACCGTG
>CAZDDB010000463.1:0-780 GCA_964504105.1 uncultured Acidobacteriota bacterium
TCGGTGGTGTTGAAAAGCGTGTGCTTGGCGTTTACGGTAAATCACTCTGGTGGTTCCTCCGCAAGCGTTGGGTTTCCGCATTGATCTGGGTTGTTTGTCTGGTTGGAACGATCGGGCTGCTCGCCATCATTCCGAAGTCGTTCTTGCCCGTAGGCGACAGCAGCGTGGTTTTTGGTGTCTTCATCGGAAGGGAAGGATCTTCGCCCCAACAAATGCGCGCGATCCAGGATCACGTCGATCAAATTCTGCATGACGATCCCAATGTGGTGACAGATTTCACGATGACAGGAAACGGGGCATTTCTTCCATCCAATCAAGGAATCACGTTCACCTTTTTGAGATCGCCCAAGGAGCGGGCGCCGATTCAGCTGGCGGCAGCTCAAATGATGGGCAAACTGAATTCAATTCCAGGTGTGTTTGCGTTCCTGCGTCCGTTTCCGGTTCTGGAGATCAGCACCGGGGCAGTGAATCGCAACCAGGGTCAATATTCATTT
The DNA here is from genome assembly GCA_964504105.1 of uncultured Acidobacteriota bacterium. Taxonomy (GTDB): domain Bacteria; phylum Acidobacteriota; class HRBIN11; order JAKEFK01; family JAKEFK01; genus CAZDDB01. The sequence goes on from CAZDDB010000463.1 coordinate 495, forward strand.
GCCATATCCGGTGTGAATTCCGAACAGGTGTACGAAGTTTCGGGAAAACTCCTGGCCAAATTGAGTACATACCCGGGATTTCTTACAATTTCTTCAGATCTGTACAACAACACACCGAATCTTGATATTGAAATCCGCCGCGACCAGGCAAAAATGTATGGCGTGTCTGAAACTCGCATTCTGGACATGCTGAGGAATGCGTACGCACAGAACTACCTGTATTTGATCAAGAAGCCGGAAGACCAGTATCAGGTAATTCTGGAAGTTGCAGACAAGGCGCGTCAGA
>CAZDDB010000463.1:790-2359 GCA_964504105.1 uncultured Acidobacteriota bacterium
GCCGATGATCTTTCTCTTCTTTACATTAAATCGGATGACGAAAAAAACATGGTGCCGCTCAATGCGCTCGTTACGTGGAAGCCGTCGCTTGGTCCGCAAGCGGTAAACCATTTGAATCAGTTCACAAGCGTCACACTATTTTTCAACCTGAAGCCCGGCGTTGCGATTGGTGATGCGACCAGTTTCATCAACAAAGCGGCTGCGGAGGTTGTTCCGCCCACTGTGCGCGCGAGTTTGCAGGGTGAGGCGCTTACATTTCAAGACACGGTGAGAAATCTGACGATCTTGATGATTCTTGCCGTGTTCGTGATGTATGTGATCCTGGCGATTCTTTACGAGAGCTATTTGCATCCGATTACGGTGCTGTCGACTCTTCCAACCGCGTTGGTGGGTGGACTGCTGACACTTCTCATTTTCGGTCAGGAGGCTTCGCTCTATGCGTTTGTCGGTTTGTTCATGCTCATGGGCATCGTGAAGAAGAACGGAATCATGATCGTCGATTTCGCCCGCCATCGCGTAGCAGCCGGTGAATCCGCCGAACAGGCAATTCATGACGCGAGCATGGACCGTTTCCGTCCGATCATCATGACTACGCTCGCGGCGGTCATTGGCGCAGTTCCCATCGCTGTAGGCTTTGGAGCTGACGGAGCTTCGCGACAGCCCCTTGGAATGGTCATTGTCGGTGGTTTGATCGTTTCACAGTTCATTACTCTTTTTGTAACACCGGTCATTTATCTGTACCTGGAGCAGTTCCAGGAAAAAGTCCTGGATCGCACGTCTTTCTTCCGCTCCGGTCGTGTGAAATTGCCAAGCACGGAAATGACCGATCCGAGTCAGCTGAAATTAGATACGGAGACATTATGAGCGCGCGTCTGCTTATGGTTTTTGCACTTGCCTTGACCGTTGCTGGATGCACGGTCGGACCGAATTATCACACTCCGAAAACGAAAATCCCGTCTTCATTTGCAGAGCAGGCTTCCACGCCGGCCCAAGCTTCTGATCAGTTCGCGAAATGGTGGACCACCTTGCAAGATCCGCAGTTGAATTCATTGATTGAACGTTCAGTGCGTGGCAATCTCGATTTACGTTTGGCTCAGGCTCGCGTGCGCGAAGCCCGCGCTCAGCGCGGAGTCGTGAAAGCGGATCTGTATCCGACAGTGAATGCGTCCGGTTCGTACCAGCGCAGCCGCAGAAGCAGGAACGTAGTCATCACGCCGAGCGGCGGATCGGAAACGCAAACCGCGGCGAGTTTGGAAGGGAACCTGTATCAAGTTGGCTTTGACGCTTCCTGGGAAATTGATGTATTTGGCGGTGTCCGACGCGAAGTCGAAGCAGCGAATGCGGATCTGGCCGCGGAAATCGAAAACAGACGCGATGTTCTGGTCACATTACTGGCGGAAGTCGCCCGCAACTATGTGGAACTGCGCACTTCGCAGCGCCAGGTTGCTATTGCACGTGCCAATCTTCAGGCACAACAGGAGACACTTGACCTCACCCGAATTCGTTTTGATGCAGGTCTCGTAAGCGATCTGGATGTCGCGCGTGCCGAAGCGCAAGTACAAACTACTG
>CAZDDB010000464.1:0-2349 GCA_964504105.1 uncultured Acidobacteriota bacterium
CGGGCAACTGCATGCTTCAATTGCCGTAGCGTTGACGTGCCAATCGGCGGGTTTCATATCGGCCGCGTACAGCGCAAGCGCAAAACCGGAAAACAGAAACACAAGAAATGGCAAAAATCGTTTCACGTCTTTCTCCTCCAATAAAACTCTCCTCTAAATTTTACTGCAACCACTCGGGGCGATTCAAGTCGGCCATTCTGGAATATAATCCAACTATGACAAGACGAACCAGCCGCCGTAAGTTTCTCAAAGATGTCTCAGTCGTCGGTGTTGCACTCGCGGTTCGTCCTCCCCTGATCGAAGCTTCGCCCTCGTTTGATCTGGCGTTGAGAGGCGGTACGATTCTTGATGGAACGGGAGGACCGGCTTACCTGGCGGATCTGGGAATCCGCGGAGATGCAATCGCGGCGATCGGATCCATTTCGGAGGAACAAGGCAAGCGATCGATGGATATTTCCGGATTCCATGTTTCTCCAGGATTTATTGACATTCATTCGCATTCGGACGGCAGCATCCTGGCGTACCCAAACTCCGAGAGCCGGGTCTACCAGGGAGTGACCACCGAGCTGACCGGCAACTGCGGAGGTTCTGCTGCGCCGGTTACCGGGATGAACGCGGAGCAGGCGCTGGACAAATGGCGAAAAGAAGAAGGAATCAGCGCGAACTGGAGCGATGTTGCTTCTTACTTTGCCGCACTGGAGCAAACGCGAATCTCGATCAATCAGGCTCTTTTGCTGGGACAGGGAACGCTGCGTGAAAACGCGATCGGACTTGTCGATCGCCTACTGACTCCGGATGAGTTGAAGCACATTCTTCGGTCTACAGAAGAAGGAATGGACCAGGGTGCATTCGGGCTTTCTACCGGATTGGAGTACATACCCGGTACTTACACGCCAACGGATGAAATCGTGGAGATGGCGCGGATCGTTTCCCGTTACGGAGGCCTATATGCATCGCACACCAGAAACGAAGTGGACCGTGTGCTGGAAGCGGTACATGAAGCGATTGATATCGGACGCCGGGCCGGTCTACGTGTAGAAGTATCGCATCTGAAGGTGTGCGGCAAAAACAACTGGCACATGCAGCACGCGTCGATTGAGTTGATCGAATCGGCCAGGCGCGATGGCATCGCCGTGTTTGCCGACGTGTATCCCTATACCGCATATTCGACGGGGCTGGATCTCTTCCTGCAACCCTGGGCACGCGAAGGAGGAAGCGCCGCGATGGTCCAGCGGTTGCGCGATTCCAAACTGCGCGCACAGATCCGCAAGGAAGCGGAGAACTACATCCGCAACCTCGAACCCGGGGATTACGACTTGATCGTGATCAGCAGCATACCATCGGAAAAGAATCGACCACTTGTCGGTAAGAATGTTGCGGAGATCGCTTCGATCTGGAAGATGGAACCTGTGGACGCCCTGCTCCGGTTGCTGGAGGAAGAAGAGGGCGACGTTTCCTATATCGGACATGCGATGAGTCCGGAGAATGTGGAAATGGTCATCTCCCATCCGCTTGTGATGATCGGGTCGGACGGCTACACAATGGCGCCCGCAGGAAAGGCCGCAAAATCCAGACCGCATCCGCGTTCCTATGGGGCGTATCCACGCGTACTGGCATACTATTGCCGGGAGCGAAAAGTCTTTGATCTTCCAACCGCGATCCGCAAGATGACCAGCATGCCGGCGGACCAAATGGGGATCCCGGACCGCGGCCGCATCGCAAAGGGAAAAAAGGCGGATCTGGTTGTGTTTGATTCCAATACGGTAAAAGACGAAGCTACGTTTGAGAATCCTCATCGTTATCCTGACGGCATCCAGCACGTTCTTGTCAACGGATCGTTTGTGATTGAACAGGGCAAACACAAAGGCGCGCGCCCCGGAAAAGTCCTGCGAAAAACGTAACAAAAAGAAAGATTCCGGGTAACATCGCAAAAGCGAATCAGTCCTGACCGCAACTGCAAAAACGGTAAGAGAGACCTTTATAGCAAAACCAACCTCAAGTTGACGCTGGATACCATTCGGGTCTACAATGGAATCAAAGAAGGAGGGCTACTGATGCGGAGACTATTCACTACCATGGCTGCGCTTCTCTTTTTGGTTGGAGCTGCAGTCTTAGTTATTTCTTGCAGTGCCGACACCAGCGTAGGCAATCAGGATCAAACCGCAGACATCAATGCGGCTTTGAGTACGAACACGGGCGGCACTAACGATGACCAGGGCAACATAGATGATGATGACGACCAGGGAGATGATGACGACGATCAGGGCAATATAGACGACGACGATCAGGGTGACGATGACGACGATCAGGGCAATATAGACGACGACGATCAGGGTGACGATGACGACG
>CAZDDB010000465.1:0-630 GCA_964504105.1 uncultured Acidobacteriota bacterium
GCCGGTTGGTGACACTCTTCCTTGACGAGATTCAGGTCGTTCCAGGTTGGGAGACTTTCATCCGGCGAATTCTGGATTCGGAAAAAGTTGAGGTCTTCGTCAGCGGCTCATCTGCGCGGTTATTGAGCCGCGAAATCGCCTCGGCACTGCGCGGGCGCGGGACCGAAACCGCCATCTTCCCGTTCAGCTTCCGCGAGTATCTGCGGCATCATGGTATTCAACTGCCCAGGAATTCAAAGTTTGTCTCCAAGGCCGAGCGCTCGCAATTGGAGCGGGCCTTCCGTGATTATCTTGATACTGGCGGGTTTCCGGAGGCACAGGAATTGGTCTCGCGTGACCGCTTAACCCTGCTGCAAGGCTACGTGGATACCTGTGTCTTCCGTGATGTAGTCGAACGGCATGGTATCGGAAATGTTGTTGCCTTGAGGTGGCTCGTCCGCCAGTTGCTCGGCGCTCCGGCAGGGTATTTTAGCGTGAACAAGTTCTTCAATGACTTGCACTCGCAGGGCGTGGCCGTCGGCAAGGACGGGCTTCATCAGATGTTAGGGCACCTCCAGGATGCGTTTCTCATCCGCCTTGTCCCGCTGGCAACAACCTCGCAGCGGCGTCGTCAGGTGAACCCGCGTAAGG
>CAZDDB010000465.1:640-2339 GCA_964504105.1 uncultured Acidobacteriota bacterium
TGATCCTGCTCTCATCCCGGCATTTGACAGGAGCGGCAAAGCCAACGTGGGTCACGCACTGGAGACGGCGGTGCTGATCGAACTGGAGCGCCGCGGATATGAGATCACATACGTGCTGACGCCGACAGGGTTCGAAGTGGATTTTCTGGCAACGGGGTCGGAAAAGGGCCGCATGCTCATCCAGGTGGCCGCGGATCTTTCTAATAAGATCGTGCGCGAACGTGAGTTCCGCGGATTGACTGACGCCCTGCCGTCGTACCGCGGCAGTCAGGCGTTGCTGCTTACGCTCACCGGCGGTGATGTGGATGCTGCCACGGCCGATGCACCGGCAAACGTAAAAGCGCAAACCGCCTGGGAATGGATGCTGGAGACGCAATCTTGAGGTTGATACGATCAGCCGTTAGGGCTTCAGGTTTGTCCAGGATTGAGTCTGCTTCAACTGTTCGTTGGCTTCCGTATAGAGATTGCGCTGTGATGTTGTCGGTGGTCCGTCCGCGCCCTCCAGATCGGTGGCTAGTGCGATAAGTGCGTCAACGGCATCCACGAATTTGCTGATCTCCTTCCGTTTGTTTTGAGTATCCGCGATTTCCGTTTCCAGCTTCTTATCGAGTTCTTTCGCGGAATCGTATTTGTCGGATACATCAGCAAGCGTTTTCGACACTTCACGGTAAAGCGCTAGCTGCAGTTGCATATCTGCAACTGTCGCAGTCGACCTTGGATCGCGCTCGACGATCAGCGTTTGAGTTACCGTTTTATCTCCATCGATCAAGCGCAAGGTATAACGGTCCGGAACTACAAGCATTCCTTGCGGAAGAGTGGGCGTATCCTGTCCGGGTACAGCCGCAATTGAATATTCATATTCCGGCGATTTGGGTCGCGCATATCGCATATCCCAGACAAACCGGTTATGACCCGTATGTGCAGGAAGAACAGAAAGTTTCTTTTGCCAGAACTCCGAGAAGTAGCGCTTGGCTTTGGGCCGCTCCGGTTTATCATCGCTTCGAAACTTACGAATCAGTTCCCCCTTTGAATCCAGGATCTCCAAAACTACAGGTGTCGCACTTCCCGAGAGATAGTAATCGATCACAGCGCCGGCTGGCGGGTTTGCTGTGGTGGGAACTTCGGGAGGAAGAGGCGTATCGCGGTTTTCGTTTGTCGAGATGCGAATCGCTGACGCGGGAGGCACCAGCAGTGTCGTTTGGACTGCGACTGTTGGATCGCCATTGCGAAGCGGCGTTAAGTCGTCAAAGATCCAGAGTCCGCGTCCCTGCGTGGCTGCGATCAGATCGCGATCATGGACAAGAAGATCGTTCACGCCTGTTCTGGGCAAGTTCAGTTGCCATGGTTTCCAGTGATCACCGTCATCGAAGGAGACAAAAACTCCCGTGCGTGTGCCTGCATACAGGAGCCCCGCTCTCACCGGATCCTGACGTACAACGTTCACCCATGAATCTTCGGAGATTCCTCCAGCGATCGCAGTCCAGGTTTTTCCGTAGTCGCGTGTCCTATATATATAAGGATGGCGATCATCCAAACGATGGCGGTCCACAGCGACATAAGCGGTTGCCGGATCGGTGGGTGAGGCATCGATTGCGGCGATCTTGCTCCAATCCGAAATCGCCTCCGGTGTGACGTTTGCCCATGTCTTTCCATCATCACGCGTGAGCAGAATGCGTCCGTTGTCTGTTCCGATCCAGAT
>CAZDDB010000466.1:0-2296 GCA_964504105.1 uncultured Acidobacteriota bacterium
CTGAACCTGAACAACTTCGTTTGCAGATTCTCGTTGACATTTGTCCACGCATCTCCATAGACGTGGTCAAAAGTATCTGGAGGGTAAAAAAGATCCTTCTGCTTGGTAACAAAAATGGAGCGATCCGACAGAATTCCTCCGTTGAGACGCTCGACGGGCCATGTTAAATACCAACCGGTGATCAGGGAACTCAGATTTGAATACTCAGACAGGATGTTCCAGAAACGTTTCACGCGGATCGAGCTGCTCGCTTCCGGCCGCGTTCGCGAAAGAAAGAAAGTAATGCCATGTTCTTTTGGAGTGCGTCCGGTGGCGATGGTAGTCCAGATCACGGGAGAAAACGTCGGATTTTCAGAGACAAGTTTTCCGGAGGCGCCCTCTTCTATCATTCGCTTGAAGTTTGGGAGCTTATCAGCCTTGAGGAGGGGATCCAGCAGCAGCCAGCTCGCACCGTCAAAACCAAAGATCAGGAACTTTGCATATCTGCGGTTCGTCCGGACAAGACATTTGTTCAGTTTTACCTGACCGTTCGTCTTTTTGTCAAAATGGAAACGGATTTTCAAGAAAGAGGCGGAACCAAGAGCGGGTGGTTCGAACGAAATCGATTTTACCCATCGCCCAAGGTAGAAATTGGTCGTTTGCAACGTCTTTTCTTCTGTTTGAAATGTAACCTCCACTTTTCCCGAGTCCCACGGTTTGGAGCACTCCAGGTCCATATGAATTCCGTTTCCCTGATTGCGAAGAACAACAACCTGCGCACCATCTTTCAAGACGTATGGTCCGGCTCCGTCGCCGGACTCAGCCGCCCCGGTCACCAGAAACGGCTTTTCAATGGGAAAGCGGTTTTGTGCTTTTCTGGAATCATAGACACGAAACCCGGCCGCTGCGACAGCGATCAGGACAATCAGTGGAACCAGAAATTTGAGAACCGGACGAATCCGCATCATTGCATGATAAATCAAATATGAAGAATCAAGAATCGATGCTTTTCGTCAAGCCCCAGGCCAAGTGCCTGCTCTTTTTGCGTTTTCCTGTCCTGCCGCTGCGATCCCGATCAGAATGACGGGGGTGCTACTGATCGTGGGGATCAATCACCTGTGCTTTGGACCACAGGTCACGGTAAGCCGCCCGGACACTCTCATCAAGCTGATCGCCAAGTTCAAGCGGCAGACGGGTTTCGCGAATGAGATCCTGAATATCGACAAGATCGCGTAAACGATGCGGAGCGGACAGTCCGGAAGCTAACTTCAGCTCAATGAGCTTCTCCAGCTTCAGATAATGGATTCCTCTTCGGATCATCGACGCGCCACTGGGGTCAGGAAAGGAAACGGGTTTTGGTTTTCCGTCGCCGGGATACTCACCCGTTAGAAGCACATCGATCTTGACACCGCTCTCGGTTGCGCGGATCTTCTTGCGTGCGCCCGGAAACGCCGGCATGTAGCTGAGCCCTATGCAGGTTTCATGGAACTTCTGCAGGCCTTCCCGTGTCGTGAGAATGCCGATGCCGACGGTATTTCGGACATACCCATGTTCGCGCAGAGCTAACGTACCAACCACAGCATATGGAATACGAGCCGAATCCAGAGCTTCCGCCAACCTGTACAGCGTCTCCATTACGCTTCCCTTCTTTTCAAAATAATCGCTGGATTCACGAAGCGAGAATTCCGGATCATCTCTCATCCGGATTTCGTAGTTAGCGGGTTGCAAGCCCTTGGTTTCGCTCACAAAAGTAATTCTATCACGCTCTCCGGAAGAGCCCTCGCTTCCGGTTATTTGGTGTTGGCGGGCACGGAGGCCCGCCGCTCAAGCTCTTTTTGCGGAACCAGCTCAAATTCAAACAGGTTCACCCGCAGCGGTTCCAGGAGTTTCGATACACGTTGCTGCAAATCCATAGATGGGGTTCAATATACTATGAACCGATGAAGACCATAAACCGTGATCGCCTGCAGATCTGTTTGAAGGAAGAACGAAGTCGGTTTGCTGCCACACATTCGCGTTCGCGCGAACTCTACGAGCGCTCCCGTGCGAGTTTGCTGGCCGGCGTTCCGATGAACTGGATGGTGCGATGGGCCGGAGATTTTCCTGTTTTTGTCCAGGAAGCAAGCGGAGCGCATTTCACCGATGTCGATGGGAACGGATACCTGGATTTGTGCCTGGGCGATACAGGCGCCATGACTGGTCATGCGCCTGCTGGCGTGATCCGCGCCCTGACCGAGCAGGCCATGCACGGATTCACATTCATGCTTCCCACTGAAGATGCAGTCTGGGTGGGTGAAGAGCTGGCAAGACGATTTGG
>CAZDDB010000467.1:0-2276 GCA_964504105.1 uncultured Acidobacteriota bacterium
AAAGCGGAGAGAGAGGGATTCGAACCCTCGATCCGCGTTACCACGGATACACGCTTTCCAAGCGTGCTCCTTCAACCACTCGGACATCTCTCCGGTTACACAGTCAGCCGGATCCGGGCTAAATCTTTTTCTTGAAAGCGATCTCAGCAGTCGTGCTGACACTCTTTCCTGGAGCGGCTTCCTCTTTGACGAACGCGATCCCCTCGGTTGTCTGTTTGAGGATCCGCCGGTCCACGAATCCCGGCTGCGAAACAGCAGTCGAAAAGATGATTTCAGTTGATCTCAACTCGCCCACATACAATCCGATGTGGTTCTTATTATCGTAGAGCGTCATCACAATTTTTCCGGTCGTGCCATCCACGCCGATCAATGAAATCTCTTTCAAACCGCCTACCAGATTGGATGTCTTGCTCATCGATTCACGGTTGATCTGGATTACGGTTCCATCGAGTTGCGAAGTAACCGACATCTTTCCCGTGAATGTTTGGTCCCCGCGTGAAACACCCTCTCCCGCCCACTCGCCGAGTAACCACCCGAGACTCTCACTCAGGGGTTTTCCCGTAACGTCCTGCGCAGATGCTTCCGATGCAGGCGTTTCGGAATCCACGACCTCCAACGAAGCAAACATCGCCAGAAAGCCGATTGCAACAAATACGATGAACTGTTTCATGGGTTCTCCGTTCACAAAAAAATAGTCCTGGTAGGGTTCTTTTTGATCCGAAAGCAGTATATTGATTTTCCGAAAGTGTGTCAACGAATTCGCGTCGTCGCGTCTATCGCGTCTGCCGCATCATTGTGTCATCATGATAGACTCGATTGACGCACATATGTTTTCTGCGTTTTTGAATTTCTTTGAGAGTTTTCGGACGCCTCCCGTCAAGAAAGTCTTTTTCCCCAGTCTCCCCTGGAACCGCAAACTGGTGCTCAGGTATGCCGGGCATCTGGTTCAAGAAGGAAGTGTTGTGGAGCCCGCCGGACGCCTTCACACGGCAGACGAGTTGCGGAAGCAGGGAAATTCACTGACTTTCATTTGTAATCATTTGACATATGCCGACAGTCACATCATCGAAGCTTTGTTTCTTCGTCTCGGGTTTCGTGATCTGGCAGACCACATCATCCATATCGCTGGACAAAAGACGTATGAGATCTCGCGCAGATTTTTGACTCTTTCTTTAAACACGGTGCGGGTCTATCAGCCCAAAGCAGATATCGACAAACTCTTGAAAAGAAAGATGAACGCGCGCGCGCTAAAATGGGCGGCGCATCAGAAACGGCGCGGCTATTCGCTGCTTGTGTTTCCGGAAGGAACACGAACTCGCCGGCACCGGCGGTTCAGTCTTCACGCCGCAAATCCCAAAACGACAATCTACTTCCGCGGTTCCAGCGTTGTGCCGCTGGCGTTGATGGGATCTGAAAAAATCATGCCGGTAGGACGCGTACTCCCGCTTCCCGCTGATGTCCGTTTGCGTGTGGGAGAGCCGCTGCAACATTCTGCAATCGAGGCGAAACTGCGCGAAGAAAACCGGGAAACCTCCGAATCCGATCTGCGCCAAAAAATAATGGCCTATTACATGGCCCGGATCAATTCTCTTCTCGATCCGGAATATCAGTTCCGTGGAGATCAGGCGCCCGGAATGTAGGCGTGGATCACCCGCTCGCAATCGACACAGTAGACCTGCATCCACGGACCAAATTCCCGCAAATCGACATTATGAATCCGAAAGATGCGGCAACGGATCCAGATCCAGATGCGGGTGGGGAAATGCTTTTTCTCCACATCTTTATTATATAATTCTTCGGCATCTTTGCCTCGGAGAGGTACCGAAGTGGTTGTAACGGGCCTGACTCGAAATCAGGTTACCGCCGTTTGGCGGTACGTGGGTTCGAATCCCACCCTCTCCGCTCTTGTGCGTCGTCGCGTCGTCGCATCTATCGCGTCGTTCCGCGTTTGAGGAAAATCTCACTTTTTTGTTCGCGAGCGCTCCGGCGGGAAAAGAACCCTACCTGCAGATTACGGAGACAATGGTTGGTGTTACATGGCAGACAATCATATCTTGGACTGCGAAAGACCAAAAAGCTTAACCGATTGGTTAAATATTAAGGAGTACGGATATGCCTGAAAAGGAAGTGTTTTTGGACAGATGGGATCGAGAATTCAAAACGACTTTAAAGATCTTGAAAGCTTATCCCAAAGAGAAATCGGATCTTACTGAGCACCCGGTCTGCCTAATCTTTTGACGCAAAGGAGAAAACGATAAACAGGGCCACGATGATGG
>CAZDDB010000468.1:0-2261 GCA_964504105.1 uncultured Acidobacteriota bacterium
CCGAAGACAGAACAGATGGCGTCCATGGAAGGAATGTAGAATTGGAGTATTGACTGCAAGCCGTCCAGAATTACCACTCGTTTGATAGAGGAAATGATGGCAACTGTACCAATGGAGCGAATCTCCGACACTATTTGGGAAATTCCTGTCAGCTTCAAAGTTGGGATGCGTGTGCCGGCTAGAATCTATGCAAGTCAGAAATTGATTCAGGATATGGATGTTGCGGTTTACGATCAGATCACCAATGTGGCGACTCTTCCCGGCATAACTAAATATGCGCTCTGCATGCCTGATGGTCATTCCGGCTATGGATTTCCTATCGGAGGAGTGGCCGCGATGGATGTGGAAAACGGCGGTGTAATCTCGCCGGGAGGAATTGGCTTTGACATCAATTGTGGCATGCGACTCGTACGGACAAACCTGACTGAAGAAGAGGTCGTAGCTCGTATTCGGCCTCTGGTAGATGAACTTTTTGGACAGGTACCGGCGGGTGTGGGAAGTAAAGGGTTTGTGAATATTTCGAGGCAAGAATTCCGTAAGGTTGTGGAAGAAGGCGCACGGTGGTGTATTGAACATGGTTATGGCTGGGAAGAAGACCTGAGCCTCACAGAAGAAGAAGGATGCATTTCGGGAGCGGATTCATCGAAGATTTCCGAAAGAGCAATCGATCGCGGACTCAAGCAGATTGGTACGCTGGGATCGGGCAACCATTATCTGGAAGTGCAGGTTGCGAAAGAAGAGAACATCTTGAATCCGGAGTTGGCCCGTGTCATGGGCATTCATCCGAATCAAGTAGTAGTGATGTTTCATTGCGGGAGTCGAGGCTTTGGGCATCAAGTGGCAACTGACTATCTGAAGGTGTTCCTAAAGGTTATGGAGGTGAAATACGGGATTAAGATACTCGACCGCGAGCTCGCGAGTGCGCCCTTCCATTCGCCCGAAGGCCAGGACTACTTTACAGCAATGAAGTGCGCTATGAATATGTCATTCGCCAACCGGCAGGTGATCCTTCATCGCATTCGCGAAGTTTTTTCTTCGGTTTTTGGACGCTCCGCGCAGGATCTTGGCTTGCACATGGTCTACGATGTCGCGCACAATACGGCCAAGATAGAGCCGCACGTGGTGGACGGCGAAACACGAAATCTGCTCGTGCATCGCAAGGGCGCCACTAGAGCTTTTGGGCCAAACATGGAAGGAATTCCCCGGAAATATGGAAGGATTGGCCAGCCGGTTATCATCGGCGGAAGCATGGAAACGGGATCTTATCTGCTTGTTGGAGTGCCGCAAGCGTCACACGCTTTTTTCTCCACTGCGCATGGCAGTGGCCGTACCATGAGTAGAACGAAAGCACGCAAGCTATGGAGGGGCAAGGAACTGCAGAGTGAGATGCAGAATCGCGGAATTTACATCCGCACCACCTCCTGGTCCGGTCTCGCGGAAGAAGCCGGGGGAGCATACAAAGACATTGATACCGTGATCCATGCAGCGGAGCAAGCCGGTTTGTGCAAACCTGTCGTACGGTTCACCCCTATTGGAAACATAAAAGGCTAAGAATGCCTTACGAATTCTTACCCGAAGCCGCGACAGCAGATATCGCCTTTCATGCCTCCGGCAAAGATCTTCCAGAGTTGTTTATTTCAGCCGGAGACGCATTAATGAACGTCATGATTGACAATCTGGAAAGCATAGCACCCCGGCAATCGCGTACCATTGGACTGGAAAATGAGGAGCTCGATATGCTCCTTTTTGATACGCTTCAGGAGCAGATCTATTACAAAGATGCAGAGCAACTTCTTCTACGCTTTACGCGAATTGAAATATCAGAAAGCAACGACAAATACTATTTACAGGGAAAAGCGGAGGGCGAAACTCTCGATCCGAGCAAGCATTTGCAACGCGCGGATGTGAAGGCTGTAACGCTACATCAGTTCACACTGGCAAAAACCATCGATGGCTGGGAGGCTGCGGTTGTGCTCGACATTTGAGCTCACAGTCGATCAAGGCGATGGCAGGAAACCGGGATCTTTACCCTCGACAAACTGCATTTGAATCTCTCGCACTTTCTGTTTGTTTCTAATCAACGCATCAACGCAGTCGCGATCCAACTCAGTGCTCGCCATATTTTGTAGCATTCCAAACGCCTCTTCGTTGGTTTTCGCTTCCTTATAAGGACGCCGGGTGGTGAGCGCATCGAAAATGTCGGCAACCGCAACGATCCTGGCCTCCTGAGGAATATCGCCTCCCTTCAGGCCATAAGGATA
>CAZDDB010000469.1:0-334 GCA_964504105.1 uncultured Acidobacteriota bacterium
GAATTCTGTACCGGCAGTTGAATCGACTGGAAGAGGCAGTCCCCTGCTTTCAGAAAGTGATCGACCTGAATCCCAAAGACTCGCGCGGCTACCTCTTGCTTGTTTCCACTTACAAGAAATTGGGGAGGGAGGAGGACGCCCAGAAGATTATCACGCTGGCGCAGGAAAGAGGGGTGGAGTTGAAGCGACTGCAATGAGTATCTGTTGGGCGGAATCTGACCACGGAGGCACAGAGACACGGAGAGGACAGATTCTGAAACCGCTATAATAGCTAGACAAGTGCCTAGATCTCTAACCCGCAAGATGGCCATAATGAGTAAAAGGAAGGAGATGC
>CAZDDB010000469.1:344-2253 GCA_964504105.1 uncultured Acidobacteriota bacterium
ACAGATTCTGAAATAGGTTTTCTGAATCGTTGTTCGTCTATGCAGCAGGGCGGCAGCTTCTGAAAACAGTTTTCCAAGGTGCCTATCCCCACATCCCTTTCATCTCTCCACTCCTTTCTTACACCTCCGCGCTTTCCGCGGTCTCTGCGTTAAATCCTCTGTTGCGGCCCGTCAGGGCCGCGCTGTGCTCTCCGAGGTGAACTTAGTCCGAGTGCGGAAGACTCGGGGTAACAGAAACTGCAGAATCCTGTCCAGGTCCGGGTTGGGTTTTCCATTCTTGGCACGCCTCACTATACATCTCCGCAACAGGCTCAGGGAAAGACAACCGATTTTCGCAGTAATATTACTTGGCCCGCGCGAAAAAAACCTGCTATAATAGCTAGACAAATGTCTAGATCTCTAACCAGCAGGATGGCCATAATGAGTAAAAGGAAGGAGCTGCCCATCACCAAGGTAAAGAACGAACTGACCAAACTCGTTCGTGAGATTGAAGACGGGGCCGAAGTAACGATCACAAAGGAGAGCATACCCGCAGCCGTTATAATTTCCTGGGAAGAGTTCAAGAAGTTGAAAAGACAGGAGACTGCTTTGCGAATACGTGAATTTCGCAATAGACTCAGCGGTTCGGATATTGACGCTGAAACGATCCATCACGAATCCAGAAAAGAGCTTGAAAGAAGAACGTAGGGCGGGCCGATCGCAGACTCTGGTGGTAGACGCCAGCGCGCTGCTGCCTGCCTGGCTGCCTTCCGAGAATTTTACGACGGAGGCCGAAACTCTTGTCGAGGATCATGCCACCGGCTTGGTCAAGCTTGTGGCCCCATTCATCCTGTCAAATGAGATTCTGAATGCCCTCTATAAAGCAGTGACAGGCAAAGCGGGTAGCCCACCGCGAGTAGGAATCAGAGAGGCTATCGAGCAGTGGCCATCTTTTGGGGATCTCCGGATCGAAATGTACGACATTACCAACATTGGCGCGCGTATCCTCGAACTGTCTTTCGAATACAAAAGATCGAGTATCTATGATATGAGCTACTTTGCTTTAGCTGAATTTCTGAATGTGCAAATGGTTACGGGCGACAGGAGATTCCTGCAGTCTCTGAAACCGAAACCTGAGTTGCTGCGTGGCATCTGGGAATATCCTTTCTAACCAGTTCAAGCCTCTGCCCATGAGGGTCGCGCCTGCGTAACTAATCCGGATCGCGCTTGCCGATCAGCGCCTGCGCTTTCGCAATTTTAACTTCATAGAAGTCCTGACTGTAAATCGTCAGAGGAGCGACGACCAGAGGTCCCCCGTGGGTTCCCGCATTTTAAGAACGGCCAAGATTCTCAATGCGATTGGCTACTTCTTTGTAGATTTCCGCCCTCTCCCGTTTGCCGATACCTATGATTAGAACAAGAAGTTTCCTCTTTTGGATTTCGTAAACAATGCGGTAATTCTTCTTCCCGAAGGTAATCTTCCTGGTACCAGTCAGGTCGATTCCCATTCTCTTTCCTAATGATTCGCCCAGTTCCGGTCTCTCTGCGATCTTTTCAATTTGCTTAGCGGCTAGCCTCTTCATTGACCCGTCCAGCATTTCAAAGTCTTTTTCTGCTTCCGGTAAGAATTCAACCTTATAGGCCATGTTTGGCCTTGAGGGATTCCCAGGATACATGTTTGCCTTTGGCACGGGCCTTTCTCTCCTGAATTTCGAGGGCGATCAAAAGATGCTCGAAATCTTTGATCATCTCCTCATAACCATCCAGAGGGAGGATGACTGCCTCCAAACGATTATTCTTCGAAAGGATCACTCGTCCCTTTTGTTTGGCAAAGCGCAATACTTCCCCCAGCTTCCTGGACGCCTCTGAAGTAGAAATAATCTCCTGTCGCTCATAAGCAATGCTCATATGTTTTCTCCTGCAAATTATC
>CAZDDB010000470.1:0-2245 GCA_964504105.1 uncultured Acidobacteriota bacterium
CCGGCATATACAGATTGACTGCTGAATGATACGCGCCGGGACAATAGATGCTGTGCGCGCCGGCCTTGACGAAAGCCTTCCAGTTGGAGATTACGACATTTGTATAGAGCAGCGGCACCTTCACCTCGTAAGCCAGATCTTCTTTCTGTTTCTCCGGCAACTCGGGACAGATGTAAGGAATCACTGCATTCCAGCAGGCCAGGATGCAGTGTTTGGCTCGCACGCTCTGCAACTTCTTGCCACGCACATAGGCAACCTCGACGTGCGCCGCGGAGGATGGTTTTCCTACATGTTTGACGCGTACCACGGTGCTGTTGAGGCGCATGCGGGAAAGTGAAGACGGTTGATCGAGCTTCGCATAATTGCATCTTGTTGTCACGATATCATCGGACGTGTGACCTGGAATTGCCGCTGGAATCAGGCGGCGCACCAGAAGACGCGCGATTGTGGCGTTGCCGTCCGGAAATTGAAAAAAGTAGGCATCGCCTCCATCCGGATACAGCATGGAGTCGCGATTCATTCCTTTGCCAAATGATGGATTCAGCTTCATCCCCTGAAACCCTGGAAATCCCAGACCCCATGCATCCTGCGCAGGAACGGCATCGATCCCAACTCCATACAGTCCATGAGGTCTTGTCTGGAAAAACTTCACGACTTCCGGAGATGTCTTTGCCACTTTTAGCAGAAAATCGGCGTAGCTCATTCGCGCCAGTTTTGCTTTCTTTGCAGCCGATGTGAGACCCGGCATGTAGTCTATGTTCTCGGTGCAGATCTTCCGCAGGTTCTGTTTGGCTGTATCGCTGAGGGGCGCTGCTTCGTTAAAGCGTTTCCATATTTGTGGATCGGCGATATTGTCTTCGAAATCATCCTGGGAAAAAAAGGGCACAATCCGGTCGGCGCCGAATGTCTCCTTGTCGAAGAAGACCGCAGGCTGCAATCCCAAAGATGGGTAGAGCTTGGAATCAATGACGCCGGGCCATCGCTTCACATCAATGCCGAGTTCTTTGATCAGCCCTTTTGCAACGGTACTGTACGGGGCGGGGCTATCGATCGACCAGGTACCGCCAAATCCGAGGAGTGTGCGTCCATCGACACGAAACTCGTTTCGCTTCGCGTGTCCGCCAAAATCATCATGGTTTTCCAGAATCAAAATGCGCGCATCCGGTCCGGCCTGGGTGCGGAAAAAATGCGCGGCGGAAAGTCCGCTAATCCCGCCTCCAACGATCACAAGATCGTACTCTTCCTCCGTATTCGCGGCAGCTTCTGCCTTTTCCCAGAAGGAGCCGTCGCGCAATGCGTGCGCCACCTCATAGGAGCCGTCGTAACTGCCGCGCAGACCGGTAAGCGCAGGTGGATAGTATCCAGGCGCTTGCTCGAGCGCAATTTCGGGTACCTCCGCTGAGCTCGCAAACCCGGAAGGAAGCAGAGTTGCTCCCAGCGTCAACGCTACGCCGTTTAAGAAATCGCGCCGTGTGATCTGCCGGCTCATTCCGAGTTCGCGATCGCTCAAGTTGAATCTGTTTTTCATGCGCGAGTAGGAATGCTAACACGAAAAGACGATCACTTCTCGGGATGGGTTTGTAACGCCGGCGTCTCGCCGGCTGGACAGACAAAGTGCACTTTAGTAACCGCCGGCGGGACGTCGGCGTTACAGAACTGCCTGCAATTCCTTCACTCAGTACCTTCGGTTTCCGTAATAGCCGGATTCATAACCGCGGGCATAACCTTCGCGGAATCGTTCATTCATGGAACGATCGTGACTGATGCCTCTGCGGTACAATTCGTCGTGATCAAAATCGAAATTCAATCCGGATCTACGGTCCGCCGATCCATGTTCGTAGCCACGCCGGTATCCTGTATCGTATGCCTCTCGGAACGATCCATGATCACTGTTATATCGATCATGATCATGGTAATGACCGTAGCGCGAAGTGCACGCGGGCAGCGATCCTGCAAGAATTACGCACAAAATGGCGCCAAGAAATAGCGTTCTATTTTTCTTCATTCTTATCTCCAGCAATTGAGCTAGTTGCAACTTCCTTGCCAGATAACTATCGGGGACACAAACTCCAGAGCGGGTCCCCCTGTGTTCGTTTGGGAGAACAAGTGTCTCCGTCCGGTTCCCTGCGGGTTGCAGCCTGTAGGGGCGCACAGCGTGCGCCCTTACAACCGCCAGGAAAATTTAATGAGGCTTTGAATAAACAATCGAACGCAGGTAGGGGAATTCGCTTTGTGCTTTTTTGTG
>CAZDDB010000471.1:0-2228 GCA_964504105.1 uncultured Acidobacteriota bacterium
TTCTCGCCGGTAGGTTCTCGAAACGAGATTCGAAAGACATGCAAGGGCAAACGGTGTATGACCGGTGTCTCCGCGTCCCCCTTTCGCTTGTAATCCTTTTTCAGATCGGACAGGTAGACCGGCTTTGATTCACCATACAACGGATCAATGGCCAGCGGATACCCTGCTTCCTTCATGTGCACGCGTACCTGGTGGGTACGGCCGGTCAGCGGATTGACCTCTACCAGGGTAAAACCGCGGAATCGTTCCAAGACCTTATAGAGAGTGATGCTCTTCTTGCCTTTGTCGCTAACCATCATCGTTCCGGGCTTCCTGGGAGATTCAATCAACGGGAAGTTGATGACTCCCTCCTCCTTTTCTATGACACCTTTCACAATCGCATGATACGTCATGCTGACCTCGCCCTGCTCGAATTGCTTGCTGAGATACGATTGCGCCTTCAAGTTCATCGCGAGCAGCACCACACCGCTGGTGTCTTTGTCGAGCCGGTGCACAACGCGGATATTGGGATGAGCCAGCTTCTTACGAAGATATTCGCGAAGCATGTCCTGGATGGTAGGAATCCCCCGGTCCAAACGATCCGGCGTAATCAACAATCCTGCCGGCTTGTTGACGGCAATCATGGCGTCATCTTCGTACAGAATATCCAGGTGAATCATTGACGGAATCGGGCTCGGGTCGCTAATATGTAGGGACGCATCTCCCTGCGCCCCTACAAACATATCATGGCCGGCTTTAAACTCAGCACCGAATTTACTCCGCGTGGGGATCAGTTGCCGGCAATCGAGCAATTGACCCGGGGGATACTGAGTCAGGAAAAACACCAGACTCTACTTGGAGTAACCGGCTCTGGGAAGACGTACACTATTGCTTCGGTTGTGGCCCGCGTGGACCGCCCCACGCTTGTGATCGCGCACAACAAAACGCTGGCCGCTCAGCTCTACCAGGAATTCCGGCGCTTCTTTCCCGAAAACGCAGTCGAATACTTTGTCAGCTACTACGACTACTATCAGCCCGAGGCATACGTCCCTTCCACCAACACTTACATCGCAAAAGAAGTGCTGATCAATGAAGAGATCGACCGGATGCGTCTTTCCGCAACGCGCTCGCTGTTTGAACGGCGCGACACGATCATCGTAAGCAGCGTCTCCTGCATCTACGGTCTGGGTTCCCCCGATCTCTTCTTTTCCATGGTGCTCTCGCTGGATGTCGGAGCGACGTTCACACAAATCGAGCTGATGCGGCGGCTCGGGGAGCTGCAATATCAGCGAAGTCATGGAGAGCTTTCACGCAGTCAGTTCCGTGTGCGCGGAGACGTGATCGAAATCTTCCCTTCGTACGATGAGACAGCGCTCCGAATCGAGCTGTTTGACGATCGAATCGAAACCCTTACCGAGTTCGATCCGGTGATAAACCGCAAAATCCGCACGATGCGAAGGACGGTGATATTTCCCAGAAGTCATTACGTCACGCCCAAACAAAGGCTGGAGAAGGCAATTGTTGCGATCCGTGAAGAGCTCAAGGAACGTCTGGCCGAATATGAGCGTGACGGAAAACTGCTGGAAGCGCAACGCCTGCATCAACGAACGATGTATGACATGGGAATGTTAAAAGCGACCGGCTTCTGCCATGGAATCGAAAATTATTCGCGTCATCTGGATGGCCGCGCTCCCGGCTCTCCGCCGGCTACGCTGATCGATTATTTCCCGGAAGACTATCTGGTGGTAATCGACGAAAGTCATGCTACAGTTCCGCAGCTTCGCGGAATGTACGAAGGGGACCAGTCGCGGAAATCTACACTGGTCGATCATGGATTTCGTTTGCCTTCCGCGCTGGACAACCGTCCGCTCAACTTCGAAGAGTTTCAGAAGCGGGCTCATCAGGCGATCTATGTGTCTGCCACACCGGGGCCGTACGAGCTGCGTATGAGCGAGGGTGTTGTTGTAGAACAGGTCGTGCGCCCGACCGGCCTGACAGATCCGCACATTCTGATCAAACCGATCCAGGGACAAATGGATGACCTGCTGCATCAGATCCGGGAACGCGCCAACCGCGGGGAACGCGTGCTCGTAACCACGCTGACCAAAAAGATGGCGGAAGACCTAACCGAATTTCTGTCCGAATACGGAGTTCGCGTACGTTATCTGCATTCGGAAGTCGACACCCTCGACCGCGTGGTCATCCTGCGCGATCTGCGCCGGGGCATCTTTGACGCGCTCATCGGAGTC
>CAZDDB010000472.1:0-2226 GCA_964504105.1 uncultured Acidobacteriota bacterium
ACTTCACGAATCCCTTCCTCAGTTGTTCCCCGCTCCTCCGCTCGCTCGAGTGTGTGGGGTCGATCTGAATTATCATCTGTACACTTCCCGGGAGGCTCCTACAAGTCGGGCCATTTTTTTCAGTCTATCAGACCTGTCAGAACCTTCCAACGATTGGAACCCCTATCGCTCTCGCCGGATCTGCAGAAGGCGTTTTCCAGGTCAGGACGGGTTGAGACCGATGCGGCGCATCAAATCATTGAAGCGCGGATCGGATCGCAACGGATCGGCGAGTGGATCTGGGTACAGCCAGACAAGCAAAGCGGTTCGTTCGCGATATGCTTTTTCCAGCCACTCAAACGCAATCTCTTTTTCATCCAGAGCCGCGTAAACCAGACCCGCATCGATTAGAGCAGGAAGATATTTTTGTTCTGAGATCGCATGCAATTCATCCAGGATTTTTCTTGCATCCTCTGTTCTACCCGATGCGGCATACGCATGAGCCAGACCGGCCATCATTCTTGGATGATGTCCCGAATGCAACACGGCGCTTTCCATCGCTGCGATCGATTCCGGATATTTTCCTTCCAGGATGAAGCAGTGTCCCATGATCAGGAAGCCGGAAGGAAAATCGGGTTGAAGCTCCAAAGCTTTGCCGCCTTCCACGCGCGAGGCCGGATAATCCCGCATGAAGTAGAGGATCAATGCGTGGATGGCATACGTGACCGGAGCCAGCGGGTCCTGGTTTTGTGCGATCTGAATCTCCGCGAGCGCCTCCTCGAGCCGTCCCGATCCGGCAAGAAGATCGGCGTACCAGACATGTGCCAGTGCGTAGCCGGGATTCAGTTTGATTGCGCGCCGGTAGTCATTTTCGGCTCCATCCCAGTCGTGGTTAAATGCCCACTTTGCCCACGCGAGCGAGTTGTATGCTTCGGCAAGCGTATCATCGATTTCGAGTGCCCTGGTTGCGGCCGCAATCGCGCGTGGATACGTAGCCTTTGGATCGAAAAGCCCGTAGGCTTCCCATCCCAAAAAGTTGTAACAATCCGCAATTCCGGAATAGGCCAGGGCGAAGGTGGAATCCGTTTCAATGGCTTGCTCGAAAAATGGTATCGCCTTTTCAAAACCTTCAGGTGTTCTTCTATTCCAGTAGTAGCGTCCCTTCAGATAGGACTGATAGGCCTCTACATTTTCCGTGTAACGTTTGCCCAGCAGTTTCTTTTCCGCTCCGGTCAATTTGCGCTGCAGTGCGGTAGAGATCAGACTCGCGATTTCCTCCTGCACCGAAAAAATATCGGAAAGGTTTCTACTGAATTGCTGACCCCAAATCTGCGAACCGTCTTCCGCGTTGACCAGCTCTGCCTGGATGTTCAGCCGGTCACCGCGCCGGACACCACGTCCGGTCATTAACATCTGCACGCCAAGTGCGCGTCCGACTTCTCGCGGATCGACGTCTTTTCCCTTATAACGGAAGGCGGTGCTTCGCGCCGTCACTTTGAGCTTTGGCAGTTGCGAAAGACTGTTGATGATGCTTTCCGTGATGCCGTCCATCAGGTATTCGTCCTCCGGATCGCCGCTTGCAAAGCCGATCGGGAGAATCGCGACGGATCTGCTGCGGCTTCGGGAGCTTCGACGGCCCGAAGTGGATCGTAATATCTGCGCATCGAAAGGAACCGATCGCAGCTCCACAACAACATCGCGGGCAGAAGGAAAACGCATGGCGGGATCCTTTTCCAGGCAGCGGAAAATCAAATCGATTAGCACCTGCGGGGCGCTATCTGCCTCAATTCCGGCAGGACGATCACGCAAGATGGAGGCGGTCAGCTCAGCAGCATCTGTCTTATCAAAGGGAAGGCGGCCCGAAACTATCTCGTACAGAATGCATCCAAGAGAATAGATGTCGGCGCGGACATCCACAGTTTGTCCGCGCAATTGTTCGGGCGCCATGCTTCGCAGAGTCCCCATGATGATTCCGGGATGACTCAACGCGGGAGAAGTGTCCATCCACGATTCGCCGGGTGGAGAGGTCTTGCGTTCCACACGCGCCAATCCGAAGTCGAGGATTTTGATCTGGCTGTCTTGAGTGAGAAATACATTTTCGGGTTTCAAATCGCGATGGATGATCCCGCTGGAATGCGCCGCTGCGAGACCTTCTGCGATCGCGAGCCCGATGGGCAAGGATTCTTTCCAAGAGATCGTTTCGCGTTTGAGTCGCTCGCGCAGCGTCTCTCCCTTGAGAAGCTCCAT
>CAZDDB010000473.1:0-2199 GCA_964504105.1 uncultured Acidobacteriota bacterium
CTACAAAACTGTTTCCGGCACTCCGTTCATCCTTCATCCTTCTGCCTTCATCCTTGGTTGCGGCCCGTCTAGGGCCGCGCTGTGTAAATCTGTGTTCATCTGTGGTTGCAAAATCCTTCCTGTTGGTACTCTTGCTGTTGGCACGTTTCGCGCAGGCGCAAGCAGACGCGCCGCTTCTGTTCATGACGGACTTCGGAAGCACAGATGATTCAGTGGCTATTTGCAAAGGTGTAATGTTGGGAGTCTCACCTGATTTGCGAATCATAGACATCACCCATGAGGTACCACCCTTCTCCATTCTGGATGGAGCGCGGTTTCTGGCGGGCGCATCCCCCTATTACCCGGCCGGCAGTGTGTTTGTCGCAGTCATTGATCCCGGTGTGGGAAGCGCCCGAAAACCGGTTGTCGTAAAAACGCGCAAAGGGCAATATTTCGTTCTGCCCGACAACGGACTGATCACTCTCGTGGCAGAGCGGGACGGAGTGGAAGCTGCACGGGAGATTACAAACACCTCCTGGATGATCGGCAGCGCACTTTCTTCAACATTTCATGGCAGAGATATTTTCTCTCCGGTGGGCGCGCACATTGCGCACGGAGAAGATTGGACCCGGATCGGCCCGGAGATCAAAGACCTGGTACGCCTCCAGGTTGCAGCTGCATCCATAGATGAAAAAGGAATCCGGGGTGAGATCATCGCCTTCGATGGTCCATATGGAAACGTCATCACCAATATCGAAGCGGATCTCTTCCGCAAACTTGGTTATCAGATTGGCGAGAAAATCCAGGTACGGATCGGTGACCGGGAATTTCCCGTGCCTTACGTAAAAACCTTCAGCGATGCGCCGTTGAAAGAGGCCCTTTTGTACATCGATTCTCGCGGACACGTGGGACTTGCGCTCAATCAAGCAAGTTTTGCCGCTACGAAAAAAATTGAGATCCCCGTTGCCATCTTCATTCCAGGCAAGAACTGAGCAATCTAATCTTGGAGCGGCGGGCGTCCCCCACGCCCGTAAAATCACATACGTACGATCCGGGCTCCGGCAAATCTCCGGATTCAATCCAATCATAAATCTGTTCTTCTGAAATGCTCAGCAGCATTGCAGCATCGCGGACTGTCACACGCATAAATACTTCGTCACTGTCCTCGAACCCGCAGATGAGACTGCCATTCTATTTCAGCGGGTTCGCCAGGACATCATTGATCCACGTTAGCGTTCTCATCATAGATGGAAAGCCGATCGTAGTCAGGGAAAGCAAAACGACATGGCGGATGGCATCACCGGAAGCCCCGGCATCCAGAGCTCTGCGCGCATGCGAATGAACCGCGCCTTCAAGCCCTGCTCCGATGGCAATCGCCAACTTGGCGAATGCGCGTTCCTGGACTGTCAACGGCCCTGCATTTTGACAATGCTCTCCCAGCTCTTCATAAATCTTCGTTATTTCCGGATATTCCTTCTTGAATTCCATGTATGTGGATGGGGGTTGAGACATCTCGATTTTCCTCCGTATTATGCTGTTCTGAAATTGTAGCACCGAAGTCGGTCAGAAGCCGCGCAAGCTATTCCAATGAGAGTAAGCCCGCATCACGTCGGGCGACACAGTTATCGGATCGATGTGATCAAAGGCGAGGTTCTGTGAATTGTGGCGCTAAGGCGATGAACATAATTTTGTCGTAACCAGGCGCAATGTAAAAACGCAGACGTAGAAGCGGGCGACCTCCGGTAAACTTATCCCAGCGATGCGAACGCCACCTGCTGGAGGATTTTCGGGGGACGAAAATCGGGGGACGCCCAGCATGGATCATGGAACAGGAGTATGCGCCAGGCAATGATGAATTCTTTTAAATGCAACTGCTGTCCGATTTTCAGTTTAAGGTACTTCCGGATTCGCCGCCTCAAGCAAGTCCTTCCGGTACATCCAGGCAGAAACATCCTTATATACTGTTTGCAGGAAACGAGCTCTATTTCTTCGCAACGTCAGGAAACTCTCCGGCGATCACGTTGATTGCACAGAAAGATTAAGTTTCATTCATAGATTTCCCGATGCAGGTGTTCGTTTGCCGTCTTGAGCTCGGCAGTCCGTTCCTTCACACGAATCTCCAATTCATCGTGGGCCTTCTCAGCGCCGTTTAGGTCCAGGGCTCATCCAGCGATGGGCCGTAAATTGATGGCACCTTGCCTCCGACCATCCGGAGGTACA
>CAZDDB010000474.1:0-2190 GCA_964504105.1 uncultured Acidobacteriota bacterium
CGTAAAGGAAGATATGGAATTCTTCTTTATCAAGCGCATAGATGACATCATCGATATTGCCTTGTGCGGGAAGAAGGAAGATCTGGTATTGCCTCCTCCTGAGCCTTCTGTTGCCCAACCGGGCACGTATGCAACGGGTCCTTCTTCGCGTCATCCCGTGAATTAGCGTCTATCGCGTCGTCGCGTCCTCTGCAGTTTTTGCGTTACAATACACTGCCATGGATCGTGCTCTGTATTTTGACAACCCGTCTTTTTTCCCATTATTTGAAATCTACTTTTTTGTAGTTGGTCTGGTGATCGGTTCTTTTTTGAACGTTTGCATCCACCGCATCCCGATCCACAAATCGATCGTAGCGTCACGCTCGCGCTGTCCGCGCTGTGACGCGCTGATCCCCTGGTATCGCAATGTTCCTCTTTTGAGTTATCTCTGGCTGCGGGGCAAGTGCGCAAACTGCAAGGAACGGATCTCCCCTGTGTATCCCATCGTGGAATTGATCACCGGAATCCTGTTACTTCTTCTATATTTCAATTTCGGCATTTCAATTCCCTTTCTGATTTACGGATTGTTCGGTTGCATCACGATCGTTCTTACGGTGATCGATTACCATCACCGGTTACTGCCTGCCAAATTAACCTTCCCCGGGATCGCGCTTGGAGTGGCTTCGTCTTTTGTGAATCCGTTTTTGACTCCGCTTGAATCTTTGGTCGGAGTGGTCGTGGGGGGACTCGTGCCTCTGTTTGCATTGATTGTCTATAAGCTCGTTCGCAAACGGGAAGGCCTTGGTCACGGAGATGTGGTGATGCTGGCCATGGTCGGGGCTTATCTTGGATGGCAGCAGGTCTTGCTGGTGTTGTTTTTTTCCTCTCTGCTCGGATCTTTGATTGGTGGATTGTTTATTCTTGTGTTTCGCAAGGGTTCCGATTATCTTCTTCCCTACGGGACTTTTATCGGCGCAGCGGCTCTTCCTGCCATTTTTTGGGGAGAGCAGGTGTGGCATTTGTATGTGGGTGGGTGACAGGGCGCACGCCAAGCGCCCTTGCAAGTTTGTCCTGGCGCTGGTGAGCTCGGCGATTTTCCTGTCCGCATGCGGGGCGCGGAACGATCCCGATCAATGGACCGTTACGGAAATTCAATCCCCCGCCGCGCCTGGAAGCGGCGAACCATATTTGAGTGTTGCGGGCGACCGGGCGTACCTGAGCTGGTTTGAAGCAACACCTCAAGGCGCGCACTTGCTGCGTTTTGCTCACCTGGAAGGAAACCGGTGGAGTAAGCCGCTCGACATTGCCCGCGATTTGCCGTTCTTCGTAAACTGGGCGGATTTCCCATCGATGCGGCTGCTTTCCGGCGGCTCTCTGGCCGCGCACTGGCTCCAGAAAAACGCGGCCGGACCCTACGCCTACGATGTATTCGTTTCCTTCTCCAGCGATCAGGGCGCAAGCTGGAGCGCGCCGGTTCGTCCCCACACGGACCGTTCGGCAACCGAGCATGGGTTTGTATCGCTTGTGGCTGAAGAAAACACCGGGGTGGCCGCCGTCTGGCTGGATGCCCGGAATTTCGAGCCCGGAAAGCTGGAGGAAGGTGATCTATCGAATGAAATGGCTCTAATGTATTCGAAGTTCGAGGACGGCGCTTTTCGGGACGAAACGCTGCTCGATTCAAGGGTTTGTGACTGCTGTCAGACTGATGCGGCCGTGACATCGGAAGGGCTGTTTGTCGTGTACAGGGACCGGTCCGAGTCCGAAGTGCGGGACATTTCCTATGTGCGTCAAGTTGCCGGAAAGTGGACGACGCCGAAAACTCTGTACCCGGACCGCTGGAAGATCGCCGCTTGTCCGGTGAATGGTCCTGCAATTGCCGCTGACGGCAATCTCTTGGCCGTCGCATGGTTTACCGGGTCCGGGGATCGCGGACGCGTTCAAGCGATTTTTTCATCCGATAGCGGAAAATCGTTCGGCCCGCCGTCTCGAATCGATTCCGGCAATCCATCGGGGCGCGTCGATGTTGCGCTTGCGGCTGATCGAAGCGCGATCGTTTCGTGGTTGGAAAATGTTCCAAACAAAGGCGCCGAGATTCGCGCACGCCAGGTTTATCCGGACGGCAAGGTGCAGCCGCCTTTCGTCATTGCGAGTTCCAGCAGTGCCCGCGCCAGTGGATTCCCACGCCTGATACGGCAGGGAAGTAGCTTCCTC
>CAZDDB010000475.1:0-2181 GCA_964504105.1 uncultured Acidobacteriota bacterium
CTGCCGGCGAGACGCCGGCGTTACAGTGCCCTACGCTTTGCCGAGGACCATCGCCAGAAGCGCCATGCGCACGTAGAGTCCGTATTCCATTTGCCGGAAGTAGGCTGCGCGCGGATCGTCATCCACTTCTACCGAGA
This sequence comes from uncultured Acidobacteriota bacterium, assembly GCA_964504105.1. Lineage (GTDB taxonomy): Bacteria > Acidobacteriota > HRBIN11 > JAKEFK01 > JAKEFK01 > CAZDDB01. Next base: position 138 of record CAZDDB010000475.1, read on the forward strand.
TCTCATTCACGCGCGGTAAGGGATGCATGAGCACCATTTGTGTCTTCGCCTGTTCCAGGATTCTTGGTGTGATCACGTACGCATCCTTTACAGACTCGTATTCTTGCGGGTTTTCAAAACGCTCTTTTTGGACGCGTGTCACATAAAGCACATCGGTCTGGCTTAACACTTCATTCAGATTTGTGTACTCGCGTTGCTCTACACCTGCCGAGTTGAGCTCTTCAATCACGGTTTGCGGCATTCGCAAGATTTCAGGCGCAACGTAGTTGAGCCGGGCGCCGTAGAGCCGAAGCAGTCGCGCCAGGGAATGGACGGTGCGGCCATATTTCAAGTCCCCCAGTAATGTCACCGTCAAATCTTCCAGCCGGCCCAGCTCTTCCTGGATTGTAAAAAGATCCAGCAACGCCTGTGTGGGATGCTCTCCTGTGCCGTCCCCCGCATTGATCAAAGGTTTGCGTAAATACTGGGCTGCCGTAGCGGCCGCTCCAGTTTCCGGATGACGCAGGACAATCACATCGGAATAGCATTGCAGGGTGCGCACGGTATCAATCAACGATTCTCCTTTCGCAACCGAAGAGAACCGGACTTCACTGATGGGAATCACGCTTCCGCCCAGACGTTCCATGGCCGCGGTGAACGAAGAGGACGTTCGTGTGGATGGCTCGTAAAAGACGTTTGCAAGAATCTTTCCTTTGAGCAAATCAAAGGTTCCGACTCTCTCTACCATCGTCCGCATCTCTTCAGCGACCGCAAAGATATATTCCAGGTCCGTCTGAGTGAATTGGGCCACAGCCAGAATGTGTTGACCATAAAACCGCCCATCGCCTCTTTCTCCCAAAGGCAGCCGGACTCCCGCAGAAGTCTTGGTCTTTGAAGTACTGATTCTTGTGCTCACAGCTCAAACTCCTTTCAGTAACGAAGATCTTATCATTTCCTTGTCTGTCTCTGCATATTCAAAGTTTTCATTTGTGGTAGCGCGGGCTTCGAGCTGCTGGACAGCTGATCCACTCCGTGGCAGAATCATGAGTATGGTGGACTTGTCTCAACTTCGGTCGTGGTGGGCGAGAAAGCAGGGTCTGGACGGCTCGCTGCAGGGGGCTTCTCCCGCGGCGATTCTGGAAAAAACGGGTTGGGCGCGTTCAGTCGGTGGAGCAAATCCGTACCTCACAATGTTTGCTCGCGGTTCCGTTTCCAGGGAAGCGGCCGATCAAGCCGTAATGAATCTTGAGATCCACGAACTTCCCGCTGCGCGCGGATGCACTTACGTTGTTCCCTCCTCCGATTTTGCCCTTGCCTTGAAAGCGGGTCAGGGCTTTGGCGACGAAGCGGAAATCCGGATCGCTATCAAGTATCTTGGCGTAACTGAAAAAGAAATCAAAAAGCTGATGGACCGCGTGCTGAAGGCTCTCGACAAGCCCAAAGATCCACGCGAATTGAAGGAAGCTGTGGGGGATGCAGTTCGCAATCTAGGGGAAGCAGGAAAGAAAAGGGGAGTGACGACAACGCTCCCGCTTGCGCTTGGACGACTGCAATCGCAGGGCCAAATACGGCGCATTCCCCTGAATGGGCGTCTGGATCAGCAGCGGTATGCGTACACGCGCTGGTCTCCGTCACCGCTGGATAAATCAAAACTGACTTCCGCTCAGGCATACACGGAGCTCGCGCGCCGCTATTTCCGCTGGATCGCTCCTGCCACCCTCAAAGAATTCCAATGGTTTTCAGGATTGGGTGTTAAGGCTTCGAAGGAAGCGATCGCATCGCTTGGACTTGTTTCGATCGAAAGGGGAAGCGAGTTTCTGATCCTGCCGGACGAGCTGGATGCTTTTCATGCGGTTCGTGTTGATCGGCGTCCATCTTACTCGCTTGTGGCCGGTCTGGACGGTTTGCTGCATTTACGGCGGGACGTTGCCGGGTTACTGGACAGCAAAGACTGCAAGCTACAGATTCTTGTGGACCGCAGCAAGAAGGAACTGGGCGGCCTTCAAGACTTGCCGAGTCATGCGATTCTCGATCGTGGACGTCTGATCGGATTGTGGGAGTTTGA
>CAZDDB010000476.1:0-2156 GCA_964504105.1 uncultured Acidobacteriota bacterium
GCTCGCTTTCTCTCGCTTTTTGCTCAAAGAAGGAACGTCTGGTTTTGTTGAATACCTGAAACGGAGATTGCGGCTTTTGAAAACTGTAAAACGGAATCTGATAATAATCCGTGCCGGCATCCAGGATTCCGGACCACCTGACCGGCGCGCCCGGCTGCGGGATAACCGCGATGCTTTGATACGCGATCTGGTTCTCCGCAGCGCTCTGCCGGAGCTGATGGAGAGCCAGCGAATGGTTGAGCGCGCAAAAGCCGATATAGCCGCACGCCGCGAGCAGTCCGGTTCTTGCAAGACGGACACCGGACTGCGACCGCCGCGACAGGATCAGGAACAACAAGAGCAGCCCTGAGAAAAAGACATCGATGATAAAAACCCAGTCAAAGTAAAAGCGCGTCCGGCTGAACGGATACAGCGCAACCGTACCATACGATGTAATCAGATCCAGCAACAGGTGACTGAACAACGCAACCCAGCACGCGGCAATCCAGGCCACGTAGCGCCGTTCTTCGTCCAGCCGCCCCAGGATGCTTCCCAGAATCATGCCTGCCGCAAACAGTCCGGTAAAGGAATGCGTCAATCCACGATGGTTCTCAATATAAGTGGGAAGACCGGCAAAGCGGTACACGATATCAATGTCGGGAAACATCGCGGCGGCAGTCAAAACCAACCTGCTTCTCCCGCCGAGACGCTGGGAAAACCCGGCTTCTGCGATCAAAGCTCCCGTCAATCCATGCGTAACCGGGTCCATAGCGCCTGTTATAATACCATTTCCCCCCGCTGGTTCTCATCCGTTTTTGTATTATGATCAAAGATCCAATGGAAACACACATTTGTATTCTCGCCGCCGGTCAAAGCAAGAGGATGAAGTCAAAAATCTCCAAGTTGCTTCACCCTCTCTGTGGAAAACCCATGATCGAACATGTAAGAGACGTTGCCACGGAACTGAAACCCGCAACATGCGCCTTGGTGGCCGGGTTTCAGAGAGACCAGGTCATGGATGCGCTGCATCAGAAGGTTGTTGATTTTGTTGTGCAAGAGGAACAGCTCGGAACGGGGCATGCCGTTTCGGAGTTCTTGAAGCAGTATCCTGCGATCGAAGGAGTGCTGTTAGTGATGAACGGCGACACGCCGCTCGTGCGGGCGGATCTGCTGCGGCGGTTGATCGCCGTGCACCTGGAAAGGAAGGCGTCCGTCTCCCTGCTTACCACGGACCTCGCCGATGCCACGGGATACGGCCGGATCGTGCGCGGCTCGGGCGGAATGATCCAGAGAATCGTGGAAGAAGCGGATGCGAACGAACACGAGCGTTCGATCCGGGAAGTCAATTCCGGGATCTATGCCTTTGAAATCGACCGGCTTCGCGCATTGCTCCCGCTTGTAAATGCCGGCAATAAACAAAAGGAATACTATCTTCCGGACGTGATTGAATTTTCTTTGATGGAAAAGCGGATCGTCGTCCCTCTCAAGGCGGATTCCGAAGAAGTCATGGGAATCAATACCCGCGTGGAGCTGGCCCGTGCAGAGAAGATCCTGCGCCGGCGGATCAACGAGTACTGGATGCTGCGCGGCGTGACCATGCGCGATCCGGAATCCACCTATATTGATGCCGATGTGCAGATCGCTGCCGATACAGTTCTTTATCCGAATGTCTATCTGGAAGGTTCTACAAGAATCGGTCAGGATGTTACGATCTATCAGAATTGCAGAATCACGGATTCATTCATTGATGGGCAGTGCGTGGTCTATGAGAACTCTTCGATCGACTGCGCGCATCTGGAGCCAAATGTGAAGATCGGGCCCTTTGCGCGGATCCGACCCGATTCGTATCTGCACGCTGGAGTCCGGATCGGCAACTTCGTGGAGTTGAAAAAGACGGAGATCGGGCGGGACTCGAAAGCGAATCATCTCACCTATCTCGGAGACGCTTCCATCGGCCGCAACGTCAACATCGGCGCCGGCACGATCACCTGCAACTACGACGGTGAAAAGAAACACCCTACCGTGATTGAAGATGGAGTCTTTATCGGAAGCGATACACAGCTCATCGCTCCGGTCAAAGTCGGAAAAGACGCATATGTAGCCGCCGGTTCCAGCATTACCGACGATGTGCCTGCCGGTTCGCTTGCAATTGCGCGCGGCCGCCAGGTCAACAAAGA
>CAZDDB010000477.1:0-2141 GCA_964504105.1 uncultured Acidobacteriota bacterium
CCGAGGCGCCGATTCGCGTAAAGATGCGGTCGATCACCGGCAGGTGGGCTTCCTTAGCCGGAACAAACGATCCCGTTTGTCCGAGCAATGCGATCAAGGCTGTCTGCCGCAGATACGTGGATTTTCCACCCATATTTGGTCCTGTGACAATCAAGATCTGGTTTTTTTCATTGTCCAGATATGTATCATTCGGGATGAACCGCTCGGAAGGGTGAAGAAGCTCCACACAAGGATGGCGTCCTTCTACGATCTTCAAGCTATTTCCATCGTGAAACACAGGACGGTGGTAGTTGTATGTGGCGGCCACTTCCGCAAGATCTGCCAGCACATCCGCCAGTGCCAGATACGAGGCGGTTTTCTGGATTCGCAGGGTGTGTGCGGCAATCTTCCGGCACAGATCCTGGTACAGTTGTTCTTCGCGTTCTCCTATCTTTTCCTCGGCAGTCAGGATCTTATACTCGTATTCCTTTAATTCAGGCGTAACAAACCGTTCCGCATTGACGAGAGTCTGTTTTCGTTCGTAACCGGTCGGTGCCTTGGAAGCCTGAACGCGTGAGATCTCGATGTAGTATCCGAATACTTTGTTGTAACCGACTTTCAAATTATTAATCCCGGTGCGTCTTCGTTCCGCTTCTTCGATTGCCGCAATCGCGGTCTTTCCGCTGCGCGTCAGCGAACGAAGCTCATCTAAATCTGCGTCGAATCCTTGTTTGATCACGTTTCCGTCTCGCGCAAGGAGGGGTGGCTGATCCGAGATTCCCTCATCGATCCATTCTGCAATGTCCTCCAGGGTGTCCAGCTCACCTGCGATTCTGTGAAGCATACCCGATTGGAATTTGGCAAATAGAAACTTGATTTTGGGGAGCGCCCAGGCGGACAATTTCAGGCTGACCAGATGGCGTGGCTGGATCAGTTCCATGGTAACTCTGCTGACGATCCGTTCCAGGTCCTGCACCTGCTGCAGCTCCTCACGGAGGATACCGCGTTCGATCACACGGCCAACCAGCTCTTCTACAGCATCCTGACGCGCCTGGATATCCGGGATGCTCAGCAGCGGTTTGAGCAGCCATTCGCGCAGCAGTCTCGCCCCGGGGGCCGTGACTGTCCGGTCCATCACTTCCATCAGCGAACCTGCGCGCTGCTGCGTCTGCAGATTCCCCAGGAGCTCCAAATTCCGGATCGTCTGAGCATCCAGTTGCAAGTAGTTACTACGTTCGTAGTATGACAAACGGCTCAGATGTTTCAGCGCGGACTTCTGGGTCTGATAGAGATAATGCAGCACGGCGCCGGCGGCTCCGATCGCCAGTTTACGGCCCGCGCAGCCGTATGCTTCCAGACTCTCCACTCCAAAATGTTCCCGCAGAAGCTTGTCTGCGTATGTCTCTTCGAAAATCCAATCCTCCAACGGTGTTTTTACCGTAGACGAAAGGTTTCCAGCCGGAAATCCCCCCGGTTGAAAGTTCAGCGGAAAGAGAAGCTCTGAAGGGGAATTCATCTCCACTTCTTCCCAGAGGTTTGCGTTGCCGGCGTCCGCGACGAACTGGGTAATACGGAAATCTCCGGTGGTAAGGTCCACAAACGCGAGACCAGCCTCTTTGCCGGCCAGATAGATTCCGCACAGATACTGGTGTTCTTTGGGATTGAGCTGTGATGGTTCCGAATACGTTCCGGGGGTGATGATCCGGATCACTTTTCGCTGGACAATTCCTTTGGCCAGTCTGGGATCCTCGATTTGTTCGCAGATTGCCACCTTGTGACCTGCTTTAATCAGCTTGGCGATATAGAAATCGGCGGAATGCCATGGGATACCGCACATCGGTACCGCTGTCTCCTTGTTTTTGTCCCGGCTGGTCAGTGCAATGTCGAGTACTTTGGATGCGATAAACGCATCTTCATAGAACATCTCGTAGAAGTCGCCCATCCGGAAAAAAAGGATCGCCTCCGTGTGTTCCTGTTTGATGCTGCGGTACTGCTGTAACATCGGTGTAATTGCAGACATGGCTCCTATTTTACCGCAGAGCGCGCAGGGGACGCAGAGAAGGATTTTGCCACAGAGTTCGGAAGCAGTTTTGTCGCGCCGGCGTCTCGCCGGCCGGTGATTGAAGTGCACCTTTTTTGTCTGGCCGGCGAGACGCCGGCGT
>CAZDDB010000478.1:0-2140 GCA_964504105.1 uncultured Acidobacteriota bacterium
CGCTGGCGTTACAAACCGCAAACATGCCTTCTCCTAACAAATTTGTCGTGCACCCCTTACGAACATACTCTTCGGAGTTACCTACTCAATATTATAATATAATAGTTTCCGCTGTGAATTACGGTTTCATCATCGACAACCGCAAGTGCATTGGCTGTCATGCCTGCACGGTCGCCTGTAAACAGGAACACGATTTACCGATCGGCGTCAATCGTACCTGGGTCAAGTACGTGGAAAAAGGGGAATTTCCCAATACCCGTCGGATCTTTTCGGTGCAGCGCTGCAATCACTGCGCAAATGCGCCCTGCGTCGAGATCTGTCCGGTGACCGCACTCTGGCAACGCAAAGACGGCATTGTTGATATTGACGGGAACCGGTGCATCGGCTGCAAGGCGTGCATGCAGGCGTGCCCTTATGACGCCATCTACATTCATCCGGATGATCTGACGGCCGCGAAATGCAATTATTGCGCGCACCGCGTTGAGGTTGGTCTGGCTCCTCCCTGCGTGACCGTCTGTCCCGAACACGCAATCATCGCAGGGGATATGGACGATCCGGGAACCGAAATTTCGGAGATGCTTGCACATCATCAGGTGCAGGTGCGCAAACCTGAAAAAGGAACGCGACCGAAGCTCTTTTACATCGAAGGAGACGCGGCATCTCTCAATCCGGTTTATGCGAGCACACCGGAAGGTTATCTCTGGAGCGAAATTCCCCAACGTGCTTATCAGATTGCGCCTCCACGGTTGGAACAGGCGGAGTCGGAAGCCAGGCGGGTATACGATCAAGGGCAATCGCACACTGACTCGTGGGGTGCAAAAGTTGCCGCATATCTGTTTACAAAATCGATTGCAGCCGGGATTCCACTTTTCGCGCTTGTTTCGGGTCTTCTTTCCGGAACCATACGCTTCACTCGGATGCAGATCATCGCTTCCATTCTGGCTTTGACGGTTACAACCGTCTTGTTGATTGTGGATTTGAAGCAGCCAAAGCGGTTTCATTGGATTCTTTTGCGCCCGCAATGGCGAAGCTGGCTCACCCGTGGCGCTTTTATTCTGGTAGGATTTGGCGGACTCCTTGGACTCGATTTGATCTTTTCGTGGACACGAGGCGAAGTGCCGCGGCTGCTGTTTTTTCTGACTGTAGTCTTTGCGTTTGGGTCCGCTGTGTACAGCGCGTTTTTGTTCTGGCAGGCAAAAGGCCGGGACTTCTGGCAGAGCCCTCTCTTTGCTGTGCATCTGATAGTGATGGCGCTTCTGGCCGGTTCCGCGTTTATCATTCAGATCAATGACTTGACTCCCTTCGTCACGCCGGTCTTGCTGGCGTCTTTGGTCCTGCACGGCATGGTGATTGCGTTTGATCTGATGGCGGTTCACAGCACGCAGGATGCGAAAATTGCAGCGCGTTATGTCTATTCGAAAAACAAGATGTTCTGGGGTGGCGGTATCTTTCTGGGAATCGTCCTGCCGTTTGTGTTGTTACATTTCGACGTACCGGGAGGCGCAGGACAGTGCGCTTTGATCGGACTGCTATTGTACGAGCGCGTCTGGATACGCGCGGGCCAGATCGTCCCACTGTCATAAGGAAGTCAAAATGCAAAATGCAAATTTCAAAATGAAAAATGAGTTCCACATTTTGCATTCTGCATTTTGAATTTTGCATTTTGAATTATGGAGCTTAAAGATTATCCGCCGGTAGAAAAGTGGGATGATTGGGTAGAACTGGAAGCGCGGGCGTGGCCGCGGCGTCTGGAAAAGCACTACACGCTCGTGCCAACCGTCTGTTTTAATTGCGAAGCCGCTTGTGGATTGCTTGCGTACGTGGACAAAGAGACGCTGGAAGTGCGCAAGTTTGAAGGGAACCCGCTCCATCCGGGAAGCCGCGGAAAAAACTGCGCCAAAGGTCCTGCCACGATCAACCAGATCAAGGATCCGGAGCGGATCCTTTATCCGTTAAAGCGCACGGGAAAGCGGGGCGAAGGGAAATGGACGCGCGTCGATTGGCACGAAGTGCTTGAAGATATCGGGTCGCGTATCGCAAAAGCGTTTCGGGAAGGACGCCAAAACGAAGTGATGTACCATGTCGGGCGTCCCGGTCATGAACGCTATATGGATCGCGTCCTGAAAGCATGGGGAATTGA
>CAZDDB010000479.1:0-2131 GCA_964504105.1 uncultured Acidobacteriota bacterium
ATGTATAGAGGCCTGTTTGAGTACGCAACCTTACGTCGCCAAGGAAGGCTTCACATGGCTGGTTCGTGACCGCATCGCGAAAAGCAGAATAAATGTTTAGAGCAATCCGGTTGTGATTCACCGATGCGCCGGCCATGGCAAAGATTTCACCGGCGTAATACTCATGCCTGGTAACGGAAGACTCCTCGAGGCTAAAGTATTCTTCCAGACTGTAATGTCTCTGCGAAGCGCGAAGCATGTTTGTATTATGAATCGCCTTGAATAGAACTGCAAACAAGCGGTTCGCGTTCAAGAGAATCGTCTGTTTGGAGTCTGTGAAGGGGAGCTTCTTCTCCTTTCGGCAAGAATTTTGTGAACGGTGGTAGCGTGGGCATCCTGCCCGCTGGAGAAAATTGGTGCACTACATGTGCACATAACCGACTCCACCTGCTATCTGATTTACGAGTGGAAGCAGTAGCCTTTGCACCTTTCGATTCGGCGCGCGGGGAATTCTCTAGTTGAGTAGAAGCCCCTTGTTCCAGATATTCAACATTGCGTCTCCGATTGTTTTGAACAGCGGAGTCCGGCGGATGTGACGCTGAAGTTTTTTGCGCGTGTCTTCCACCGCATCAGTGAGACGTTCCATGATCTGCCCGATTGCGGAGGCGGATAATCCGCAATGGACAATTCCGAAACGGGTCAGTGTCTGCCGACCCCACCATTTCTTCGTTCCTTCCACAGTTAGCGCCGGGATGTCTTTTGGAATGTACGCGACTGTGGTGACAATGTCATAAACGGGAGCCAGAGTTCGTTGATCCTCTGTCGGATCGGCGTAAAGAACGCCAAAGTTTTTCAAGTGAGCATCACCATTGCGAAGAATAACGGACAGCGCAAGCGTCTCAAAGAATTGTTCGCGAGCCTTTTGTCTGTTCTGCGGAGAAACGAACTGGTTGATTGTCTTGACTGCTCTTTCATAACTACCGCTGTATTTCTCCACAGTATCCAGTCCCTGAAGAGCGCAGAAGTCTTCGAATCCCAGAAATCCTCTTTTTCCGTCGCGATCAAATCTCTTCATGACAAACAGGCGCCCGTCTTCCGACAGATAAAAGTCCGGAACTGCAAGGCCTGCTTTTTTCGCGGCCGTCATGCAGAAGAATTCGTTTGTTGCCAGATAAGGGTTGTCTTCACCGGAGGATTTTACGATCCAGGAGTCTGTGTGGATCGTTGCGCGTTCGCGTGTTTCAAGGAGCACTTTCGGTTGCACTCCAGAGACACCCGAACGCAAGGCATATTTTTGCATCAGATCGTGGAAAAGGTCTGAAGTATCAGGGTATTTCAAGATGTCGGTCAGTGACTCAATGGACGGTTCGGGAGAAGGTTCGGGCTCGTCCGAGGCTGCAAATCGATTCCGGCCGATCAAATTTGTGCCGACAACACGTAGTAGCGTAAGATCACCGACGCCTACGAGTTTTGCGATCGCATTGCGAATCGCTTCCAGAAGAGCACCTTCAGGTAGGTTCATCTGAAAGACAGGATGCAGAGAACGGGAGGCCCAACTTTGCAGCCGGACTGGCATGGTCAGTGAAACGGAATGAGAGTTCGGAACGTCTCGTTCGTAATTAAATACGAACAACTCACGCTGTTCCAGAAGGCCGGTCCTTACTCCTGAAGTCCAGACCGCAAGCGTTTGCGTCATTCTGCAATGCGCTCCTGCTGCAGTTCCTCAAGCGTTGGCGGAGCGCCGAACGGTCGAAGCGTTAACTCAAGTCCAAGAAACTCCAGGACACGGATGACTTTCCGAATCCCGATCTCATGAATCACTCCATTTTCCAGCATACTGAGTGTCGCTCTGCTCAGATCCGTTTTTTCAGCGAGCTGTGCCTGGGTATATCCAAAGCGCTTCCGCTCCCGGCGGATAGAGGCACCAATTTGCTTCATGTCTAATATAATATACAAAATTGATATTTATAAATAATATATTGTATATTATACAAATGACAATAGGAGCGGCTCTACAACCATGTTCAGCATATCCTTGTAAAACTCAACGCGCACTCGCGGAGATCATTTCCTGGAGTCCGGCAGGACAATCAACTCTAATCCCGGGATATCTCCAAAGTCGCGCCCGTTTTGAGTAACAACCGTCATGCTG
>CAZDDB010000480.1:0-2127 GCA_964504105.1 uncultured Acidobacteriota bacterium
TGCATCTTGAAGCTTGGCTACATAGATCACACGCCACTCACCGAGTACATGGATGGTTGACTCTGCCATAACGAACCGTACTTGGTTATTTTCCGAACCAGCGGGCCAGCCGAAGCGAAGTAAACGATTCTTTGTCCGCGCGGAATTCGCGCGAAGGACCGAGGAACCGGACATCCGGTGCGGGACCGCCAAGAAAGTTCGCTTCCATCTTTGCAACTGTGCCGGCTCCAAACTCAAGAAAACAGGTGCCTGCGCCGTCAAAGTGCCCGGGAGATCCCGCACCGCGGATGCGATACGCGATTTCGTCTGCAACCGTCCGTGCAGCACGATCTGCAAACGCTCCGGCTTTCGGCATCGCAGCAGCTCCCACCGGAATCTTTGTAACATCTCCCACAGCAAACACATTGGAGAAGCGCGTCTCCAGATTCAATACATTCACTGGAATCCAGCCATCTTCGACCAGACCGGATGTTGCCACTACAGCAGGAACTCGATGAACCGGCACACCCATGAAAAGATCGCAAGGCACTGCATCTCGTTCTTTGAGTACGGCACGCTTTCCATTCGCATCGATTGAAGTGACCAAATGTCCGGGAAGAAATTCGATTTTACGTTCGGCAAAGAGGCGCAGGACCGTTTCTGAGCCTTCCTTTGAAACAGGAAGCGGGGTGGGCGCCGGACTCAAAACGCGGATCGTAATGTCGTTGCGAACCCTGCGCTCAACCAGATAGTCATGCAGTTGAAGGGCCGCTTCAAAAGGAGCAGGCGGACATTTGTACGGAAGACCGAGGATTGCGATCACGGCCACGCCCGAATTGAAATCAGGAAGTATCCGGCTCAATCGCTCAACACCGGCAAGCGTATAGAATTCGTATCCTCCTTCAGTGAGGCCCGGAGTTGTACCCGGATCTACTTCTGCGCCCAACGCGATCACAAGTATGTCCGCGTTGTACGAGCCGGCGTTCGTCACAACTCGGTGGGCGTGCGGATCAATGGCTTCAATCTGTTCGCGCCGGAAATTGATCGCCGGCGCAAGGTCACGATAGTAGGACTTGATCTCATCAGGGCGTTTCCGGCCAAACAGCACTTCGAATTTCGAAAACCCGAAAATGAAGAAGTCGTTCTGATCGATCAGCGTAACGTCTATATCGTCCGGCAGAATTTCAAGCAAACGCGTTGCGAGTTCGAGTCCGCCAAACCCGGCTCCAAGAATCAACACATGTTTTTTCATATCCTTTGATATCCTTTCTCAAATGCAAATCACTCTCCCCTCATTATTATAACTGATGCATTGCAAGGGCCCGGATGATAGAACTTGAGGAATCAAAGTCGACTTGTTGACACTCCGGCAGACTTTATTCACTTTCCAGTGCCAAAATGTCATACATTCTTGAGCACTCGACGATAGTATGTAGGCACAGGTATTGCAGTAGAGGAGGCTCGAGGAGTTGCTTATGAACAAGGATAACCTTGTGTTCACTCTTGGAGGGGCGGTAATCGGCATTATTCTGGGTGTGTCCATTGCGAATCAAACCGCGCAAAGAATTCAGACCGCTCCATCTTTCAATCAGGAAGCAGTAGTTCAATCGCCAGTTTCGGAGCCGACACAGCAACAAAGCCTGCCAGGAGGACATCCGCCGATTGATCAGACCCTGTTGACTCAGATTACAGAGCAACAAGAGATCTTGAATCGCGATCCTGAAAATCAAGATGCAATTGTTGCCATGGCCAATCTCAATTACGACATGAAGAACTACAAGGAAGCGACGAAATGGTATGAAAAAGCGCTCGGAAACGATCCAAACAACATCAATCTGATCACGGATCTTGGCACGAGTTGCCTGCAGTTGCAGGAATTTGATCAGGCATTCAAATACTATCAAAAAGCACTGTCCATCAATCCAAAGCATTATCAAACCCTGATGAATCTCGGTATTGCAAAAATGGCCATGGGAGACAAGGCTGGAGCTGCCGAAGCATGGGAGAAATTGGTTGCGTTTTACCCGAATGATCCAAACATCGGGATGATCAAGGACGCTCTCCAACAAATGAAGGCCACCGGATAAATCGGAAACATTTGGTTGTATGAAAATTGCGCTGGTTGGTCTCAGTTACAAGACAACGCCT
>CAZDDB010000481.1:0-2124 GCA_964504105.1 uncultured Acidobacteriota bacterium
GCCTTGCAAAGATAATTCAGGCACACGTAAGCGGTCGCTTTCCCGGCGGTGCCGGACTGGTATTTTGTGAATGCAGCCAGGCTGGTGATCTCGGGAGACGCCTGTTCGGTGGGCCGCAGAAGCACAATCTTATTCGGAAGAAACTGTTTACGGAGCGCTTTTAGCATCGCTTTTGTATCTTCAGACCGGGAGTCACCAGCAATCACGACTTCATACGAAGGACCGATTGTGTAATCCACCGCCACCAGAAGCTGCGCATAAGCGGAGGGCATTTTGTTCACATTGTTGGAAAAGGCTCGCTGCAGCCTGGACGCCTTTTCTTCGAGGTCCGCCTTTGCGGTGATGCGCCCGAGCCTCAAAAGATTGAACATGGCCACCGAGTTTCCAGAAGGGATCGCGCCGTCATAGATCTCTTTGGAGCGCACGAGCAGAGTTTCGCCGTTGTCGGGCGAAAAATAAAAACCACCATCCTTGCTGTCCCAGAAATGTTGTAGCGCATACTGATTCAGTTCGACTGCCGCTTGCAAGTATTTCAATTCAAACGTGGCTTCATAAAGCTCGATCAAGCCCCAGGTTAGAAACGCATAATCATCGAGGTTGGCCTGCACGGCGGCCTCTCCTTCCCGGTAGCGGTGCAGAAGGCGTCCGTCCGGCTGACGCATATTCTTCAAAACGAAATCGGCGGAGCGACGCGCCGCATCCGCATACAGCGGCTCATCCAGGACCTGCGCCGCTTTCGCCAGGGCTGCAATCATCAGACCGTTCCAGTCTGTTAACAGCTTGTCGTCTTTGCCCGGATGAACGCGTTTTTCGCGGTACGCAAACAGCTTCTTACGCGCCGCATCCCAGCGTTCCTGCAGCTCCTTTACCGGTATCCTCAGCTCTGTGGCGGATTCCCGCAGTGGGTTGCCGAGGTGCAAAATATTCCCGGCTCCGTTTTCTCCTTTTACTCGATCAACAAAATTGCTGTTCTTCTCCACATGGAGCAAACGAACGATCAGATCCGCGTCCTTGTTTCCGAGCGCTTTCCGGATTTCGTCTTCGGACCACAGATAAAACTTTCCTTCCTCGCCTTCGCTGTCCGCGTCTTCAGCGGAGTAGAATCCACCGGACCGACTTGTCATGTCGCGCAAAACATAACTTAGAATTTGGCGTGCTGTCTCCGCATATTCCTCTTTCCCTGCTGCTTGATACGCTTCTGTGTAAGCGATCACAAGCATCGCCTGGTCATACAACATTTTCTCAAAGTGTGGAACGAGCCACTGCGAATCGGTGGAATACCGGTGGAACCCGAAGCCGACCTGATCATAGATGCCGCCCAGCCGCATAGCCTGCAGTGTTTTTTCTACCATTTCTAAAGCCTTTGGGTCACCGGTGCGCTTCCAATACCGTAGAAGGAATGAAAACTGATGAGGAGTCGGAAACTTGGGAGCATCGCCAAACCCCGCATACTGCGTGTCAAATTCCGCAGAGAGATTCCTGTAGGCTGCTTTCAAAGTAGAGAGATCCAATCCTTCGTTTCCGGAAGCTGCGGTCGCCTGCCGTAAAGCTGCTGTAACGTTTTCGGCGGATTTCACCAGCTCTTCCCGCCGCGTTTCCCAGAGCTCTTTGAGTTTTGGGATCAGCTCCAGCATGCCCGAACGATCAAAACGGTTTTCCTTTGGAATGTAGGTAGCCGCAAAAACCGGTTTCTTGTCCGGTGTCATCACGATGTTCAGAGGCCAGCCGCCGCTTCCCGTCAGCATCTGGCAGATGGTCATATAAATGTTGTCAATGTCCGGCCGCTCCTCACGGTCCACTTTTATCGAGACAAATGCATCGTTCATAAGCCTCGCCACTTCAGGATCGGAATAGGATTCCCGTTCCATCACATGGCACCAGTGGCAAGTGGAATAACCGATAGAAAGGAAGATCAGTTTGTTTTCCTTTCTCGCTTTCTGGAATGCTTCGTCCCCCCACGGGTACCAATCTACCGGATTCTCCGCATGCTGGAGCAAATAAGGACTCTTTTCACGAATCAGGCGATTGTGCTTCTTTGTGGCGGTTGTTTCTGGTTTCTTGCCGGACTCCGTTGCCATGCACGTCTTTGAGCTGCTCCAGAAGATCGCCCATCCAATCCCAACC
>CAZDDB010000482.1:0-2107 GCA_964504105.1 uncultured Acidobacteriota bacterium
ACCGAAAACCTGCTTCTCTTCTGCGTTTTCACACAGTCTGCCCCGCTTCATTTCGAGAAACCCCAAAACTGTTAAGCACCGGACGAATCCTGTTGATCCTGGCGGCAGTGCAGCGACCCTTGATTCCTTGATTCATCGCGCCCTCCCGGCCGCGGCACTACCGTGTTATACTGTGTAATTAATGCTGGAGAGGGTCAACACTTTTCAGAAGTTGATCGCCGACAATCTGTCCGGATCTTCCAGTATCCTGCGTATGACCGTTGACTGGATTCTCATTTCCTTAAAAGAAGGATTGGCCGGGCAATCGATTCTGGATGACTTGCAATCTTTGTGCGCGCATCATCCCGCGATGGCATTGATTCAGAACCTGCACCGGTCCTTCACACCGCAATCCCTGAACGAAAGCAGTATCCACGAATGGCTGAAAACATACAGGCAACATGAAGCGGATGCCTGCCGGCATTTTGCCGGTCATCTTTCGAACATGAAGAGTGTGTTGGTCCATTCAAACAGCAGCTTGCTGCTCGCCTCGTTGCAATCGGTTGCGCCATCTTTGAGCATTTTTTGTACCGAAAGCAGACCCGCCTTCGAAGGAAGACTGCTGGCCGAAACACTTTCCCGGACCCATCACAGAGTCTGTCTTGTCAGCGACATGGCTGCATTTTCGATGATTGCCCGAGTGGATGCCCTGGCCTTTGGGTGCGATTCGATCACCAGTCGTGGAATCGTCAACAAGATCGGCACGGCTCCTCTGGCCCAGGCAGCCAGGATCGAAGGTAAGCGCAATTATTTTGTCGCCACGAGCGAAAAATGGCTGCCCGTTTGGAACGACTCTCTTCTGACACGGCAGGGATCGCCGCAAGAGATTTATGACGGGAGTCTTTCCCTTCCATCTACAAATTACTATTTTGATCTGACCGGGCCCCGTGATGTCCATGGAGTCTTTTGGGAAAACGGGCTCGAAACAGGACTCTATCCATGCTGAGAAATCTTCTACTGATCGACGATGACGCTTATAGCTTAAAAATGTTGGAAGACCTGCTGCGCAACGACTGGAAGGTTACCAGCGAAACAACCATCGAACAAATCTTGAAACGAATGGAGCAGCAACTCCCAAATGTGATTCTTCTGAATGGTTCTCTCCGCCGCACAGAGGGGGAACCGATTTTTGAAGCGGTTTATAAACGCTATCCGAGAATCCCGGTTGTGGTATTTACAAACCTCGCACAGACGCGTCTGGGCCGGTCGATCGTAAAGCGAGGGGCGTTCTGGCATCTCACCATGCCGCTCAATACGGATGATCTACAGCACGTGATGAAGATGGCCCTGGCTCTGGAAGATAACCAAAAAAGCGCGCTGGACAGCCGTCGTGATTTTGAACAATTGGAAGAGGGGATCGCGCGCCTCTTTTCCCCACTGAAAGATTCCTTTCCAAAGGCAATTACATTTGAAGGAGACGACCTCCTTCAAGGAATCATCGATCTGCTGGGAGACATTCTGCAAGTCGAAAAAGTCTCCTTGATGCTGATTGATCATGAAACAAAAGAGCTCCGGATTAAAGCGGCAAAGGGACTCACTCCGTACGTGATTCAGAACACAATCAAGAAAATCGGCGAAGGGATCGCCGGGCATGTTGCGCGTGAAGGAAAGCCCCTTTTGATCAAGGACGTCCAACAGGATTCAAAATTTTCAGAATCTGCTTTCTATCATCAATACACAACCCGATCGCTTGTTTGTGTGCCTATGAAGGCAGGAGATCGCGTAATCGGGATTCTGAGCGCCAACAATAAGTGTTCCGGAAGATCCCTGGACGAAAATGATCTTTACATGGCAACGATTTTCTCCCATCTGCTGATGTTAACTCTTCACAACGCGCAACTTCATTTCGATCGCGAACGGATGCTTGGCCGGGAGGCGGAGCTGGCAGCCCTCAGTCGCAGGCTCAGCGTCAGTCTCGAGCCAAAGGCCCTCTTTCAAACCCTGCTTGGCGAATGCTGTTCAATCTTTGGCGCAGAATACGCGTTTCTCTTCAGTCTGGACGAGAAGACCACAGATTGCACGGTGTTTTACTTGAACGCAAACAAGTTTCTGCAAGACACGGTCGCGG
>CAZDDB010000483.1:0-2106 GCA_964504105.1 uncultured Acidobacteriota bacterium
TATCTTCGATCCCGGTCGTCTTCCTTGAGCCGCTTTCCAGTTTCTTGAAGGGTGTCTTCTGGTTCCTGCATGCCTTCCCACATCTCGTTCTGCTGCAGCCAGATCGGATCCGCGTTGATGCGAATGAACTCGTCCAGATCCATGCCATCGATTGTCGGTGGCCGTTTAACTCGCTTTTGCTTCCCATGGAGGAAGATAGTGATGTATTCCTTTTGTCGCCGCCGCTTGGCGGCCCTTTCCGCAGCAGTCAATTTTCGTTTTCGCTTTTCCACAACCTTCAATCCTTTGGCAAGTTCCGTCTGCGGCAGCTGGGCGTCGTTGGATCGCTGATCCTCATCGGGAAAGAATAATCTCCCGTTGTGTTCAGCCTGCCCTGATCGGCGCTTTTTCATTTGGGACGTGCATGGCGAAGTCTTTCCAATTCTCTTTTCAGAGGCGCCCAGTACTCGCGATCAGCCTGACGTTCAGCATTCTCCTCCTGTAGAAGCGCTTTGGACAAAGCGGCTTCTTTTCCAGACTCCGCGAGGCTCAGGAGCGGACGGACTCGGCTTAACTCTTTTCTAAGGACCGGATAGGCGTCCGCCAGCTCCCGCAACAGTTCGGGCGTTCGCATTTCGATAAACCAGAACCGGAGTTGGCTTCGGGAGGGGCGCCGGCGATGATTGAAATAATCATTCTCCACCAGGCGGCGAAGCATCGGCCAATCTTTGTCTCGCTGAGTCTTCTTTGCTTGAACCAGGTCGCGAAGCGAAATCAGTTCGCAGACAGTACCATCTTCCAGAGATAGAGTCGCCCGCCGGTCCCAGAGTTTCTTAAAATCGTCAACTCCGCGCATCTTTGTCATCACATCAATTCTCAGTCCAGAGACTTCTGGATGAAAGCAACGGAAGTGAACCGCGTGTCCTGTACGGAGGTATCTGGCATGGATTGGTGGAACGGCGATCACCTTTGCCTGAAGATCTTCCAAAGCTTGTTTCAGCCGTGCGAGATTCGCGGAGCTTACCAGAATCGCGAAATCAACGTCTCGGCTAAACTCGGCCGCGCCGTAGAACACGCACGCCTGGCCGCCCATCAACAGCGCGCGAACTCGTCGCCGTTGGATCGAAGAAAGGACTTTGCGTATCGGGTTCGGGATCAAGTGAGCCTCCGAGGTAGAGGAAGGTTTGCCAGAGCTTTTCCGATTCACGCCACCGTTCCATTGGAGTAAGTCTGTACCACTCCGCCCATTCGTCACCGACAAGATCTTCTGCAGAGATCATAACGAGAGCCTACACTCACATTCCATTATATTCGATTTGCCGGGTGGTCGGCCCGGCTGGATGTTTCCCCGGAGCAAGGTGTCTCGCTGAACGCGCTATCTGCGGATCAAATATCTGCAAGCAATTTTGGGACGGCCACCTCAACGAACGGCGCGCCCCATGCCCGCATGAAGCACACAGCAGTCGGGACAGGCACTTTCAGGATCATCTGGGGAAGCGCACCGGAATGTCATCGTCATGGATTTGACGGCGATTGCACAACGATCATGATGTCTCCTTTTTGTTTTCCTACCGCTGTTCACGCTACAGGGAGTTGAAGGCAAGACATTTCGGCCGATGGCACAAACGATGTCGTTCGCCATGCTTGGATCGCTCATATTCGCAATGGTCTTTATGCCGGTGCTGAGCAGCCTGTTCATGCGCCGCTCGCAAAAGTCTGGTGATCGTCATCATGAACCGTTTGTGGTACGGAAACTTCTTTCCGGATATCGGCCCATGGTCACACACTTTGTGGAACGGCCCCGAATAGCCATCATTCTGGCTCTCGTTTTGGTGGTAATCGGCGCCCTCATTTATACGCAGCCTGGCTCCGAATTTGTCCCCCCGCTTAAATTATAACATTTGGGCGTCCCGCTACATGGTTGATTCATCTAGTGTAATAACTTACACTGATTGATGTACATTAATACACGTCTGAGGTTTCGATTGTTCAGCTTGCGGTCCAAGATCACCCAGAAACTTTTGGGGCATTTTTTCATGGATGAGGGCGTGAGCCTATATGTGAACCAGATGTGCCGCCGTTTTGGAGTCGATCGAGGAAATCTTGTCAGAAAACTGAAGGAACTTG
>CAZDDB010000484.1:0-2099 GCA_964504105.1 uncultured Acidobacteriota bacterium
ACTGCAAACCGGCGATCCTACCGTGACCAGGCCCGGGGATCCATTCCACTATTTCTGGAAGTCTACGTAAAATGCCCAATGAGTGTTTGCATAGCGAGAGACCCGAAAGGGATTTACCGGAAAGCGGAAAGAGGAACAGCCACTACTGTTCCGGGGCTCCAGGACGTTTATGAGAAACCGTTTGCTCCGGAATGCATTGTCGAGTCAGACAGGCTTTCTGTCGAAGAATGCGCCGCTCTTGTGATCACAGCTATCAAGCAAAAGGGATGGATCTAGAAGAGATTCCTGTTTCTTCCCGAATTCATAGTTGTTCACCAATCATTCTGCCGTAGAACCACTTCTTCAGTATTTCCGTTGCGGCCAAATACAAGAGGGCGATCAAGCTTAACGTGACAAGAATCCAGATGGGCAGCGGCACAAATCCAAGCCAGAAAGCAAACGGCAGGAACGGGATTACGAAAGTAAAGGCAATTAGAATGAGCGTACTCCGGAAGAGCAGCTTTCCCGGACGGCTGCGATAAAACGGGCGGCGCGTTCGTACCACCAGGGCAACAACCAGTTCCGTCAGCAGAGACTCGACAAACCAGCCGGTGCGAAAAACAAGAGGAGTGGCGTGAAATACTTTCAACAAAGAACCGAAAGTAAGAAAGTCAAAAACAGAGCTTAGCAACCCGAACGCAATCATAAATCGACCGATGAAGCGGATATCCCAACGACGCGGACGATTTACCAGCTCCGGATCCACGGTATCATCCGCAATACCAACAGCAGGAACATCGGAAAGGAAGTTGTTTAACAGAATCTGGCTTGCAAGCAGAGGTAGAAATGGGAGAAACAATGAAGCCGCAGCCATACTGATCATGTTTCCCAGGTTGGCGCTCGTTGTCGTCAGAATGTATTTCAGAGTGTTTGCAAACGTCTTTCGCCCTTCTTCGATCCCGCCCCGGATGACATCCAGGTCCCGCTGAAGCAGCACAAAATCGGCCGCATCGCGAGCGACATCGACCGCTTTCTCCACGGAGAGACTTGTATCGGATGCGTGCATCGCCGGAGCATCATTTACACCGTCGCCAAGAAAACCCACGACATGTCCCATTTTTTTCAGGGATAGAATGATCCGTTCTTTTTGGTTCGGATCGACTTCAGCAAATAAATCGGTCCGTTCTGCCAGACGCCATAGCGCTTCATCATGCAGATTGTCCAGTTCCGTGCCGGTTAATGATTGCTCAGCTCGAAGACCTACCTTCGAAGCGATGTTTCTGGCAACGAGCAGGTTGTCCCCCGTAATGAGCTTGATCGATACTCCTAATCGTGAGAGATCGGCGATTGCTTTCGCTACACCTTCTTTGGGGCGATCCAGAAAAGTAACAAATCCTGTGAACTTCAGATCATGCTCATCCTCTCTGCCAAAAGAAGACTTTGTGCTGATTTCGCGAGTGGCAACAGCAATGACGCGAATTCCATGGTTGCTCCATTCGTTATATCGTTCTTCAAGGGCAGCCTTCCCGGATGAATCAAGCGCCGTACCGTCCGAAAATTCAGCGCAGATTTCCAGCACGTGGTGAAACGCTCCCTTGGTGATGAGAAGCGCGCCCTCCCGCGATTGAATGACCACACTCACCCTTTTGCGAGTGAAATCGAAGGGGATTTCCGCGAGCTTTTGCACGCGAGACAGGTCCGGGCTGTGTGTCATAAGGATCGCCTCATCCAGCGGATTCGGTAGCCCCGACTGAAGCGCAGCATTGATCGCCGCGAGTTGCAACACATCTGTTGAAGGATCGCCGATCTCGTTGTATGTGTTTTCGACACTAACAACACCTTCGGTCAAAGTTCCTGTTTTGTCCGTGCAAAGAATATTGATGCTGCCGAGATTCTCAATCGCATTTAACCGTCGCACCAGCACTCCACGGTTCGCCATCATCTGGGCACCTCTTGCGAGATTCACGCTCAGGATTGCAGGAAGCAATTCAGGACTGAGTCCTACCGCCAGGGCCACTGCGAACAAAAGGGTTTCCACAGGAGGGCGGCCGCGGAGAATGTGAGCAACAAATACAAGCAAGACCATGATCAGCACCGCTGTTGTCAGGAAGTAGCCAAAT
>CAZDDB010000485.1:0-2093 GCA_964504105.1 uncultured Acidobacteriota bacterium
TTCATGGTCGCGGACTGCGTCGGTGAATGCGCCCTTGCGATAGCCAAAACATTCAGCTTCCAAGAGCGTGTCCGGGATCGCTGATACATTGACAGCCACAAATCGCGAGTCGCGCCGCTGAGAGATCTGATGCACGGCGCGCGCAAGCACTTCCTTGCCGGTGCCGCTTTCGCCGGTGAAAAGAACGGAAGCCCGGCTGTCGGCCAGTCGTGCCACTTTCTGCAGGATATCGAGCATGGTCTTGCTTTCAGCAATCACTAGTTTTCCAAGCCGTGTGTACAGAACCTCCTGTTCCAGCGTTCGCTGCCGGAAATAAGTTGACACCTTTTTCAGCAACGCATCCGGCTTTATCGGCTTCACCATGTAATCATCTATCCCGCTTTTCAAAGCCCGGACGGCAACGTCAAAATCGCCATAGGCTGTCAAGAGCAGCGCGGGAGACTGAATTCCTCGCCTTCGAATCTCTTCGTATAATTCCAACCCGTTGAGATCGGGCAGCCTGTAATCGGTCAAGATCAAGTCAAATTCCAGGGCAGGATGCTGATCCAATTCGGCGAGGAAACTCACGCCTGTTTTGAATACGGATACCTTCCACTTGTTTTTTCTCAGGTGAAACGTGAAAAGTTCCGTCAGATCTTGATCATCATCGATGAAGGCTATGTGAGGCATGAGTCACTTCAGTGTTACGATTTCGTAACAGAGTGTAAGGATACTGTGTCACCGGATTAACTTCAACCGGGGAAAACACACGGGCCAAAACTGGCATGATCTGTGCTACTTAGGTCATTTCAAAATGGAGTTCTAAGGAGTTACCTATGTTGAAATTTCTTCTTGTCATCACCATCGTGCTTTCCATCTGTATTTCGGGATGGGTACTAGCTCAGAATCAATCACAGTCACAGCCGCAGTCGCCGAGCGTAAACGATCTCGAGCTGGTTAAGAATCTAACTGGAAAACTAGACATCAAGCCGGAACAGGCCGCGGGCGCTGCCGGATCGATTTTTGGGTTTGCTAAAACAAAATTGAGCGCTGAGGATTTTGGCAAAGTCAGCAACTCTGTTCCTGGAATGGATCAATTGCTGAAAGCGGCGCCGGTGATGGATTCCAAAACTTCCGGGCTCTCTCAACTGGCCGGGAATTCGTCCGGGCTTGCTTCTCTCACGGGTTCTTTCCAGAAACTCGGACTTTCCCCGGACATGGTTGGGAAAGCTGTTCCCGAAGTTCTGAGCTTCGTTCAGGCCAAAGGCGGAGACTCCACGAAAAACATTCTCAGCAGCGTTCTGAAATAGGTTCAAGGGAGAATTAGAAATGGATACTCAAGTGATCATGAGTCGCGTTACGGATATCGCGATGCAAATCGGCTTTAAAGTGCTCGTTGCCCTTGCGGTTTGGATTGTGGGCCGCGGGCTGATTGGTATGGTCGTTCGAATGCTGCAGCGCGGACTCGAACGCCAGAAGGTGGATGCAACGCTGATCCGGTACGTTGGGAATATCGTGACCGTGGCGCTGAACATTGCTCTGGCTGTCGGGATCCTCGGGTATTTTGGCCTGGAGACGACCACGTTTGCGGCTGTTTTAGCGGCGGCAGGTGTTGCCATCGGCATGGCCTGGAGCGGCCTTCTCTCTAATTTTGCAGCCGGGGCATTTCTCGTTGTGCTTCGTCCTTTCAAGGCCGGCGACTTTGTCGCCGCGGGCGGGGTCACAGGCACCATCAAAGAAGTAGGCCTGTTCGTGACCACATTCAATACGCCGGACAATGTTCAGACATACGTGGGCAACAACAAGATCTTTTCCGATACGATTCAGAACTTCTCGGTAAACACCTATCGCCGGGTGGATCGCGTGGCACAGTTGAATCATGAAGTGGATCACAATGCCGCCATCCGGATGTTGAAGGAAAGGCTTCGCACAATTCCGAATGTTGTGGAATCTCCGGCTCCGGATGTGGAGATCCTGGACTTCACCCTTGCGGGACCCGTTCTCGCGGTGCGCCCTTACTGCCACACCGACCATTACTGGCAGGTCTATTTCGATACGAACAAACTCATTCGCGAAAGCTTCGGAGAGGCGGGTTTCCCGGTTCCCGAGCAACA
>CAZDDB010000486.1:0-2088 GCA_964504105.1 uncultured Acidobacteriota bacterium
GACCTGAGGTACGCGTCGATTTCGGGATCCCGTCCGCGAAAATTCCTGTAGGCCTGCGCAGGATCGATCGTGTTGCCGACAGACATGATCATGTCATGGAACCGTTTCGCGGTGGTGCGGTCATAAGGGCCGCCCGCTTCCAGGAACGCCTGATAAGCATCTTGTTCGAGAACTCCGGACCACAGGTAGCTGTAGTAGCCGGCAGAATAACCATCGCCTGAAAAGGCGTGTGCGAATTGCGGCGTGCGGTGGCGCATCACGATCTCCTCCGGCATCCCGAGCTCTTTCAGCGTATCCCGTTCGAAAGCGTCCGGGTCGATTTTTTGATCTCCGGCAAGATGCAGTTTCATATCCACCAGCGCGGCGGCGAGATATTCTGTGACGCTGAATCCTTCATTGAACGTCTCGCTTTTAGTGATCTTGGCGATCAACTCTTCCGGTATCGGTTCACCGGTTTGATAATGCCGCGCGAACTTCGACAGCACTTCCGGAGTGGAAAGCCAGTGTTCATTTACCTGTGAAGGGAATTCGACATAGTCACGGGCGACGTTTGTTCCGGCAAGTGACGGATAGGTTACTCTGGAGTTCAATCCATGCAGCGCGTGTCCGAACTCATGGAATAACGTAGTCGCATCACTCCAACTGATCAGCACCGGCTCACCCGGTTTGGTTTTCACAAAGTTTGAATTGTTGGAAACGATTGGGTTTGCTTCGCGCAAAAGCTCCTGAGTGCGGTACTCGATCATCCAGGCGCCGGATCTCTTGCCGTCCCTTGCGTACGGATCGAAGTACCAGAGCCCGACATGTTTTCCGCTTGCGTCTTTCACTTCCCAAACACGGACGTCCGGAGTGACGGTCGGGAGGTTGTGGACTTCCTTAAACGTGAAGCCATACAGTTGTTCGGATACCCAGAACATTCCTTCGCGCAGGTTGTCGAGCTGCAAATAAGGTTTCACCTCGTTTAAATCAAGATCGTATTTGTCTTTGCGGACTTTCTCCGCGTAAAAACGATAATCCCAGGGGGCGATTTTGATTCCGGCCCCTTCTTTGTCCGCGATCGCCTGCATGTCGGCCACTTCTTCTTTCACCCGCGCGATGGCAGCGGGCCAGACTTCCAACATGAGCTTCATGGCGTTTTCCGGAGTCTTGGCCATGGCGTTTTCGAGTCTCCAGTGCGCATGCGTTTGAAACCCGAGTAGTTTTGCCCTTTCGGCGCGCAGCTGCAGGATCTCGGTAATGATCTTGTTGTTGTCGCGCGCATCGCCGTTGTCTCCGCGGTTGGAGAATGTGCGCCAGACCTTTTCCCGGAGATCGCGTCGCTCCGAATACGTTAGAAACGGTTCGACCGAAGAACGCGTATTCAGGATCGCAGACTGTCCTTTATGGCCTTTCTGTTCAGCCGCAGCGGCAGCGCCATCCCGGACAGATTGAGGCAATCCGGCGAGATCGGTTTCCTTCAAATAGAGGACGTATTCCGTTTCATCACCCAAAAGATTCTGGTTGAAATTCGTAAACAACGTCGCCAGCCGCTGGTTGATCTGAGCAAGCCGCGCCTTGGCTGTTGCGTCCAACCGTGCGCCGTAACGGACGAAGTTGTCGTAATAAACCCATGTGAGCCGCTGTTGCTCAGGCGTCAACTTTGCTTTTTCCGGCGAGTTGTAGACCGCTTCAATGCGCTGGAAGAGTTTCTCATTCTGGGTGATCTTGTCATTGAAGGCCGCAAGCTTCGGATCATTTCGGTTTCCACCGCTCGAAATTCCTCAGTACTCATGGTGGAAGACCAGATGCCGTAACCGACAGTTGCACGGATTAACGTTGCGCCTGCGCGCTCCATCGCCTCGATCGTATTCGTGAAAGTGGGCGCCACAGAGTTGTTCGCAATGTCATCGATTTCACGGAGGTTTTCGTCCATGGCCGCTTCCAGCGCCGGCTTGAAATCAGAGACACGAATTTTGTCGAAAGGGGGTACACCGTCGTAAGGCCCGGTCCATTTTGCGAGCAGCGGATTTTGATCCGCGGTCTGAGTCCAGGCCGCCGCAAAACCCGCCACAATGATGGCAATTGCTACAAGAATCTTTCGCATGAGAT
>CAZDDB010000487.1:0-2057 GCA_964504105.1 uncultured Acidobacteriota bacterium
TCTTTCGTTGTAGACATGTTTGAGAATCCAACCTCGTTGATCAAATTATAAGATGAACCATGATGCAAAAACAAACTTTGGAATGAATCAGAATTAGCAACAAGCTGAAAAGATATCGTGCGAGGGGTGATTCATATACGCCAATGGCGTATAATCTACTTGAGGTCCTCTTTAGACGCTGCTGGTATTCAAATGAAAAAGGAACTCTTTGAAGAATTGCTGGAAAGCGTACGCCAGGGTGGAGCGGTTCTTCGAGGGGAACGGAAGCCATCGCGCAGTTTTCGTTTTCCGGAACCAAACGTACGAAAAATCAGGGAGAAGTACCGGCTATCACAGCAAAAGTTTGCACTCCTCCTGGGAATCAGTGTTGCAACCCTTCGCAATTGGGAGCAAGGCCGGCGAAAGCCACAAGGACCGGCACGTGTCCTACTTCACGTTGCCGCAAAGCATCCGGAAGCTGTCCTGGATGTCGTCGCGTGAGCAGTTATCAATATGTCCATTCAGTGGCGCTTAGCAGTTCACTTGATTGGCCTTTTATGCCTGGGCGTCTTTTGTCCCCGTAAGACCGGCAACCACACTCACGGCTTACTTCCTAGCAAGAATTCTCCAACGGAAGTTTCCGTGGAATATTCGGTGCCTGCGGCTCTTGCAAACAGGTCCGAATCACCGTAGCCAACAGCACATGGCGCAAGTCCCATGGCTGTGGCGGCAAGATACATCGTTTGATAAAGCACTCCAACATTTTTCAGCATGAGGGCATATGCGATGGAGGAATACTTCCAGGCCAATCGCTGGAACCTCGCTGCTAGGACGATCAATGTTTGTATTTGCTCCCCCGGAATCATCGTGGCAACTCCGGCATCACGCAGCAACGCTTCAACATCCGCTGTCATTCC
This sequence comes from uncultured Acidobacteriota bacterium, assembly GCA_964504105.1. Classification (GTDB taxonomy): domain Bacteria; phylum Acidobacteriota; class HRBIN11; order JAKEFK01; family JAKEFK01; genus CAZDDB01. The sequence goes on from CAZDDB010000487.1 coordinate 897, forward strand.
AGAAACGCGAATCAGGCAATGCCTCTCCGGATCATAATAATAGAGGCCGGGCGCCAGACCCTTGCACCGGTTGATTGCAACGTACAATTCCATTTCATAGAGGCCGCCTCCTGAAGGGTAGGGACGAAAAGCGAGATCCATTTGCAAATAGCCCTGTGGTGTGCTGATCGCTGTCTTCTGGAAATCCGACACGCGGTCTACGCGATACAAAAACTCTCCCAACTGCTGGATTGAAATCGGATCTTTCGAATACTCCCGGATCGAACAACGTTCTTCCTGAACGCGCGCATAAGGCAGATCTTCCTGTTGGAGCTTTTCCAGATCTGGTCGATACAATGGAAACGATTCACCCTGATTCACCTTTCTTAACACCGGAGGCGGATCAAGAATACCTGCAAGACGGTAAGTGCCGCCGGCAGGATGATCGTGCCTTCCTCCTCTGCTGCGCGAATGAAACAGGAAATCATGAAACTCCCATGATTGGAGGCTCGCCATTTCGTCTTCATGAGAAACTCCGCGGTCATTCACTTCCCATAGCATTTGAGAGCTCAAGAGCAGACTCATCAACTCGCTCGCGGTTGCTTCCAGCAGTTCCGGAATCATCCGGCAAAGATCCTGAACGGAAACTGGCTGAGCCAAAGTATGAATGACGGCGGATGCAATCCAATGTTGCAAGATGATTCGCGAGTAAGATAAGGGCGATTCGAGCACAATCTGATGCTGATTCGTATGGGTATAAGCAAACCGCGAAAGCATGTACTTCTTTTCAGGGGTGATTTTCTTTTCTTCAAAAACAAAATAGGGCGATTGCGGAATCTGCGTTGCAAGCGGTTTTTCTTCCAGATAGACAGAACGAAATGTTTGCGCCACGTTTCTTCGATCCTATACAAAGATCATGATGGGATTCAATTGTTCTTCTGATAAAGGCTCGGAGAGCCACCCGAGCTGAACGGGTACGTCATACAAGCGGCCCGGCGCAAAGCGAGGCCAGAAATGCCGCAATTCCGGAACAATCACTTTTACAACCGGCAAGCCGATATCCGGACGAGTTTGGTCCAGGATCAGCACTTCCATTCCCTGCTTTTCAATGATGGTTTTTAGTATCAAGACATCGTCTTTTAAATCGTCTGTCCAGAGCCGCGGATAATCGCCGGCAACGAG
>CAZDDB010000488.1:0-2025 GCA_964504105.1 uncultured Acidobacteriota bacterium
CAACCAAAGGATTTATATCGTGTACGGGCAGTCCGGGAATGTTCATGACATCTCCGAGAGCGCCTGCCGTTTTATCGCGAAAGCCTCCGTCGTAGAAGTAATAGCAATTAGCGGTAAAGAAGCTATTCCCGTAATATGGGAATCCGTCTTTCGATATTAACGTGGAAACAATCAAAACCGGGTGATCAAACAAATATTTGCCGGTTAAAGGATGCTGTGGAAGCATGCCACTTCGAAGAAGGATGGCGGGATTTTCCAAAGCATTTGCGGCCAAAACAAATAGGTCAGCTTCGATAACGACTTCGCGTCCATCCCCCTTTTTGGCCAGAGCAGAATGTACGGTTCTTCCTGAACTCTTCAGTTCGAGAACGACAGTCTCGGTTTGAATTCTAACGTTGGAAAGCGTTTCCAGTTGGGGAATATGAGTATTCAACGGAGTGTATTTAGAATCCACCGGACACAGATAACATCGCGCTGAGCCGCAGCATGCCGGTCGATCGTTGACGTCCTGCGTGGGACGAGCCTGGGGACATGCCACAACCGATCCGGTCGGAAGACATTGCCTTACAAGTAAATCTACGGGGCTAAAGGGATGAGGAGGCAGGGGGTAAGGTCTCGATCGCGGGGTCCGTGGATTGTCTGAAGCCCCCGCAATGGCCAACTCTTCTTCCGCCAGACAATAAAACGGCTCCAGATCGTCATAAGAAATCGGCCAATCATCCATGATTCCATATAGGGATTTCATTCTAAAGTCATTGGGAATGAGCCGTGGCGACTGACCTGTCCAGTGATTGGCTGTTCCGCCTAAAGCGTAAAGATATGAGAATTTATCTTGCCTGCCATCTGCAACGATGTGATGATGCTCCGCAGTCGGCACGGCCTTCTCATGCTTCCCGGTTCTCATGGACCAATCATGGCTGACCGATGCTCCTCTTTCTACGATGAGAATGTCGTCCAACTTCTTCGCAAGATATTTGGCACAAAGACATCCTGCAATGCCCGAGCCGACAATGCACACCTTTGTTTTGATTCTGTCCATTATGGGATTCTTGAATTTGCCGTAAATTTGCGGAAACAACCACCCAAGGCTGAATCCAGGATAATCACCAGAAATAGCCCGCGGCTGATCTTTGTCTTTTTTGTAGATTGCTCTTGAATTTGGCCTTATCGATCATCGTTGCACAAACAATCTCATTTTATTCAAAATGCTTAGGGTTGAAAAGGTGCCGTTGTGACGAGGTCGTGCGTCATAAATGTTGGTAAGCGGTTTGTAGCGCCGGCGTCCACGCCAGCCAAAGCACCGTACACCGTCGAGATCTGCCGGCGAGACGCCGGCGTTACAAACCTCAAACGATGCTCTTCTGCTATCCAGAATATCGAGGAGTTAACTTTCTTACCAACATTTATGACGCACCGTTGTGACGAATGCATTCGAAGAAAATATGAGATCCAGTAGGATTCAGTGCGCTCTTCCCCCTGCGGAATCAAACAATAGTGGAGAAAGAACCTTACGTTTGGCGGAGACACTATCTGTATTGATCGAGATTTCTCCTGGCTCAAGTTTCTGCCAGATGGAATGCCAGGCGTATGGCCAGAGCCGCAATGGTCAGTGTTGGATTTGCGGGCGAGTATGTGGGAAAGGCAGATCCACCCAAGATGAACAAATTATCGACCGGATGATATCTGAGGGATGTATCGACTACCCCATGCCTGTCATCGCTCATACGGCAAGTACCCAATAAGTGACCGGCACCCGCTCCTTTCTTCATTTTGGGAATCACTTTCTTCGGACCTAAGCTTGATAGAAGCTTTGGTATCTCTTGAATGATCTGGTTCTTTCCATTTTCGAGATACGGTGAAAAAGGAGGATTGTATATTTCTGTTTCCGGAATCCCTAATGGATTGCGTTTCTTGCTGATCCGGATCAGGCGACCCGGATCAGGGATGTCGTCCAGCAAGAATGCAAGACTTACCTGTTGCCGAAATCGATTTGCTGTTTCTTCTCGCAACCGTTTGCCGCTCAGA
>CAZDDB010000489.1:0-2014 GCA_964504105.1 uncultured Acidobacteriota bacterium
CGTCACGTTTGATGATTTTGCCTCCGGTGATCAAGGGATGCTGTTCGCAATTGACTCCAACGATGGCGATATAAAGTGGATGCTCCCCGTCGAAACTGACATCGAATCCTCGCCCTCGGTTGCGCCGGATGGAACGGTGTATGCAATCTGGGTACAGTTTATTGGAACGCAGGCTCAAATTGTCTTTGCCCGTTCTAAGAACGGCGGGCGAAAATGGAGTAAGCCTCGTACGATCTCTGACTTTCAGCTACAGGAAGTCCCGGAATTGCGGACAGGAAGCGTATTGCACTCGGCTGCGCTGGATCCCGTGTCTGGCGCCATTTATGTAGTATGGCAGGACGGACGATTCGCGAACACGGTCCAGGTTGCGATCAGCCGCTCGCTGGACAAGGGAAAAACCTGGTCCGCTCCGCAAAGAGTATCAGAACCGGATGATCGCCATCACTTCACTCCTGCGGTAGCGGTCAATGATGCCGGGCAGATTGGTGTTTCCTATTATGCACTTCCTCAAGGTAGTTTTTTTTCAGATCTTCGCCTCTCGGTTTCCAATGACAACGGTCGAACTTTCAATCCGGATCTTCGCATTACCTCCAAAAGTTTTGACGTACGGTTTGCAGCCAGTGTTCTCCTGGAGCCGTCCGGATCAGCATTTTTTCTTGGCGACTATCAGGGAATTGCCGGCGGAATGACGGCGTTCCATCCACTGTGGATTGCAACCTTCAAGAAATCGAAACTCAATTCGGGTAAGCAAGCCGACGCATTTACCGCAAGCGTCCAGCCGTGACCCGTTGAATCCTCAGCCTATCAGTCAAGCGTGGTGTACTCTCCGATTTGGAAGGCGCCCCACATCGCATCAGCGATTTGCCCCTGACTGTAGCCCTTCATCCTCAGTCCGAGCGTGGAATCCATGGCGTCCTGAAGCCGTTGCTGCAGCTCAAGACGATCAGTATTCGCCATGAACTTCGGAATAGGAGTTTTATCGTAAGTCTACCGAAAAATGTTTCCTGCGGCCGGAGGCGGAAAGTCGTACAATATGGGTTTGTTTTGGAGTCGCGGGCCTCCGTGCCCGCGACAAGTGCATCGTCCGTACTGGTGGGCACGGAGCCGCCGCTCCAATTAGGGGATACATATAAGGAAGGGGAATATGAGAAAGCAGGTAGCACTCTGGATCGTTCTCGTTGTTGGTTTATTCGCAATTGCGGAACGCAGCAATGCTGCAAGTTTGCCGGAGATCAAATACGAAAAATATCAGCTGTCGAACGGTCTGCAGGTCATCTTGCACGAAGACCACGCTTTGCCGATCGCTACGGTCAACGTCTGGTATCACACCGGTTCCAAGAATGAGAAACCGGGTCGCACAGGTTTTGCGCATCTGTTTGAGCACATGATGTTCCAGGGGTCCGCGAATCATGATCAGATCTGGTCCTTTGAGGAAGTGGGAGGCTCGGACAACGCAACTACCAATGAAGACCGCACCGCATACTATGACAACATCCCTCCCAACTATCTGGAGAGGGCGCTGTGGATGGAATCAGATCGCCTGGGCCTCTTGCTTCCCGCGATGACCCAGAAGAAACTCGATAACCAGCGGGACGTCGTGAAAAACGAACGCCGTGAGCGTCTGGAAAATGAACCGTATAACAAGATCTACGATTTATTGCCGGCTCTACTGTATTCGAACAATCATCCGTATTCCTGGCCGGTTATCGGGAGTATGGCCGATCTATCCGCAGCATCGCTGGAAGACGTATCCGAATTTTTCCGCGCGTACTATTCTCCGAACAATGCATCGCTGTGTATTGCAGGCGACTTCGATCCTGCGCAGGCAAAAGCATGGGTGCAAAAGTATTTTGGTCCGCTGCCTCCCGGTCCTCCGGTGGATCAAATGAAGGCCTGGGTTCCGAAACTGGACACAGTGCGGCGCGCAGTTTTGCAGGACAATGTAAATCTTCCAAAATTCTTTTCCGTCTGGCATTCTCCGGCGCAATACGCGCCGGGCGACGCGGAGCTGGAT
>CAZDDB010000490.1:0-2013 GCA_964504105.1 uncultured Acidobacteriota bacterium
GAAAAGACGATCACTTCTCGCGGTCCGCCCTGCGCCCCAACATGTGACACAAACGTGAGTTGGATTATGATGAGGAAGGCCTATGTCGATTCAACCGCGTCTCGGGTTCTTTGACTTGACGATGATCGTCATTTCTCTTGTAATCGGCATCGGAATCTTTCGAACGCCGCAAATTGTCGCCCAGAAAGCGGGGAGCCCCGGAATCTTTTTTCTGGCCTGGATCGTGGGTGGAATCGTGAGTATTTGCGGCGCGCTTACATTTGCTGAAATCGGTTCACGTTATCCGGTGGCCGGGGGATTCTACAAAACTTTCTCTCACTGCTATCATCCCGCCTATGCTTTCATGTTGAACTGGGTTTTGGTCGTGATTAACGCCGGCAGCTCCGCGGGCGTTGCCTTGATCGGCGCGGAATACATCAACCCTGTTCTTCCCGCATCGCTGCAAAATGATTGGGGAATCAAGACAACCGTTGTTACGGTGGTTGCGATTCTCTTCATGTTGAACTGGCAAATTCGCTTTGTGCTTTTTTGTGGCGCTGATTCTGATATCTTTGTTCCTGCTTGGAACTTTTGAAAAGATCGTGAATTATGTAATGTTTATCGACACGATTTCACTGGCCTCTCTGGCGACCTGCATCTTCATTTTGCGAAACAGGGCGAAGGAGGCGGAGACATACCACTGGACGGTTGCCGCTGTTTTTTTTGGCAAGGAAAATCATCGATCGGGGGTAAGGTTATGGATCTCTCCTACATTTTGAACGAACTGGGCGAAGAGCGGGAAACTTTTTCCAACGCTGTCGTTCCACCTATTTTTCAGACGAGCAACTTCGCTTTTCCGGATGTGTCCTCGTTCCGGAAAGCTTTGTTGGACGAGTACGAAACTTTTGTGTATTCCCGCGGGCAAAATCCAACGCTCACGATTTTGCGCAAGAAGCTTGCAGCACTGGATGGCGCCGAAGATGCCCTGGTGTTTTCCAGCGGTATGGCCGCTATTTTCTGTGCTGTGTTTGCCAATGTTCAGCACGGAGATCACATCATTTCGGTCGCAAAGCCCTATTCGTGGACTCATAAATTGTTTTCGATATTGCTTCCTCGTTTTGGCGTAACGACAACGATGGTAGACGGAACACAAATTGAAAATTTTGAAAATGCCATTCAGCCGAATACAAAGATTCTGTATCTGGAATCTCCGAACTCATTCACATTTGAACTTCAGGACCTCAAGGCAGCGGCGGCGCTGGGAAAATCCAGAGGCATCTTAACGATGGTAGACAACAGCTATTGCTCGCCGCTTTATCAGCAGCCGGTTGCCATGGGAATCGACATCACTCTGCAGACGGCCAGCAAATACATCGGCGGTCACAGCGATCTGCTCGCAGGCGTCCTGTGCGGATCGAGAGAATTGATCAAGAAGATCTTTTCGCTTGATATGCTGACCATTGGAAGCGTCATTCCACCTTTCCATGCGTGGCTCCTGCTTAGAAGTTTACGGACCATCGAAGTTCGGTTGGAGCGGATTTCCAAAAGCACGGAAACGGTCGCTGCCCGCATTGAGCAGAACCCGAAGATCGAAAAAATATATTACCCCTTTTCCACTTCGCACCCGCAGCACGAGCTGGCTCGCCGTCAGATGAAAAGGGCTCCAGGATTGTTTTCTGTTGCACTGCGGGTGAAATCTTTAGAACAAATCGAAACTTTTTGCAATTCGCTCCGTCGTTTCCTTCGAGCGGTTTCCTGGGGCGGCCATGAATCGCTGGTATTTCCTGCGTGTGCCGGCATACCCGTGGGCGATTTCGATCCAAACATTCATCGTCACCGGTTGGTGCGTTTTTACATCGGTCTGGAAGATCCCGCTTACCTGATTCACGATATCGAACAGGCCCTGACAACAATCTGACTATGTTGACTGATCTTATGAAACCACAGATAAACACGGACTTGAACGGGAGAATTTCACCGCCAAGGGACGCCAAGGGCAGCCGCCGACCCTTTGGGCCCACTGAAAAGGAATTC
>CAZDDB010000491.1:0-281 GCA_964504105.1 uncultured Acidobacteriota bacterium
CGGATCCAGAGCTTTTCGTATACGACACTGGGAAGAGAGAAGCGCATTTCCAATCCTTCTACTTCCGCGCGCGCGAACAAATAACGTTGCTCGTGAAAAAGAGGAAGCGCCAACGCCTTGTTCCTGAGGATCTCTTCGATTTCGCGATAAATGGCCTGGCGGACTTTGCGGTCCTGTTCTGCGCGACCTCGTTCAATCAGCCGGTCCAATTCAGGCGAGCTGCAAAAAGCGTCCAACATTCCGTCACCTGTCTCAAATATCTCCGCAAAACGTGGAAGGAT
>CAZDDB010000491.1:291-2007 GCA_964504105.1 uncultured Acidobacteriota bacterium
ACTCGCTCTTTTCTCCAGGATTTTGATCCGAATTCCTTTTTCGTTCAGCATCGCGATCCAATGTTGCAGCAGAGCCGAATAATACTTTCGTACCGCGTTACATCCACCGATTCCAGAACTTGCCGGCGCAAAGCCGGATCGGTCATCGCTCCGGAATGAGAGTTCATCGCCAGAAAATAGGTTGAGAGAGTAGGCATTTCCGCGTAATGAGCGGCAAGAGTTGGATCACGGCGCAAGGTCGCGACATCGGACGGAAGCAAATCGGTAGCCACTGTAAAGTCTCCGCTGCGGAACCCGCTCAAGATTTCCTGTGGCGGCACACCAAAAGCGAACCTGAGCCCATCACTTTTGGGCAGTCCGGTACGCCAATAATCAGGATTCGCTTCCAGCTCCAGCAGTTTTTCCGGCTCAAATCGCAGGAGGCGGAAAGGTCCCGTCCCGATGCAACCCTCCCGCCAGCTTCCCGAAAACAGAGTGCTCCCTTCCGGTATGATCGAGCAACAGGGATGAGTCAACATCGCCGGCAACAGCGAAAGAGGGCGGGTGAGCCGGCCCGGAACCAAACCTTCTTCTTCGATCCGTTTGGAGCTCCTGAGGCGGATCTCATTTTCGTGATACTCTCTCAAGAATTCCATGCAGACAATCATTAACGCCGGCTTACAGGATCGAAATGATCATCATCCCGCATTGATTTACAGAATCATGACTCCTTCAGTCAACGGAAACGAGAGCGATTTCAAAACCATTAGCAGCGGAGTAACTGGTGCGACAATTATGGGAGCTTCTCCATCGTTCCCTTCCGCAACATGGGCACCAAATAGAAGGATGCTGGGAGTACAACAGGACGAAGTTCTGCCACCAAATCCTCTAATTGCCCTGCCGATTGGCCCGGCACAAAGCTGTCAACCTGGCGCGGGGATGTCCGTGGCCCCGGTAATTGGATCCCTTCCACCCCATCGTATACCTAAGAGGAACGGAGGTCTTGGATCGAATAAAGATTGCTGCTTTACGATTGAAAGAGTTCACATCGAGAGGCACGCCGACCTCAGATTGCATTTTGATTATCGGCGACGTTAATATGAACATAGAACACGGGGTGATCGAACCGGCGAAAATAATGATGCCTGCGGACTTCGCCCGACACCTACGCTCCACTGTCAATCTATGGAGTTGCCTGAACTGGTAAGCTGGAGGAAATGATGCATACTCAAGCTTTTGCTCAGTACATAACGTTGTCGCAGCAACTTCGCAAATTAGTCGAATCAGGAAATGAAGATTCACCTGAAGCCGACCGGCTTCGGGATTTGATGGATCCACTCTGGTGGCAGCTTTCCAACACGGAAAGATCCGAACTCGCATCTGGAGCCTCTCTTCGGTCCACGGAAGTGAGCCAAAGACGCTACTGATAGCGACTGAATGAAGTCGCTACTACAAACCTCTATTTCTCTAAGGCTTCGTACCGCCAGAAATCCCCCGGCACCACGACTGCACGCGGGTGTAAGAAGGGGGATGTGGAGATGGAGGAGCTGGGTTATTACTTCTGGTCGATTAAGGCAGTGACGAGTTCGCAATGGCTGGCCGGCCGCAGACGGTTATCCAAGAGCAAAAAAATAAGATCCGCCGATCGATGAACGTCTTATTGGGTCTTGATCCAATTCTCAGCTACCGTCTCACTGAAACACCGCGCCAAGACTGCTGCAAAGTTAGTCACTAACC
>CAZDDB010000492.1:0-1997 GCA_964504105.1 uncultured Acidobacteriota bacterium
CAACAAGTTTGAACAGATCATCAATGAGCTTGCCTCCGGCACGGTTGGATTCTTCTGCATGCGCTGTCATTCCGGTGTCGGCACAGCGATTCGCGAACCCCGGGAAATGCCTACGTGGCAGAGAGCTCGGGTTTCCAATGAAGGAGTGACCTGCATCACCTGTCATCGTGTGGACCGGGATTACGTGAAAGTGAATGGCGCCCGCCACATCATACCTGGCGATCTTTACAGTGCGCCGATGTGGGGTCCACTCGAACCGGGGGGCGTGGATGAAGTCGTAAAAAACAAGGATACATATAAGGTAGCAACATCCCCGGAAGAAGTCGGCATCCCCATCCACAGATCTGGAGTGAAGCTGGAACAGTTCACGACTTCCGAATTCTGCGTCGGCTGTCATCAGGTGGCTGTCACTCCCATGATCAAGCTGGAGACTGTTTGGGATGAGTACCGGGCCTCCCCCGCGCACAAGCGGGGAGTCTCCTGTCAGGATTGCCACATGAGCACGATCCCTGGAAAGAACAGCGGTTATGCCACAGGGCCCACCGCAGTGGTCAATGGAAAGGAAATTAGTCCGGGAAGCAAGCACGCGAATCACGCCATGATCGGCCCCGGATATCCGATTTCACATCCTGGAATTTTCCCGCATAATCCTGATGGGGAAAAATGGTCGGTGGAAAGCTGGATGAAGTTTGATTACCGCGCCGGTTGGGGAACTGATGCATTTGAAGAAAAGGTCGCGAAAGGAGAAGTCCAACCCAAATTTCCACCCGAATGGTCGATTGCCGACGACCGTGTTCAGGCGCAACTCGTGGTGGAATCGAACATGAAGAAGCTGCAAGAGAAGAGCGACCTGCGTTCGGTCTTGATGGAAGAAAGCTCCAGATTGGATGGCCCATTGATCAAAGGGACGCCGCGCGTGGGAAAAGGGTTGAAGTTTTCCTACAAAATTACAAACCTGAACGATGGCCACAACATGCCTTCCGGTTCCCTGGGCGCACAGCCGGAGATCTGGTTGAACATTGCATTGACTGATCCGGATGGAAAGCGAGTCTGGGAAACAGGTTATGTGGATTCGAACGGAGACTTTGCTGATAACCATTCGCTCGATGTCCGCGCGGGTAAATTGAAGGCGGATCAGCAGCTTGTCAATCTGCAGAGCAAGTTTTTAACAACCAATGTGAAAGGAACAGACCGTGAAATGTATTTGCCGGTTCCGTTTGATCCGGACCAGATTCCTTTTATCCGTCCCGGTGGGGTTCCAGTAAGCAATCTGAACCATCCGCCTTTTATCAGGATGGAGAAACGAAGTATTCCGCCTCTCGGTCATCGCACCGCGGGTTTTTCAGTGCCCGGATCCGCGATGACCAAGCCCGGGAAGTACAAACTCGCTGCTCGATTGAGGAGCCGCGCCGAACCGATCTACTTCATGCGGTTCTGTAAATCCACTGTAGACATGGAACAGGCCATGAACGAATGGATGCTCGATATCCATCCGTACACGGTTGAGTTCGAAGTGAAGTAGGGAGGTGAAATGATGGAACGAATGATGAAATCGTTTGTGTTGCCCGGTCTCCTCTTTACAATGTTAACTCTCTTTGTTCTGCCGTTGGCGGCAGATGAAAAGAAACCGCCGGAGAGTTCTCCCGGCGTTGTCATAGTGACTCACGACAAGAGTCTGTTCGGTCCGGATCCATCGTACGCCGATAAGCCGTATGACCCTGAATCGCAGCTGATCATTTATGGTGGAAAGACGAAGGTCAAGACCGCCCGTCCGTTGCTGGAACTGGGACGCCGGCTGTACTGGGATGGTCCGATCCGCGAACCAGGCACCGTGATGGGACACAAAAATCCGAATGATTTCTGGTTCTACGCATTCGGTGATTGGCGGACGGCAGTCGGCTATAACAACAAGGACAACAAAGGCAAGGAATTCGGACGACTGGCAACAAAGCTCAATCTCGACTTTGATCTGAAGCTAACTTCTACCGAACGAATCC
>CAZDDB010000493.1:0-1994 GCA_964504105.1 uncultured Acidobacteriota bacterium
CGCTGGCGTTACAAACCGCAAACATGCCTTCTCCTAACAAATTTGACGTGCACCCAATAACATACGCGTGATTGAGAATGACTACATAAAACAGGCTACAATAAAGCGGGGATTCGAAGATTGCGATGAGCTCGGAAAAGCCGATTGAAAACATTTCCGACACAGCGTTGTGGGTCGCTGTCTACCGCGCAATGGAGAACGAGCGTCCGGATGCGCACTTTCACGATCCTTATGCCCGGGTGCTGGCAGGAAATCGGGGCGAAGAGATCGTGCAGAAGATGCCGTGGGCGAAATCATCCGCCTGGGCGATGATCGTCCGCACATGCGTGATCGATGAGCTTCTACTGAAAGCCATTCAAAAGGACAATGTGGATACAGTTTTGAATCTGGCTGCTGGACTGGATACAAGGCCGTATCGCCTGGCGCTTCCTCCTGCGCTTCGATGGATTGAAGTAGATCTGCCCGGAATCCTCAACTTCAAAGAGGAAAAGCTGAGCGGTCAGCATGCCGTCTGCAGACTGGAGCGTGTGAAATTGGATTTATCCGATGTTTCCGCGCGGCGAAGTTTGTTTGCAAAGATCGATGCAGAAGCAAAACAGGTTTTCGTCATCACCGAAGGTCTTCTGGTTTATCTGCCGTCTGATCAGGTTGCGTCGCTTGCTGCGGATCTTGCTTCGCAGCGGACCTTTCGATTCTGGATGGCCGATATCGCTTCTCCCATTCTGTTGCAATGGCTCAACAGACGATTTGGAAAGACGCTTGCTTCCGGCGGTGTCCGGATGCAATTTGCTCCGGAAGAAGGAGCAGACTTTTTTGCTCCGTTTGGATGGGAGGTTGCGGAGTTTCGTCCCATGATCGATGAAGCCCGGCGTCTGAAACGGCAAATGCCGTTCAGCCGGCTCTGGCAACTGCTGGCGTTGCTGACCCCAAAGAAGCAGCGCGAGGGCTTCCGCAAAGCCGGCATGGTCCTGATGGAACGAAAAAACGAACCGGGAAAATGAAGAAGCTTATAAAAGTCGTCGGAATCCTGATTTGTGTACTGGTCTTGTTTGCCGCGGCCGGACTTCTTTTTCTTTTCATCAAATTTCCGAAGAAAGAACCGCCCTCGAACATTACCGTACAGTTGACACCTGAGCGTTCGCAGCGCGGAAAGTATCTTGTAAATCACCTGGCCCCCTGCCTTCACTGTCACTCGGCGCGGAATCAAAATGTCTATGGGTCTCCTGTTGTTCCCGGCACGGAAGGGCAGGGAGCACTCTTCCTTCAGGTGAAAGGTCTTGGAAAATTGTATGCTCCCAACATCACGCCATTTGGTTTGAAGGCCTGGAGTGATGGAGAGATTGCGCGTGCGATCGTATCGGGCATCAATCGTGACGGAGATCCGTTGTTCCCCACCATGCCGTATCCGGAATTTTCGCAATTGAAACAGGAAGACCTGTACTCCATCATCACATACATCCGGTCGCTCAAGTCGATTGCGCATGAAGTTCCGAAAACCCGGTTGGATTTTCCACTAAATTTGATTGTGCGCACAATTCCACGCCCCGGAGCTCCTGATCCGCAGGTGCAATCAAATTATGGAAGATATCTTGCCACGATCGCCCATTGCGTCAACTGTCACACACCCGCCGATGACCACGGACAGCCTCTTCCAGGTATGCTTCTGGCCGGCGGAAAGAATTTTGACATGGTCCGCTCCGCTAACATCACACCCGATCCCGAAACTGGAATCGGAAAGTGGTCCAAGCAGGATTTTATTGCGGCCTTTAAGAAATATACCGCCCCGGAGATGCGGCAAATCGCGCTCACAGACAACCGGAACACCGTCATGCCATGGATCGATTTCTCCGGAATCACGGAGGAAGATCTGGCCGCCATCTACGATTACCTGCGGACAGTCCCGCCGATCCGGAACAAAGTGGAGAAATTCCCCGCAACTTCGGCTACGAAGTAGGAAATCGCCCTCGGATGCCAACCTTTCTCATTTGTTTTCG
>CAZDDB010000494.1:0-1985 GCA_964504105.1 uncultured Acidobacteriota bacterium
GCAAGCATGAAGATGTATAGTCCGATTTCGAGTTCTGTTGTCATCGCGTACCGGTTGAGGGAAGACCCAGCAGCTCACGGACCTTGATGTGAACCACATCATGTTCATGGGTCACGATACTTTCCCGAAGAATCTGATCCTCCAGATCTAAGTGAAGCTTGCCATCCTGAACGAGCAACTGAAGAAAGGAGGAGATATTCCTGGAGTACATTTGACTGGCATGATAAGGAACCGTAGAAGGCAGATTGAGCGGCCCCATGATATGGACACCATGGATCCGGATGGTTTCTCCCGGTCTGGTAACTTCGCAGTTGCCGCCGGTTTCGGCAGCGAGATCCACGATCACGGAACCACCACGCATCGCTTTTACCATCTCTTCCGTGATCAGGATGGGAGCTTTCTTGCCGGGAATTGCGGCTGTGGTAATGACCACATCACTTTCGGAAAGAACCTTCGTCATCATCTCCCGCTGTCTGCGATAGAAATCCTCATCCATCGCCTTCGCATATCCGCCGGATCCTTCAGCTCCTTTGGTTTCCAGATCCAGTTCAACAAACTTAGCGCCCAGACTCTCGACCTGTTCTTTGACAGCAGGACGCACATCATACGCTTGCACCACTGCGCCCAAACGGTGCGCCGTTGCGATCGCCTGAAGTCCCGCGACTCCTGCTCCAATGACAAAACCACGCGCCGGAGTCACAGTTCCCGCGGCAGTCATCATCATCGGAAACATTTTGTTCAGCATCCCTGCGGCAAGAAGAACGGCCTTATATCCCGAAATCGTCGCCATGGAGCTCAACGCATCCATGGATTGGGCCCTGCTGATGCGCGGAACCAATTCCAACGCAAATGCAGTGACACCCTTTTCTGCAAGCTTCCTGAAAGGCTCCGGAGATCCCAGAGGATCGAGAAGACCCAACACAATCTGATTCGGATGGAAGGACTCCACATCAGGATGCGAGTTCCATTCCGGTCCGTGCAATTGAACAATGATGTCCGCCTCAGAAAACAATTGCGCCCGGTCTTTCGCGATACCGGCGCCCTGCTCTTCATATGTGTGATTCGAAAAACCAGCCTTTTCGCCTGCTCCACGTTCCACAAGAACCTTCATGCCGGCTTTGGTCAGCACAGGTACAAGCGCAGGCACCAGAGCAACACGCTGCTCGCCTGGATAGGATTCAACAGGAACTCCAATAATCATCTTTTACCTTACCTTATGATTATTGCCCCGAAATACTCCAAGATCAACCAAAAAGCAAAAGCACCAAGTCTCAAATCACAAAGTCCAAACAAAGCCCAATTTTTAATGTTCCAAAGTCTTTCGAACCGGTGTTTGGAGCATTTGAATTTTGTGATTCGAATTTGTTTGGAATTTGATGCTTGTAATTTGCTATTTTGCCCCTACTGGGCTGTGTTAGTATGATACAAAGTTGTTTCAGGCCAAAGGGAGGCGTTTTTGTCCATCCGCTGCGGCTGTTAAATAAAACAACCGATTCCCAAACTTTGAACGGAGTCCCCAGAGGGATGACGCAGGAAATCGTAAACTACTTCAAGACCAGAAATATTCGGGTCATGCTTTCGATTGGCGGCATCACTTATGTCACTCCCTGGAATCAAGCTCTGGCAACCAACGCTACGCAGCTTGGTTTGAATGCGGCAGAAGTAGCGCAACAGTTGGGCGTTGGGATTGAAATCGACTACGAAGAAAACAGCAATCCCAATCTTGCCGGACTGCAGGCGTTCATCAACGCCTATCGTTCGAAGCTACCCTACGATCCTACCGGAAACAATCCTGCTGCCCGTTTAACGATCGATCTGGCCGCCGGAGATCGCTGGCTGATTGCCCTCACACAAAAAGCCACAACGGATTGGCTCAAAACTTCCTCCCCGGTGCTGGATTATGCGAATGCAATGGTGCCCGCCAGACAACCCAGAAGCGCGGCCGATGCAACCGCCAACTGGCAAGAACACATCGACGGCAAACC
>CAZDDB010000495.1:0-1963 GCA_964504105.1 uncultured Acidobacteriota bacterium
GCGCTTCCTTCTTCTTTCCTGTTGCGTGCAAAGCGGCTCCCAGATTTACCCACGCTTCTTCGTACTTCGCATCTGTTTGAATGCCAAGCTTTGCCATTGCAATCGCAGGATCGAATTCTCCCTTCGCGAACAATGCGGAAGAAACATTCACAAACCAGGCCTCGTGCCCATTTGTGCCGGCACGCGGAAACAGGTTCACCAACAGCCACAGTGCAATTCCCGCAAGGCAGAATGCTGTTCTGCCGTTCCGTGCCAACGTGCGGCGTCTCAGATGGATCATGTTTCCGGCAGCAATCAGAAGGAAAGGAACTACCGGAACAAAATACCGTTCCTCGGCCCAGAACAAGAGCAGCAGGAATACCTGCGCCGCAATGAATCCCAGAAGCAGCGCAATATCCCGGATTCGCAGCACCCCAAGAAGACCAAGAAAGAACAGAGGAATTACGAAACCGAAGCTGATCACAAAAAATCCAAGCGCCGGTTGGAAATACTTTTTCTCCAGATCATAGAAAAACATGCCGGAAGGGAGATTCCGCGACATCAGCCTGAACAGCTTCTGCCATTCCAGTTTCAACCATCGTATGGGTTCACTTTGAATGAATCGGAGTCCTTCCCGAAACCAGAACCGTTGTGCTTCAATCGAATCAAGCGGACGGCCTGCCCGCCGGCTGGCTTCACTGCGCACATCATCAATCTGATGAATCAGATTCAGGCTGATCCCCGGCACTGCGGGGACACCTCCCGTGGAGTACGGGCTGTTTCCAAAATAGAAGTTTTCGCCCCAGTTGGATGCAGAAGGAGACCAGACTCCAGCAACCGAAACATTTCGCCATAACACGGGCAGCACGAAAACGCCGACTCCCGCACACAGAACTGCAACGTACGCGATCCGTTTGATGGCCGTCTTTTCTGCTATCCATACTGCGATCACTGCCGGAACCACACAGAGCATCGCATTCCCGCGCACTTCTATTGCGATTCCCAGCAACATCCCGGACAGAACTAGATGGAGCGCGGGCTTCCAGCCCGCCGGTCGGATAAGTTGTATGAAGCACAGAAGAAAATAAAACGATCCCAGCAGCGCCGTCGTATACAGCGTTTCGGACAGGATCTTCATCGAATAAAAGACAACCGGACCGCAAAGAGAAAACAACACGAATGCCAGCCAGGCCGATGCGGTTCCCGAAAGTCTTCGCGCGCATCCAAACACCAGCAGGCCTTGCGCCGAGACCATCAAGCTTTGCAGGAACAGGACAGCGAAGAGATTATTTCCTGAAACTTTCAGCACGCCTGCCAGAAAAACCGCATAGCCCGGCGGGTGATGAAATTCGTGAGGAAAGTATGTTTTACCTTGCAGAATTGCTTCCGCCCAGTCCAGATAGAGTGCCGAATCAATGATCGGGTAAGTGGAAAACGGATTCCTTTCAAAATACTGTTGCAGAATCAGCAGACGAAGAAGAATGAAAAGCAGTGATACGATCAGAAGCCGGCGTGTGGATCGGTCCATGGCTCAGGCGAGGATCTGCCTGAGCACGTACGGCAGGATGCCGCCGTGGCGGTAGTAATCGATTTCAATCGGGGTGTCGATTCGCAGCATCACCGGAACGCTTTCCCTGAATCCGTTCGCGCGGTGAATCACCAGTATGATCTCCATACGAGGTTGGATTCCCGAATCAGTCCCCAGCAGATCGTATGTCTCTGATCCATCGAGTTTCAAGGACGCTGCGTTGACGCCTTCTTTAAACTGGCACGGAAGAACACCCATTCCCACGAGATTGCTGCGATGAATTCGCTCATAGCTTTGAGCGATGACCGCGCGGACGCCCAGGAGGCTCGTCCCTTTTGCCGCCCAATCGCGCGAGCTGCCTGTGCCGTATTCGTGCCCCGCAAAGACAACCAGCGGAACACCTGCCGCCATATATTTCATCGCGGCATCATAGATGCTCATTTGTTCGCCGCCCGG
>CAZDDB010000496.1:0-1944 GCA_964504105.1 uncultured Acidobacteriota bacterium
GCAATTCATATCCCTCTCAACCGGTTGCCGCAGGACGCTTCGGTCCTGAACAAAGAAACCACTGTGGCCGTGATCTGTGCAGGCGGCTACCGGTCTTCCGCTGCCACCAGTGTCCTGGAGCAGCTTGGCTTCCACCGGATTACAAATGTGGTTGGCGGCATGACCGCCTGGAACAACGCCAAACTCGCCGTCACATTGTAATCAACCGCAGAGACACCAAAGAATTCACCCGGAGCCCGCGGAGAGCACCGAGAAAGGTTTTTGCGATTCGTACGACAAATCTGATGGGTATGATTGCGCAAATTGCCGTTCTGGGCCTGCTGTTGGCATCTGCAGGTTTCCTGTATGCAGAAGATGATTCGCTTCGGATTAAGTTTGACGGAGTACTGGATGTCCGTTTTGGAAAGACGGGCGCTGCCACTGGTTGGCTGGATGGCGGATTGGGCAAGACGCGTTATGGCGGAGCGGACGGTGAAAGCGCAAATGTGCTTCGTCTTTCGCAGGCATCGCTGTTGATGTCAGTTTCCCGGAATGATGTTCTGTCCGCGCGAATTCACATAAACATAGATGCCGAACCGGATCGCGAGCAGATGCGAGGTCCAATCGATTTGATCGAGGCATTCGTAAGTTACTGCCCCGTGCTTTCTCCGCAAGTGAGACTCAAAACGCGCGGAGGAGTGTTCTTTCCACCGGTATCTCTGGAAAACAGAGGGACCGCATGGACCACGCCTTACACGATTACGACATCCGCGATCAATAGTTGGATCGGTGAAGAAGTCCGGACTACCGGAGTAGAAGCGACTCTGGTTCTCTCGATTGCATCCAACGAACTCGCGTTTACGGGCGCCGCTTTTGGAAACAATGATCCTACAGGCACTCTGCTGGCCTGGCGTGGATGGGCGCTGCACGATCGTCAAACGGGCTTCTCTGATCGCCTTCCTCTTGCACCGATTCCATCCATCGAACCGGGCGGGCTCTTTCAACAGCAACCGCGCTTTGCCCAGCCTTTCCGGGAAATCGACGGCCGCCTAGGTACCTACAGCGGTATTTGCCTGAAAAACCGCTATCTGGAACTGAACGGCATTTATTTCAACAATCGCGGCAGACAGAGCGATTTCGATGGCTTTCAGTATGCGTGGAAAACAGACTTTGCGAACGCAGGTGTGGATGTTCCCCTGCCCGGAAACTTCGAAATTCTCAGTCAGTTCATGGCCGGCCGAAGCAGGATGGGAGCGATTGAGATGGTCAACATCGATTTCTACGCGCTTTATGGAATGGTTACCAGTTCATTTGGTCGCAATAGAGTTACTTTGCGATATGACAACTTCCGCGTTCAGGACAGGGATCAGTTTGTGATTGGGGACAACAATAACGAAGACGGCAGCGCCTGGACATTTGCATACATGCTGTCCCTGGCAGAGAAACACAGGCTCGCGTTTGAACTGCTTCGTGTGGAAAGCGACCGGCCCGTCCGTGCAACCCTCCAGATTCCCATCCACTCAGTCGATACGCTCTTCCAAACCAGCTTCCGCTTCCAGTTCTAATTCACCCTCCGCGCTCTCTGCGTTAAAAAACCAGATCATCGCGGTGTACAATGAAGGACGGAGGTCCTCCATGGATGAAGTCAAGCGGATTGAAGATCAGTTAAAGCGCGCTTACGCCGGGCCTGCCTGGCACGGTCCCTCCGTGCGCGAAGTTCTGGCAAACGTCACTCCTGAAATCGCCCTCCAAAGGCCGATTGCAAACGCGCACACCATTTGGGAGATCACTCTACACATTCTTGCATGGCAGCGCGCCGTGCTGACGAGAGCAGACGGAACGCCTGTGGAGCTGACTACCGCAGAAGATTGGCCAACTACCGGAGAATCGGATGCGTCAGCATGGAATCGATTGCTGGAACAGCTGGATGAATCGCACCGGCAATTGCTGGCAATGCTGTCCGGT
>CAZDDB010000497.1:0-1937 GCA_964504105.1 uncultured Acidobacteriota bacterium
TCGCCTCCGAATGGCTGAGACTGAATACGCTTCACTGGACTCTCACCCGCATTTTTCCTTATCTGTTTTTCATTATCATCATTTTGTTTCAACACGAGATCCGAAAAGCAGTTTCCGTGCTTGGTCAGAACCCGCTCATGAATTTGTTTACGGGCCGGCTCGTCAGGGAGCCGTTGGATGAGATCATCTTTGCAGTCACTGCGATGGCAAGCAAGCGGATCGGTTCTCTTGTTGTTTTGGAACGTGAGATGGGTCTGAAAAACTACATCGAAATTGGGATTCAAATCGATGCAAAAGTATCCTACGATCTTCTGATGAGTATTTTCAATCCGGCATCACCGCTGCATGACGGCGCCGTCATCATTCAGCGGGACCGGATCAGCGCGGCGGCGTGTTTTCTACCGCTGACGCTCAATCCCGATCTGGCCCGTGAAATGGGAAGCCGTCACCGCGCCGCCATCGGATTGAGCGAAGAGACCGATGCGATGATCATCGTGGTTTCGGAAGAGACCGGCCGGATCAGTCTCGTTTACAAGGAAATCATAGCAGGCGATCTCGATGGTCCGGAATTGAAAAAGCGGATTTCGGACTATCTGTATCTGGATCGTCCCGACTTCACCCGTAGAATCCGGAAAGATGTTTCACTGCCATGAGAATTCCCTCTACCAATCTTTTCTTGATGATTGCCTCCGCTATCCTGGCGGTCCTGCTCTGGTTCTGGGTGGGAGCACAGGCCAGCTCCGAGGTCATTGTCAGTGCGCCTCTGGAATACAGAAATCTGCCGAAGACATTTGAAATTTACACGGATGGTTCTTTGCTCTCCACCATCAATGTCTGGATCCGTGGAAACACATCGCTTGTAAAAAACCTGCGACCGCAAGATATTTCTGCCTGGATCGATCTGGGGGAAACTACGGCCGGCGCGCGGAATTTTGAGCTGACATCAAACAATGTTCATGTGCCATATGGACTCTCCGTGCTCCGCATTTCCCCTTCGCGTGTTCATCTCAGGATTGAGGAGATCAGCCGCCATCTTGCGCCTGTGGTTCCGCATTTGGAAGGAGAACCACCCGAAGGATTTGCCATCACTCAGATGACGGTCGTGCCGGCACAGGTGGAAGTGACCGGACCACGGTCGGCCGTAATCGCTGTAAAGAACGTAACTACCGATTCCATCGATATCAGCTCGATCCGGGGAAGCCATACCGAGAAAGTAAATGTGGGAGTTGAAAACAGCTCCGTCCGGCTCGGATCTACAAAGAAAGTTACTGTTTCGTTGACCGTATCTGAAATCAAAGACCTCATCACTTTGCGGCGAATCCCGGTAACAGTCGCAGGAACAAACAAAGCTGTGAAATACAGTCCAAGAGTCGTGCGCGTCGACTTGCAGGCCCCAAAACAGTGGCTCACCAAAATTTCCGACGAACAGGTTCAAGTGGTGCTGGAACTCGGAGGAATGGCCCCGGGAGTCTATGAACTGACTCCGCGCATTGTAATCGTGGATTCGGAAAAGAGAAGCATATCAGTCAAGAGCGTCATTCCAGAAAGAATCCACGTACGAATCCAGTAGGGAGAAACCGCCAAGACCGCAAAAGGGCTACAACAATTCTATTTTGGCTTTGTGATTCGAAATCGAAGCAAGACGCGAATCTCGAGTAATCAGCGGAACCATCAAGGCTTCCGCAAGAGCGACATAAGCGGCATCATATGCGGTGATATTGTTTCGCAGTTCCCAGATCCTGGTAAGAAACAGCTCGTGCGGATAACGCGTGATAGATAGATCCAGAAAATCTTGAATCGCCTCCCCACCGCGCGCGGAAGACATTTCACCGGAGGTGACGTACCTCCGAAGAACCTGCGCCACTTCCAGATCGATGAGATAGGGCGCGTGCAATGTTTCCCTTCGTGCAAAAATGCGCCGGCTTATCTCTGATGCT
>CAZDDB010000498.1:0-1909 GCA_964504105.1 uncultured Acidobacteriota bacterium
CCGGTGATTGAAGTGCACTTTCTTTGTCTGGCCGGCGAGACGCCGGCGTTACAAAACCCGTTCGCAAATTCTTGCCAAAAGGAGAAGAAACTAACGTTAGTAGCATAGAGGTCTCAGAGCGTCAAGGAGCCGCGAAGATCTGGTAACAGCCCAGAATCACAAACGGAGCGAGTGCGCCGAGTACCCACAACTTTGCGGAGGTGCGAATCTTTTCCTCTTTTTCCCAACGGAACAGTTGTGTGGCAACAAACGTGCAGATTGTGAGAGTCGTAGTCAGGGCCAGAACCGAAGGCCAGTTCTCGAATAGACTCTGATCTTCCTGAAAGATCCCGCGAAACCCGGTGACCAGGTGCGATGCAGGGAGAAAGTGAGAGACGATCTGGCCCCACCTCGGGAGTCTTTCAACGGGAAAGGTTGCGCCGCTCAGAAACAGCATCGGCATATACAGGAGCTGGATCAGGATGTTTCCTTCCTGCATGGAATTCACAACGGCTGCGATGATCAATCCCATTGAGCGAAATGTGATCACACCCAGTGAGATCAGCCCGAGCAAGGACAGCATGTGTGTGGGGAACGTCATTTTATAACGGAAGTGAGCGATCGAGAGAATTAGAATCGCAGAAGGCATGAACGCAACCCACCCTGTAACCATCGAGGAAACAAGCAGCGGAGTCGCTGTGATGGGTGCCACTTTGTAGCGTCTGAGAATGTTTTGCTCCCGTTCGTTCACTGCTCGCATACCGGCTCCAAACAGGCCGTTTCCCAGAATTCCCAGCACCAGGACCATCCCGACAACATAGGAAATCGGGACGACCGCACCCATCATTTGAGCGAAGATAAAAAAGAACATGAGCGGAAAGAGATAATTAAAAAAGATGACACTTCTGTTCCGGAATGCGAGTTTCAGATCGATGCGAATCAGGGAAAGATACGCCTTCATTCCCGCAGCTTCCTCCCGGTCAGTTCTATAAAAACGTCTTCCAGGGAAGGGCGCTTCAAATGGACATCGGCAAGATCGATATTTTGCTGGTCGATCCACTTTACGATCTCTACCAGCGTGCGCGCGGGGTGAGTGGAAACCACAGTGAGTGATTTTCTGTCCTCGCTGATTTGCGATTTTTCACTGCTGTTCCATTGCGGCAGCTCGATTTCGGGAATCGGTGAATCGCAGCGGATTTCGACGAGCGATTGGCCGAGAGTCTTTGCCTGGATTTCACGCGGAGTGCCGATGGCGATGATCTTTCCGCCATCGATGATCGCGACACGATCGCACAACTTTTCAGCTTCTTCGATATAGTGAGTGGTGAGCAGGATCGTCCGTTGCTGACTGCGCAGCTTCTCAATCAATTCATGGATTTCCAATCTTGCCTGTGGATCGAGACCGCTGGTAGGTTCGTCCAGAAACAGCACCTGGGGATCGTTGATGAGAGCGAGCGCAAATGCAAGCCGCTGTTTTTGTCCGCCGGAAAGGTGTGAGTAGAAGGCTTCCTCTTTTTCGCGGAGCTGCAACCGCTCGAGCAATTCATCGATGCCGGTCGTCCTTGTATGAAAGCTGGCAAACAATTCGAGAGCTTCCCGCACCTTCATCTTATCGGGTAGATTTGTAAATTGCAGACAGACCCCGATTCGGTCTTTGATCTGTTTGCTCTGCAGACCCGGATCGAGACCCAGTACGGAAACACGCCCACCTGTCCGCGGACGCAGCCCTTCCAGGATTTCTACGGTAGTGGTTTTTCCAGCTCCGTTCGGCCCCAGCAGGCCAAACACTTCCCCCGCATGTACTTCGAAATTGATCCCCTTGACCGCCGGGAAATCACCGTAGTTTTTGGTCAGTCCTTCTACCTGAACCGGTGTATCTGATCCCATGAAATGGGGATGATATCACAAAGGAGATGCGCGTCGTTGCGTC
>CAZDDB010000499.1:0-1904 GCA_964504105.1 uncultured Acidobacteriota bacterium
GCGCCTGCGGCGCCCGGCGGCTGCAAAGACCATTCCTTCCGCCTTGGCGATCTTGGCGGGCTTGGCGGTTCAATCCTTCCTGTTCTTCGTGCGCTTCGTGGTTCAAGATACGGCGCTGTATTTGTGAAATCAAGGACTTAGTTGATGATAAATTTAATGGGCATCAGCAGAAGAAGGTGCTCTTTCCGGGTAATTTGAGCCCAGCAGAGCAATTCGTGAACCTCTTCCGGAAGTTGTACTTTCGCCCGGCTGCTTGAAAACAGATTGCTCAGATCTTCCCTGCGGGCAGGATAAATCACAAACCCGACGCTCTTTCCGGACAGTTTGGCCAGTTGTTTTGCTTCCTGGATTGCATCTTTCAGTCCGCCCAGTTTGTCGACCAGGCCGAGTTGCAGTCCCTGTTCGCCGCTCCAGACACGTCCCTGGGCTACATCCTGGATCTGCCGGTTTGTCCTCTTTCTTCCCTCGGCCGCTTTTCTCGTAAACGTATCATAGGTGAATTGCATGTGCTTGCGAATCAGTTCCCATTCTTTCTCCCTGAATGGAACATAGTCGCTGAACAAGTCTGCGTTCTCGCCTCTTTTGATGATTTCTTTTTTCAAGCCGATCTTATCGTAAAGACCTTTGAGATAGAATTTTCCACCATAGATTCCGATCGAGCCGGTAAACGTAGATGGATCTGCAAAGATCTTTGTGGCGCCCATGGAAATGTAATACCCGCCGCTCGCGGCAACATCGGCCATGGATACAACGACAGGCTTCTTTCTTGCAGTGACTCGAACTTCGCGCCAGATCGCATCGGAGGCGGAAGGAGAACCGCCAGGCGAATCGACCCGCATCACAACCGCCTTGACGGCATCATTGTCCCGTGCCTGATGCAGCGCTTCCGTGATGGTGGTGGATCCCATAATGTTTTCCCCCCATCCCTTGGAAGAGGTGCCGGGCATGATGGAGCCGGTGG
The DNA here is from genome assembly GCA_964504105.1 of uncultured Acidobacteriota bacterium. Taxonomy (GTDB): domain Bacteria; phylum Acidobacteriota; class HRBIN11; order JAKEFK01; family JAKEFK01; genus CAZDDB01. Next base: position 962 of record CAZDDB010000499.1, read on the forward strand.
CGTATACAATTGCAATCTTGTCTTTCTTTTCTTCAAAGGTTTCACTGAATGTTGGTTTTTGATATTCCAGGATCGAAACGGTATTGAGCTCTACAAGTTTCAGTTCTTTTTTTATAAGATCTTCCATCTCGTCGCGATAGAGCAGATCGTCTACAAGGTGCTTTTCTTTCAGGTCTTTTGCGAGGAACGGGGCTTGATCGATGAGATTTTTTACATGTTCAGGAGTCAGTTTCCGGTCCATTGCGATGTCTGATGTGACTCTCGAATACAGACTGTCGAGAATTGAATTGACAGCCTCGCGGTCGGGGTCTGACATCGTTTCGCGCGTGTAGATGTCGCTCCCGCTTTTGTAGGCTCCGATGTGGTCCAATTGCGCTTCGATCCCGACTTTGTTGAGCGTCCCCTTGAAGAAGGGAACTTCGGCGCGAATGCCAAGGAGGGTAAACCAGCTGTCTCCTTCCGGTGAGGCAAATAGTCTGGGCGCCGCCGCACAGACGTAATAATCGATGGTTCCCCCTTCTTCCATGTAGCCGTAAACAGGCTTCTTTGAAGTGCGCGCAAAATCGCGGATCACATTCCGGAGTTCCTGCGCTTTTCCGATCCCCATTTCTGCGTAGAGTGAATTTACCAGAAGCCCTCTGATGCGGTCATCTTTCTTTGCTTTTTCCACCGATTCCACAATTCCGCGGGTTGTCAGAACGTCTCCCACAAGAAGGCGCTCTTTCCATCCTTGCGGTCCTTCTTCGAAAAGTGGACCGCTCAAGTCGAGCACCAGGATGCTGTTCTTCTTGACCGTCGGCCCCATCGTCAGTGCGGCAACGACCAGCAGAAAAACAATCATCAGAAAAAAAGTCAGCGCCGACATCAACAGGAATTTCAGGAGCTTCTTGAACATTTGTCCTCCAAAACAGACTTCCTATTATACGAATTTTCGTGACAGAAG
>CAZDDB010000500.1:0-1900 GCA_964504105.1 uncultured Acidobacteriota bacterium
GCGCTCCACCATTTCTTCTATGACTTCTGCGACAACAGCGAAACATCCTGCAGCAGGTGCGAGTTGGGCGTGAAAAAAGAAGATGGAAGATAGAGGATGGAGGATGGAGGCAAATTCAGTGATCGTGAGTGCATTTGTCTCCTGAGCCATGGGGAAAGGATTGAACAGCCATCTGGGCTCTGCGGGCACAATCGAAACACGCACAGAAAGTTGGGGCAGTCTCATTTTTTGTGATCGTACTTTTCCAGCAATTTCTGAAAGCGCGGATGGTTGCGCAGCGAGTCCCAGCGCGGATCCAGCCGCAGGAGGAGCGGCAGGCTGAGGAATCCTTCCCCGTTGGCAATGGAGAGTAGATACTCGAGCCGGTCGACGGCGCGATCGGATTCTCCTGTCAGGGCGTATATGTGTGCAAGATTGCGAACATAAAACGGACTTGCCCAGGCATCTTTTGAAATAAGTCCGACAGCCTTTTCTCCTTCCTGAATCGCTTCCGTTTTCCTTCCGAGTCCCGCGAACACCATTCCAGCAGATGCATGGAACCTGGGGTCTTCCGGGTTCTCCTTCAGTTTTTTCTCCAACCAGATTCTCGCAGCCTCGTAATGGGACCGGGCTTCTTGCTGTTGGTTTTGCAGTTGATAAACCATTCCCTTTAGTTGAGCTTTGGGAGCAAGAAACACCTCGCTTGAGATGATCTCATCGGGTGAACTAGTGAGTACATGAAGTGCCGCATCGTAGTTCCTTTCATAAAGGTGAACCCAAAACCTGAGCCAAAGGGAAAGTGCGTCTCTTTGATCAGGCGCCTTCTCCAACCATGTTCTCGCTTTCTTGGTATCGCCTGTTGCAAAGGCAAGATAGGCTTTGAACTGGTATGCCCGTGTGTAATCGGGAGCGATCATGATTGCCCGGTCTACGCAGTTTTCTGCTTCTCCGTATTTGCGCAGGGAGATGTAACTGCTCGCAATATTGGTAAGTAAAAGCACATCCCTTGGATTTTGCTCCAGGATCCTGCGCATCTCCTCAACGGCCAGATCGAAATGCCCTTGTCGGCGGTGAACATAAGCCAGCCCTTCCAGGACCGCAGCGTTGTTGGGAAGCGTTTTCTGCGCAACGGCAAAGTTCTTGAGGGCTTCGTCATAGTTCTTGAATCCATAGTAGTAGTAATAACCAAGTGCGACATAGGCTTCCGGAAGATTCGGAGCAATACGAAAAGCTTCGTCTGCTGCAGCCTTTGCCTTTTGCAACCTCTCTTTAGAGCGATCGATTCCGAGGTGATACATCGCCGAGTGCTGCTTGCAAAGCTCGGTATATGCCAATGCAAACCGGGGATCCAGTTCGATTGCTCTCTCAAACATGGTGACCGAAAGACGGGTTTTCTCTTCGATTAAGCCTCGTGAATAATCCAGGCCCCGGAGATAAGCCTGGTAAGCTGCCGGATTGACTTTCGGCGCAGTCGAAAGGCTTGCTCGTTCCCGGGGGTTCATCTTGATTTCGATTTCCTGCGTAATCGCGGTCGCCACCTCGTTCTGCAGGCCCAGCACATCGCTCAGATCCCGTTCGTAGCTCTGCGCCCACATGTTTCTGTCGGCTGCGGCATCGATCAACTGGGCCAAGATGCGAACACGATTCCCCGCCTGCAGCACCGATCCCTCCACGATTGCATCCACATCGAGTTCCTTTGCTATTTGCCGAAGCGGTTTGGAGGAACTCTTGTACTCCATCACAGATCTGCGAGAGATCACCCTCAGAGATTCGATCACCGAGAGTTTTGAAATCAACTCGTCGGTCATTCCATCGGCAAAATACTCCTGGTCCGGATTCCCGGAAAGGTTCTTGAGCGGGAGCACGGCGATGGATCGAATTTGCGACAAACCGGGTCGCGACAGAAATTTTTCACGGATGC
>CAZDDB010000501.1:0-1898 GCA_964504105.1 uncultured Acidobacteriota bacterium
CCCGGATTCATCCGAACGATACGCGACCCACTTACCATCCGGAGAAAAGATTCCAACCAATTCCGTTGCCGGAGTCGCGACAAACTCCCGAAGCTTTCCGTCCGTGGAGTCAAACACCATCACATCGGAATCCGTTTGCGGGCTATCCCTGTAGAGCAAGAGCTTTTTGCCGTCGGGTGACCAAGCTGTTGGATTCAGTATAGACTCGTTTGTGATTACAGGCTGTTCCTGATCGCTTCCATCGGCCGCGCGCCAGAATGGATTCCAGAAGCCCAATCGTTCGGAAACGTAGGTCACTCTTCTGCTGTCGGATGTCCATATGGGCCAACCTGTGCGTGATCCGGAAGTGAGACGTGTGGATGTGCCACGTTCCAGATCGTAGATCCAGACTTCGAACCCTCGATCACCAGCAAGCCTGCTGTCGTTTGGTGATATTTCGGGATTGTTCAGCACCACCGAATCAAGGGATCCATGAGCAAACGGTACTCTCTCCCCCTTACGATTCAACATCACCAGAGTCCCTCCTTCATCAAAAGTAAGTCCCACAGGAAGGGTGAGCAGAATTCCATTTTGGGAAAAAGCGTATTCCAGACTGCCTGCTGTATTATTGCCGACTCCGGCGACAAGTTGTACGGGATCGCCGGTTGTTTCGAGTTTTTCCGGATCGAACCGGATGACGTAAAGAGCATCGCCTCGCCCAAAGATTAGGTGTCCGGTCGGCAGATAACGGGCTCCGAATCCTCCTTGCAGGACCACCTTTCGTTTGCCTGTATCCAGACGAACCGCGCCGATGCGAGCTTCGGACCAGCTTCCTCCAATTCCGATTGTAAACAGGGCAACTTTTCCACCCGGCAGCACGAACGGCCACCGGTGGTTCCGTTCTTGCTGTGATTTGTCGAGTTCCGTAACAGGTTGCGGCGTACCGCCGTCTGCCGAAATCTTGCTGAGCCCCGCGTAGTAAAATGGCGAAAAGACGATTGATCCATGATCTCCCCAACTACCGCCGCGGGCGTTCGCGACCCGGCATAATGATACCGGAGTGCCTCCGGAGAGTAGAACTTTCTTCAGATAATGCGCTGTAAAAAAGCCGAGCCACTTTCCATCGGGGGAAAAGAAAGGCCCGCGACCTCCTTCGGTTCCTGCAATCGGCCTGGATTCAAATGTATCCATGTTCCTGAGGTAAAGACGGATCTCCTGCTTTTCCACCCCCGTGTATACGATAGAACGACCATCCGGTGAGATGGCCAGTGATCCGTATGCGTTTTGTAATGATCTCTGTCCCGCTTCCAGTGGAACGACGAAACGCATCACCGCTTTTTCTGACTGCGTGACCTCATTCCTGACGGCCGAAAACCAGGCCACTGCTGCGAAGGCTGTCATCAATGCGGCCAGCATCCACGGAAGCAGCGTCTTCACTCTGGAACGAGCAGGCGCAACAGCAGGTGCAGTGATGCCGGTCGCTGAAACTCCGGAAAGGGTTTCCAGGTAGAAAGCCACGTCGTGCATCGATTGGAAGCGCTGCGCCGGATTTTTCTCCATGCAATGTTCTACAATCCGTGCCATAGCGGGCGAAAAGTTTGGAGTTGTATCCGACAGCTCGGGCGGGTCCTTTTCCAGGATGGCGCTCATGGTGTCCGCTGCTGTTTCACTGTGAAAGGCGCGTTTTCCGGAGATCATTTCATACAGGATTGCGCCGAACGCAAAAATATCGGAACGCGCATCAGATGATATTCCACGCACCTGTTCGGGAGACATATAGCCGACCGTCCCCAGGATCATGCCGGCGGCTGAGCGCGGCGCTCCGGTCTCCAGCTTGGAGAACTGGGCCGTTGCGGCTTCGGTTTGAGTCAGCTTCGCCAGACCAAAGTCCAGGATCTTGACACGACCGTCATTGGTGA
>CAZDDB010000502.1:0-1875 GCA_964504105.1 uncultured Acidobacteriota bacterium
AGAAATTGTTTTTCAGCGCCCCCGCCGGGGGGAGGATTATCGTGAAGCAAAAGAACTTTCATAATCGCTCTTCTTTCAATAAAAGTCGCTGCTTGAACTCATCCAGACTGCCGAATCAGTGGATGTAACCTAAACTCTTCAAATTTTCGATCTGAGCCGGAGACAAACCTTCAACCTTCCTGTGGACCTGAATCCCCAGTTGAGAATTCAGGAAAGGTTCCAGTTGGCGGCCGATTCCCGGTTCCTGGTGATAGACATTGACCAGTTCCTTTGGATCTGTGGTGAGATGACACAATTCATACGTTCTTTGAAGATCATCGTTGCTAATCAGTTTCCATTCATTCATGCGAACAGAATGCTTGACAACCTGTAAACGGAAGCAGTTCGTGACCATCACACTGTGGGGTGAACCGAAACGTCCGCCGGCCAGACCTATCAGATCGACAGAATCTGGAGCCTCCTTCGATTCCAATTTTGTAGCAGCCAGGATCGTCTGAAAGATATCCGTCAACGCCACCTGCTGAGTGATCACTGTTCCAGGAACAACTTTACCCGGATAGCGAACAATTAAAGGAACTCGGATCACCGGATCATAAACACTCTTGTGCTCGTAGTAATGTCCGTGCTCACCGAGATTCTCACCATGGTCGGATGTAAAAATCAATAACGACTTGTCATAAATACCTTTTTCTTTCAGAAATGAGACGATACGGCCTATTTGAGCATCGACAGTTTCTACTTCTATCCCATACAGCTTCTTCTGGTGAGGTAAATCTTCATGAGTTGCTCGGTGCTTGTTAATCAACTTTAGATTTCCTCCATATGGAAAGTGAGGATCATAGTAGTGCAAAAAAAGAAAAAAAGGAGATTCCACGTTTTTTGCTAACCATCGGAGCGCAGAGTCCGTTGTCGATCCGGCATCTCTGGACAAGTCCTTTTCGAAGAATCGCAGATCCGAAACAAATCTTCCGCAGTAACTTCCGTCGAAAAAATCCATCCACGCCAAATTATCGTCATATCTCTGAAAACCTTGATCCAGACGGGAGTTGAAGATTTGAAGCGGGTATCCCGAGATAAAGCCGCCCGTCCGGTAACCCGCTTTTAGAAGATAAGAGGTTACAGTCGAAATACCGCGAGGAAGTACAAAGCCGTTCATGAGAACCCCATGCTTCAGGGGAGGAAGGCCGGTCAACATGCTCATATGGGATGGTCCAGTTAATGGCATATGCGTGATTGCGTTCTTGAAGAGTGCCCCTTCCGCAGCAATTCTATCAATCACCGGTGTACGGATATACGGAGAGCCATAGGCGCTGATAAAGTCCGTGCGCAGTGTGTCCACATTGATCAAAATTACGTGGTCAACAGAATCCGGCTGTTTTTCACCTTGCTGATAGGAGCTGCGGAACCATTGGATGAGGAAAACAATTACGATCGGGCTGAAAATTGCGAAAATCGAAATCTTTATCAGAAGTTGAGGAGAAATTTTGACAATTAAAGAACGATGAATCAGCCCGACGATCATCATGAATCCAACGTAAACAAGACTCAGAATCAAGTAGGCGAAGACATCCTGCACAATCATAGGAGCTTGTTTCAGAGGAAATCGGTATCGTAGGACCCACAGGGATATGCACACCAGGGTAGCGGCAGCAACTGCAATACTCGGCGATAGCAATTTACGAGAAAACAAGCCACTTCTGTCCAGCAATCCTGCCACGATCAGCAACCCGTAATGAAGTAAGGCCAGCAGGACCCCGCAAAAAAGTGAAAACGCGAGATTGCTGAGCATAAAGGAAAATGCCTGCCCTGCAACCCATGGCGCATGTTCCACCAGAACACGAGATGCCGATTCCCAGGAAGCACCAACAGAAAAGC
>CAZDDB010000503.1:0-1869 GCA_964504105.1 uncultured Acidobacteriota bacterium
TGGGAGCGAAGCTCATCCGGACCGTTCCACGGCGCGCAGCGCGCCGTGGAACGCTTGAGCTAACCGGCCACATTCGCGATGAGCGAAGGCGTGCCGCTTGCAGCCATGTGCCAGCACAAAACATGATAGCGCAATGAACGCTACCCGGCAAAGGGTGATTGTGAACCGGTAGCAAGCGGCATGTCCTGAGCGAGGCGCGAATGTGGTCCGGTTGAGCGAATTGTTAGGCCAGGCGTACTTTGAGCTCCTCTCTTAGAACCCGCCGAAGTGTGTCCTCCAAGGCCTCTTCCCTCTTGCGAATGTGCTCCGCCAAAGCATCATTCATAAGCGTTTGGTAGCTTCCGCCTCCGGCGAGGTTCACCTGGTCCCGAAACCAATCGAGAACGTTGTCATCGATTCTGATGGTTATGCGGGTCTTCCGGCCATGAATTGGTTCAATGGCTCCACGCTTGCCCTTTGAAAAGTCGTAATGTTTCTTCATAATCCTGCCTCATATTCCTTTCGCTCACGTCGATTCGCCTTCCTTGCCGAAATAATTCGAATGTTGTTTCCTCGCCAAGTGTAGGCGACAACCACAATGCGTCCCAGGTGATCTATGCCGAGCGTTACACACCTCTCTTCGTGGGAATCTTCGTCCCGAACGGTTAGTGCATACGGATCTGAGAATACGGCGATCACGTCAGCGAAGTCTACGCCGTGTTTCCGGAGATTGGTTGCTGCCTTATCTGGATCCCACTGGTATTGCACCGGTCAATTATATGTACGTTCGTACATACTGTCAAGAATCTCGCGAAGGCGCGAGGCAGCCGGGATCGGGATAGAAACTGGGCGCACTACACTGTAGGAAGAGAGTGACCGATCTCCACTCTTTCGATTGTGAAGCGGGTTCCTATTTCTTCCGTAGCTGTGTTTCCCAGAGCCTCCCTATGATCCCGGACGGTCGGATTTCCCGAATCCGGTTCGAAGTCGCAGTTGGATTTCTCCTTCGGTCTGAAATCTTCCTGCAGGAATTCCAAGTTTTAAGCACGTGGTCTGCATTCGCCTGTTCCTCCTACAGTTTATCTCATTCCTGGCTATTGGCGTCTCCAGCGGATTTGTGCGGTCCTTCATGTCCGCCTTCCCTGGTCGTCCAATCAGCATACTGCGTACCCAGAGGCCCTTTGCTCCGGAAAGCATGACACTCTCCATCCTCGCTCCTACGGCCTCATGTGCCAATCCTGTAGCCTCCCGATAACTTCTTTCTCTCGTTATCGGGTCCTTGCAGCTTGTACCACTCCACTGCTGGTCAACAGGATCTTCCCGACCTTATTCTCTGCGTCTCTTTCCCTTGGTGCTTGGACCCCTATCCCGGCACTCCGCATGGTGCATTTGCCCGTTTCTTCCCATGAAGCTTCGGCCTTCCCCCCGTTAGGATAGGGTCGGCAGATACAATGTTCCGTACAGCGACTTCAGCACGGACTCCATCTCGGGATTGCAGTCATTCTCTTATGTTCAGGCCCCAAGGTTTGCTCGCCACTCTGATCGCTCCTACCCTTTTGGCTTTCACCATTGGGCAGCCGTGACTTTCTCATACGAGCACCGCAGGATTCGTTACCTCCTCCTACTCCGTATTAGCTAACCGTCCGAACCGAGCAATTGACGGTAAAGGACTTTCACCTTATTAGATTCGCAGTTTTGTCGGCTGCTCCCCCAACGCTGGAAACCCATATGCTGAATGAGATGAAGAAAAAAAGCCTCCTGTGCTTCACAATGGAGTAAAACACTTAGGAGGCAAAATGATCATTCAACAACAACATTTTAACCTGAATCCGTTAGAGTTTGACATCTTTGCTGGAATGGACGTCGATAAACGAAGTATTTCAGTCACGT
>CAZDDB010000504.1:0-1866 GCA_964504105.1 uncultured Acidobacteriota bacterium
TCGGATTATGATGAGGAGCTGCTCCCTCTGCTCCGGGAAGAATACCAGATCGATGTTTTCACGGACTCAGAAACGCACCGGCCATCTGCGTTCCACCACGGCCAATTCTATTTTAAGCAGAGAAGGCGTCCATACGACTTGATTCTGTATCAGATGGGGAATTCTCTGTTCCATGAATACATGTACGGATATCTATTTCATTTCCCTGGCGCAATCGTATTTCACGATTATTGCCTGCACCAATCGCGCGCAGCAATGCTGTTGAGCAAGGGGCTGGTACAGGAATATATGGAGGAGGCAAAACTGGCTCATCTACAAGGCGCAGCGATCGGACAAACCGTTGCTTCCGGAATTTTCAGTGACTTGTATTTCTATTACTTCCCGTTTGTCCGTTTGCTCTTGATGTCGGCCCTGGCCGCGGCGGCACATACGGAAATCGTGGCGAAGAAACTTCGGGTTACGGACACGCCGGTGATCCACGTTCCGATGGCGGTGCGTACCGAACCGCGACAACCATCCCGGGATCCTTTTCCGGGAAAACTGGTGCTGGCATCGTTCGGGTTGGCGACACGCGCAAAACGCATTCCACAGATCCTGCCTGCGATCGCACGGCTGGCGCGACGGCACAACAACCTGCTTTATCTGATTGTGGGAGATGTGGGGCATCACCTCCACCTGGAAGAAGAAATCCGGCAGCGGGGAATGCAAGATCTTGTGCATGTTACGGGACATGTAGAACGCGAAGAATTTCAAGAATTGATGAACAGGGCCGACATCATTCTCAATTTGCGATATCCTTCAGCGGGAGAGATGTCCGCTACCATGCTCCGCGCCATGTCGTGCGAAAAACCTGTCCTGGTCAGCCGCCTGGAATATCTGCAGGAGATTCCACGCGATGTCGTCCTTCGAGTCCGCCCCAATCGCGAGCTTGATGACATTTACAATCACCTCGAGACACTGATACCAGATGCCGGGTTGCGAGACCGCCTCGGAGCTGCTGCAAAAAACTATATCGAGACGCATCACCGCCCCGAACAAATGGCGGATGGTTACAAAAAACTAATCGAGCTTGGGTTGCAGCGGAAAGGAAAGTTCCACCCGCCCGAGTTGCCGTTGCACCTGCGAAGCGGACGGGAAATTCTCGTGGATTATTTGGAGCGAACCTCTTTTTCCGGTATGGGTGCGGATCTATTAAAATGGATTCTGTAACGGCCCTTATTGTTCTTCCGTCTGTTCCTCTTCCGGTATTCCTTCGTCCTGTTGTTCCTGTCTGTCTTGTTCCTGCTGGTTCGTGGCAGGATTGAATCCTCCACCAGTGGGAACACTTACCGGTGGTGATACCTGCTGCCTGCGCGAAGGGAGATTCTGGCGATCCTGCCGCTCTTGCGCGGGATCGGGCTGGGACGGATATACCGGCGTGACAACGCCGCGATTGTTGTTCACGGGACGGCCATCTAACCTGCGGGGTGGAGCACCGGGACGCGCACTGAGTCCGACAAATAGGGACGCGGGATGCCCATCTCCATCAGAAAGCACCACAAAATTGATGCCGGTTCCTTCCAGCATCTTGCGGATGCCCTCTCCGAGCGGAAGATCTTGAAAGCTTGCGGTAACGGTTCTGCTTCCGACATCCTGTTCCATATCCAGCCGGATTTGTGACTGCTCTTTGATGGTCTGCAGGACCTGTGTCAACGGTTCGGAATTTAGGTCGGCCGAGATTTTCCCATCCCGCACCTGAACACCGGCAAACACAAGAGTTGCCTGGAACAGGAAGAACAACAAACAGGCATGCAGAAGGCGCATTCTTACGAACGGGTGCACGACAAATTTGTTGGAGTGACTGAAAAACGGTTTGTACCGCTGGCG
>CAZDDB010000505.1:0-1859 GCA_964504105.1 uncultured Acidobacteriota bacterium
GATCGTCCGCGGTCGTGCCGTTCAATCCGATCCAAAAGCATTGTCCCAGCGCCGTCTTTAAATCTTCCGGTACTTTCCTAAACAATTGATTCCCTCATCCGATTCGCTAGCGCACTGTAACACATGGTTATAAAGTGTTTCATTTCCGGGAAACGGTTTTGTAGCGCCGGCGTCCCCGCCGGCCAAATCATTGCGCATCGTCGAGCTCTGCCGGCGAGACGCCTGCGTTACAAACCGAATGTACGATTCGCTGAGCCAGGCAAGCATGTCTTGCGTGCCGGTGCTACTTCCGCTGACCAGACAAATGCTCTTTGATAACCAGATTAACGAGACTTTGCGTGGATAGCCCTTTGCTCGCTGCTTCCTTTCCGATTTCGAGCATAAGATGTGGATCCAACGAGACGTAGTGGTGTCGTATCTGAATATCCACATCCATTTTTACTTCATGAATCTGGTCTTCAAATTCTGTGAACTCATGATTGTCCCAAAACTCCCCTATTTCTTCGTAAGTTTTCGCCTTCGAAATGCTGGAAGTCTTGGCAGTCTTACTTTTTTTCATATTTTTTCCGTTCATTTTTCTTTGCATCTCTGGCGCTAATAACCAGCGCTTGTTGTTCTGGCTTTAATATAAAGTATACGATCAACAGCCGGCCGGCGTCCGTTTTTCCAATTGCCGAATAAAGATCTTCACCCTCCACATGTCCATTTTCAACGAAGAAGTACCTGGGATGATTCTTGAAAACCTCCTCCGCTTCCTCCGACTTCACATTATGCTTCCGTTGGATTTTATCTTCAATGACATCGAGCCAGATAATTTCTCGTACCTTCATTTGGCTACCGCCTTTGGTTGTTGTTTGATGTTCCGTGGATCAAATATGTGGCTTTGGATTACCTGTCCATTCTGAAACAATCTGTAGCACCTTACTTTTTGATTCACGTGCATCAGATTCTGCGCCGCAAACAGGACATCTTCGAGGAAAACTCCAAGGTAATTGGTTCCAGCATTCGGAGCATGTTGTTGGATCCGAAAGAACAATTTCCTCTCCGGGGGCCAAATCTTTCACGGTTGTGGGGTCATCAAACGATATCGGACATCTTGTACCATCGATGAGGATTCCCTTGTCTCCAAAAGTAAATTCCTACGGGAAGTTCAGCCACTGATATCTTTTTCAGAGCGTGCCTCCGTGGTTCATTCAATTCAACTTGGTTTTCAGTTCAGCAAGCAAGTTCAGCGCCTGCAGCGGAGTCAGATCCTCCAGGCTCAGGTGTTTCAATGTTTCAATCACTTCCAGGCGTGTATCTTCCTTGAACAAATCCAGTTGCAACACGCCGGAATCTTCGGACTTGCCGGCCAGGATAGGTTTTCCGCGAAGATCGATGGAGTTGTTCTCCAGTGTGTTCAGGATCTCCTTTGCCCTCTGGATCACCTCTGCAGGTAATCCGGCCAACCTGGCTACCTGGATTCCGTAGCTTTTATCTGCGGCGCCCTCCTGGACTTTCCGCAAGAAGATGATTTCATCGTTCCATTCTTTAATCGCAATATTGTAGTTTTTGACGCACGAGCACGTGATTGCAAGTTCCGTGAGCTCATGAAAATGGGTAGCAAAGAGCGTCTTGGCGCGAACGCGCGGTTTGTTGTGCAGAAATTCCGCAACGGCCCACGCGATGGCAACACCGTCAAACGTGCTGGTGCCCCGTCCGATTTCATCGAGGATGATGAGGCTGTTCGGTGTTGCGTGATGAAGGATATATGCCGTTTCGATCATTTCCACCATGAATGTAGACTGCCCCTGGACCAGATTATCCGAGGCGCCGATTCGCGTAAAGATGCGGTCGATCACCGGCAGGTGGGCTTCCTT
>CAZDDB010000506.1:0-1853 GCA_964504105.1 uncultured Acidobacteriota bacterium
ACAGACCGTTTCCCGCCATTCTCCATCTTCAATCTTCTATCCTCGCCCTTTGGTTACGGCCGGTCAGGGCCGCTTCGTGTGGTACCCTCGATCTCAGTGCCGGAAGTGCCGCGCGCCTGAAAACACCATCGCGATTCCATGTTCATCTGCAGCCTGGATCACTTCCGGATCGCGGATCGATCCGCCGGGCTGAATGATGGCGGTTGCGCCTGCCGCGGCAATTTCATCGACACCGTCTCGAAACGGGAAGAAGGCATCCGAACCAACAGCCGTTCCCTTCAAAGAGCTCTGTGCTTTGACTCGCGCGATCTTGACAGAATCGACGCGGCTCATCTGCCCGGCGCCGATTCCAACAGTAACGGTGGCATTTGCAAATACGATTGCATTTGATTTGACGTACTGTGCCACGATCCATGCGAATTCAAGCGCCTTCCATTCCTCTTCCGATGGCGCGCGCTTTGTGACCACTTTCGTCTGAGAACGGTCGAGTTCGAGATCATCGCGGTCCTGGATCAATGCCCCCCCCGTGATCTTTTTCAGATCAATACGATCTTCGATTTTCCATGGTGCAGGAAGTTTCAGAAGTCTCATCCCCGTTTTGGCGGAAAGCACGCTGAGCGCCTCAGATGTGTAATCCTGCGCAACAATTCCTTCAATAAACGCTTCGGCCACAGCGCGTGCCGTGTTTTCATCTACAGTTCCATGGATTCCGACTACGCCTCCGAAGGCGGCAATCGGATCCGCAGCGCGCGCCGCGCGATATGCCTCCGCGATGACTGGATTCACGGCCACACCGCATGGATTGTTGTGTTTGACAATCACCGCGCACGGACGTTTCAAAGCGCAACAGAGCTGAAACGCGGCGTCAAAATCAAGAAGGTTGTTGAAGGAAAGTTCCTTTCCCTGCAGCTTCTCTGCCTTTGCCAGCGCGGCTCCGGACGTTGTGCTGGAAACGTAGAGGGCTCCTTTCTGATGAGGGTTTTCTCCATAACGGAGTGAAGAGGACAACTTAAGATTTAGAGGAAAGTATTTAGGAAATTGATTGCCGCCCAGGAGGTTACCGTAATAGTTGGCGATGGTGGAATCGTAATAGGATGTGAAATGAAATGCTTTTACCGCAAGCCTTGTCCTTGTTTCTTGGGATACGCTCCCCTCGTTGTTTTCCAGTTCTTCCGCGACTGTTGCATAATCCTCAGGATCCGTAATCACGGTGACGAACTTGTGATTCTTGGCGGCTGCACGAATCAAGGAAGGTCCCCCGATATCAATCCATTCCACCGATTCTGCGATTCCAAGATTTTTTGTAACCGCCTGCTGCTCAAACGGATACAGGTTTACCACCACCAGATCGATTGCGCGCAGTCCGTGTTCCTCCATTTGCTGTCTGTGTTTGGCATCGTCTCTGACGGCCAGAATCCCTCCAAAGATGGCCGGATGCAGCGTCTTGACGCGACCGTCCAGGATCTCCGGGAAATTGGATACGGAAGACAGGGGAGTCACTTTGATTCTATTCTCTTCCAGAAACTTTGCGGTACCGCCGGTGGAGATGATCTCCACACCAAGCCGCTGCAGAATTTCCGCGAGTGAAATCAGTCCGGATTTGTCGGATACGCTGATTAAGGCACGTTGCATTTTCATGGAGGGCTCCTCTTTGCGGGTTTTTTTGAATAAAAGGGAGTATAGCTGATATCGCCGTGGGACTTTCTCCACACATAGAACCAGATTTGGACAGTATGGCTGATCGAGTGTGAATAACTGAGGCTTGCGATTCCAAACGGATGCGATTTCGGATCGAACGTATCGGAAGATACCAGGACGCCGTCAGGGAAATAAGCTTCCCCCAGACGCGGATA
>CAZDDB010000507.1:0-1821 GCA_964504105.1 uncultured Acidobacteriota bacterium
GTTTCCTTCTTTGCGGTCTCCGCGGTCTTTGCGGTTCAACTGCAGAGAGAGGAAAGAGTGAAAAAACTGGTTTTGCTGAGGCACGGGGAAAGTACCTGGAACAAAGAGAACAGGTTTACAGGATGGCATGACGTCGATCTTTCGGAGAAGGGACTTGTCGAAGCAGGTAAGGCCGGTGAGGTCTTATTAAAAGAAGGCTTTGTGTTTGATGTTGCATTCACGTCTGTCTTGAAACGGGCGATTCGGACGTTGTGATCGTGCTGGACCGGATGGACCTGATGTGGATCCCGGTGCACAACACGTGGCGACTCAACGAGCGGTACTATGGAGCGCTTCAAGGACTGAACAAAGCGGAAACTGCGGCAAAATTTGGAGAGGAACAGGTACTAGTCTGGCGGAGAAGCTACAGCATTCCCCCGCCGCCCGTTGAGAAATCGGATGAACGCTATCCCGGACACGATCCGAGATACGGAGACCTCATGGAAAACGACTTGCCGGTGACCGAATGCCTGAAAGATACGGTAGCGCGCTTTCTGCCTTACTGGCATGAAACAATCGCGCCGGTAGTCAGATCCGGAAAACGTGTAGTCATCGCGGCGCATGGGAACAGTCTTCGAGCGCTGGTAAAGTATCTGGACAATGTCCCTGATGATGAGATTGTCGGCTTGAACATCCCGACTGGAATTCCGCTGGTGTACGAATTGGAAGAAGATCTGAAACCAGTCAAGCACTATTATCTTGGCGATCCGGATGAAATTAAGAAAGCGATGCAGTCGGTAGCCAATCAAGGAAAAGCAAAATGAGTACATGGTTATTCAAATCCGATCCGGACACGTATGGTTTGACGGAGCTCATGCGGGACAAACAAACAGTCTGGGATGGCGTCAGAAACAATCTTGCGCTAAAGCATCTGCGAGCCGCAAAAAAGGGAGACTCCGTTCTGATCTATCACTCCGGCGAGGAAAAGTCGATTGTTGGAATCGCTGAGATTACAAAAGAAGCTTATCCGGATCCGAAACAGAAAGATCCAAAACTCGTTGTGGTGGAAATTAAGTTTGTGAGACGACTCGCGAAACCTGTGACACTTGCAGATGTGAAAGCGCGCAAAGAGTTTGCGGATTTCCTGCTGGTCCGCATGCCGCGCCTGTCCGTAATGCCCGTCACCGATGCGCAGTGGAAAGCGCTGCTAAAGTAGCTGCAATTATTTCTCGCAAAGACGCAAAGCTCTCACAAAGTTCCCTGAAATTTTCTTTCTTTGCGCCTTCGCGCTTTTGTGAGAAATATCCCGATTGGACAAAGCCACGGCAATTGGAAGATAATCATGGAAACGGAGGAATTCATGGGAGGAAGATTCTACCTTTTCATTTCAATTCTGTCATTGCTTTTTCTGCATCCGGGTTTTTCCGGTATAGCAAGCGCGGAGGATATCGGTTGGACCCTCACGTCGTTCACTACTGGAACTGATATTCATGTGCTTGACTTTGATATCGATTCAAGCAAGAAATGGAATCTGGAGCGGAGCACTTCTTTTCAAGCATTCGGTCCGGTTGGTTTTACGACGCTTACCGCGCCAAAGAACGGCAAATTTAATGTCGGCTACACTTTTGAAAACTCCAATCATCGCGCACAGTTCGGCCTCGCCACGTACGACTTCAATAATTTTCAACTCCTCAGTCATAAAGCGTTGAACCGGGAGTTCGACAGCTTTATCCTGTATTCGCATGCGCTTTCCAGTAATGCCCTCAAATTCCGCCTTGGCTATTACCTGGATGAAAATCTGTTCTCCAGCAAAATCAAGTCTTCAGGAAAACCTGCCAATGC
>CAZDDB010000508.1:0-1081 GCA_964504105.1 uncultured Acidobacteriota bacterium
ATTGAAGGACGATTCTTTCAACGAGAGGGTGTGAACAAGTATCTGAAATGCATGCTCGTTACGATCGAGGACCTTTTGAAATTCTGTTTTGTCGGCTGAACTCCATTGAATCGACGGCACGGAAAGCAAACGGGTCATCAACTGCGTTCTTTCCCTCCAGTCAATCACAAGGGCTTCGACGCCGGCAGTCAGCCAGGTCGCACTATTTTCAAGATCCTCAACCTTTGCCGGTTGGTACGCTGTAAGCTCGATCGGGCCAACTTCTTGCTGATAGCGCTCGATCGTGTTCTGAAGTCGCGATTTCCCGTAAATCCTCAGGAAGACCGCAGCTGAAAGAAAAACCAGCAACAAAGCTGCGGCAACAATCGCTGTTCTGCGTGCAAATGTGGGCTTCACAAATTTCCTCTCTCGAACAAATGTTCTAGATCGGCTTTTTCAATCGCATGAACCGAATGTTGTTTGCGGTTCCATACTGCGCCAATTTGCGGCCACTCGGGATCGACTTGCACAGTATCTTGCACGGTTGGGGACTTCTCCCCCGGAACGGGCGGGTTCCATACGGCAAGGAACAAAAACAAACTCAGTACAGTCAGAAGCCAGGTAATTCTGGCAAAACGACTTTCCCACAAAGCATCGACCCATGTAATTCTTGCCATAGAAACCGTACGTCTGGCAGCTTGCAGTGCAGCCTCGCGCACAGCCTCAGGTACAGCAGGAGTAGTCCAATCCCGGAACAACTCGTGTTTCATCGTTTTTCTCCGTACCAGCTCTGGAGTTTTCCGATTCCAATACGACAGCGACTGGCAGCAGTAAATAAACTCACGCCCGTAACCCCGGCTGTTTCTCGCAGAGAGAGCCCAACCATGTAGTGAAGATAAATCGCCTCACGTTGTTTAACGGGGAGACGGCGAAGAAAGGTGGAAAGCACCAGGGCTTGATCCGGAGTTCCCATCCGACCAGGAGAAGGAACAATCAACGGATCATCCAACGGAACCTCACGCCCTCCTTTTCGGAGCAGATCCACGGCCGAATGATGGGCCATTTGCAGCAGATAACTGCGCGGGTGGCGAACAGACTCTAA
>CAZDDB010000508.1:1113-1821 GCA_964504105.1 uncultured Acidobacteriota bacterium
TCCTGAACAACATCAGACGCGTCGGAACTTGACCGTGTTTGCCAAAGAGCAAGTCCGTAGATCTCCTTCGACATGAGTGCATAAATTTCCCCCAACGGGTCGAGATCGCCCTGAGACAGACGGACAAATAGCGGGGTCAGTTCGGTATCTTTCAACGCGCGCTCCGGTTTGGACACGGACATCCAATCCATTTCACGGATCATTGTTGCATACACATATAGAAGACGCGCGGGATGGGAGTTTTTGTCAAAAAATCAAAAAGGCCAGGTATTCGACGATCCACCTGGCCTTTCTTCTAAACTAGGGTATTGCGCCCCATCTAGATCCTGCGAGAAACCACAGAGGCACAGAGTCACGGAGAATTTTATTTTTTCTCTGTGTCTCCGTGCCTCCGTGGTTGCATCTCTCAAAAATGAACAGTGCGCGAATCATGAAGGTACTTTAAACTTAAGAGGTTGGAAGGTGATCATCGCTTCCGCAATAATCCTTTCAGCTCTTACGAGCACCTTCAGTACTCCCTACTTAAGGAGGTGATCCAGCCACAGGTTCTCCTACGGCTACCTTGTTACGACTTCACCCCAATCATGAATCATACCTTGGGCACCTGCTTCCCAAAGGGTTAGCCTGGCGGCTTCGGGTACAATCCACTTTCGTGGTGTGACGGGCGGTGTGTACAAGGCCCGGGAACGTATTCACCGCGGCATGCTG
>CAZDDB010000509.1:0-1816 GCA_964504105.1 uncultured Acidobacteriota bacterium
CAAGAAGCGTTAACCGTTCCGAACGACGCTGTCTTGAACACGGGTGAAAAGCAGTATGTGTTCCTTGATTTGGGCACCGGTTATTTTGAGCCTCGCGAAGTGGAGACTGGAATCCAAACACCGGAGGGAACAGCAATCGAGAAAGGATTGAAAGAAGGAGAACGTGTTGTAACAGCAGCAAACTTCTTGCTGGATTCAGAAGCAAGACTGCGTGGCGTTCTGGAGAATATGGGCAAGCCCTCAAAACAGCAGACCGCCCAACCAGGAGCAGCCGGCAATTTACAAATCCAGGTTCTGCAGCCGAAAACAGCAAAGACCGGCGACAACACATTTGAAGTTTCTGTAAAAGATCAAAGTGGAAATCCCGTTACCGGCGCGGAAGTGGAAGTCAGCTTGTTCATGCCGCAAATGGGAAGCATGCCGCCAATGAGCAGCAAAGGAACGTTACTCGATCGCGGAAATGGGATGTACTCCGGAACGGTGCAGATCCAGATGGCATGGACCTGGGAAGCGACAATCGTTGTGCGCAAGTCCAGCAAGATTTTGGGAAGCACAAAAACTAACATCACGGCCCGGTAAGGAGAAGACAACATGATCAATCGAATCATAGAATTCTGCGCTTCTCACAAATTCATCGTGTTCCTTTTCGTCGGATTTGCCGTAGCAACCGGAATCTGGAGCATGTACCACATCCAGCTGGATGCAATTCCTGATCTTTCGGATCCTCAGGTGATCATCTATACCGAATGGCCGGGACGCAGTCCGAATTTAGTCGAAGATCAAATTACCTATCCACTTGTTTCGGCAATGCTTGCAGCGCCAAAAGTCAACATGGTTCGTGGTATTTCCGATTACGGCTTCTCATATGTCTACGTGATTTTTGATGAAGGAACCGACATCTACTGGGGCAGAAGCCGGGTGTTGGAGTACATGAGTAAGCTTTCCGGAAAACTACCGGAAGGCATCACGCCCACGATCGGTCCGGATGCGACCGGAGTCGGTTGGGCGTTTGAGTATGCGCTGGTAGATCGCTCAGGCCGAAACAATCTGGCGCAGCTACGGTCGTTTAATGACTGGTACATGCGCTACTGGCTGGAGAGCGTCCCCGGCGTATCAGAAGTTGCTGTGGTCGGCGGTTTTGTAAAACAGTATCAGGTGATTGTTGATCCGAATCAGTTGCGGGCCTACGGTGTTTCGATGAGGGACATCATCAACGTGATCCAACGAAGCAACAGGGAAGTCGGAGGAAGAGTAGTTGAGTTTTCCGGCAAAGAATACCTCGTCCGCGGACGGGGCTACATCAAGAGTATTTCCGACATTGAAAATTTGCCCGTCAGGACCGGCATGCCAACAGCGTCCACTTTGGAAACGCCTGCGTCAGGAATGTCGAATTCTTCGGCAATGGCCGCCGTTGGAGTGAACAGCATGCCGGGGAATTTAAATTCCGGATGGGTTCCGATTCGAAT
Organism: uncultured Acidobacteriota bacterium; assembly: GCA_964504105.1. Lineage (GTDB taxonomy): Bacteria > Acidobacteriota > HRBIN11 > JAKEFK01 > JAKEFK01 > CAZDDB01. Next base: position 1,467 of record CAZDDB010000509.1, read on the forward strand.
TGCAGATGTAGCAAGAGTCGAACTCGGTCCCGAAATGAGAAGAGGTGTTGCCGAGTTGAATGGTGAAGGCGAAGTCACCGGCGGAATTGTCGTAGTCCGGTACGGCCAGAATGTGAGCGAAGTGATCGATCGCGTAAAAAGCAAAATCAAGGAGGTGCAGCCTTCATTTCCGGCAGGCGTAGAGCTCATCACCACGTACGACCGCTCGGATCTCATCAAACGTTCCATCGAGACTTTGCGGCGCACATTGATCGAAGAACTACTGATTGTCAGCCTGGTGATACTGATTTTTCTATGGCATGTCCCAAGCGCGATGATTCCGATCGTTACCATCCCGATCGCCGTGATCA
>CAZDDB010000510.1:0-1812 GCA_964504105.1 uncultured Acidobacteriota bacterium
GAAGTTCTATACACGCGGCTTGGAAAACTGGTGGTTGCGGAAAGCAAGAGCATGCTGGATATCCTGCAGAAAGTGGCGCGACTGGCCGACAGCCGCGCGTCCGTTCTTTTCACCGGCGAAAGCGGGACAGGCAAGGAAGTACTTGCGCGTGCTGTGCATCAGATCTCTCAGCGGCGCGACTCGCGATTTGTGGGCGTCAATGTGTCCGCGATCCCAGACACGCTTTTTGAAGCTGAATTTTTTGGTTATCGCAAGGGCGCATTCACCGATGCAATCCGCGACCATGAAGGATTTGCAAGGACTGCGGATCAGGGGACACTTTTCCTGGATGAAATCGGAGAACTGTCTCAATCTACTCAAGCGAAACTCCTGCGCTTGCTGGAAGAAAAAACCGTGACGCCTCTGGGATCGCACCATCTAATTCCTACGGACTTCCGTTTGATCTCCGCCACAAACCGCGACCTCCGGCAGGCCATCAAAGCAGGAAGATTCCGGGAAGATCTCTTCTACCGGGTGTCGGTCATCAGCATCCATATCCCGCCGCTTCGGGACAGAGTTGAGGATTTGCTTCCCCTGGCACATCACTTGCTTCACAACCTTGCGAAAGAAGAAAACAGGAAAGTAATCGGATTTACACCGAAAGCCCAGGAAAAAATCCTTGCCTACTCGTGGCCAGGGAACGTACGTGAACTTCGAAATTCCGTGCATGAAGCCTTGCTCGCGACCGAATCAAACTGGGTGGAGGCTCATCATCTGCTTCTTTCACGCGGCAACAAATCGCCTGTTCAATCTTTCAGCTATGAGGAGGCGACCGGCCGTTTTATCAGGAGATATTTCACTAAACTGCTGCGGGCTACAGGAGGAAACGTTAAACAAGTCGCCGGCATTGCGGGATTATCCCGAAAGACCGTTTACGACATTCTGAATCGTTACGGAATCACCCCGGAAAGTTTCCGGAACCGTGGAAAATTGAGGTCATGAGAGAACTAAGAAAGATTCTACTTGTCGATGATGATCCGGACATTCAGTACGTCGCGGTACTTGCATTGGAAGCCAGGGGCGGCTTGGTTGTGAAAACTGCGGTATCTGGAAAAGAAGCGCTTGTTGAAGCCGCAAAGTTTATGCCTGACATGATCCTGCTGGACGTAACAATTCCGGGGATGGACGGCCCCAGCATCTTGAAAGAACTCAGAAGAATGCCGGGGTTTGAAACAGTGCCCGTTGTTTTTATCAGCGCCCGAATACTCTCCCATGAAGTTGAACAGTACCGGACCCTCGGCGCGCTCGATGTCATCTTGAAGCCATTCAAGGCCATGGAATTTCCAGACAAGCTGAAATCAATCTGGGCGGATTTCCAGAATCATCAAGCATGACTGAGAATGCTTTGTCCGAAAAGCGCCTGAGAATTAAGTACAGGAAACGTATTTCCGCGAAGCTTGCGACCCTTGAGAAAATCATATCGAACATGGAATCCGGTCCTGTCGCGCCGGGACCCTTCGAAAAACTAAAATTCCTGGTTCACAAGATTCACGGATCTGCGGGAAGCTTCGGATTCGATGAATCAAGCAGCATCGCAGCGGAATGGGATCTCTGGCTCAGAGCCGTTTCGGCGAAGATGGCTGTTGCACCGGAAGACATTGCACGAATGCGAAAGATGCTTGCCGATTTGAGGAACTCGATGGCATGAGCCGATTGGCAATCGTCGCTCTTTTGCTCTGCCTGGTCCAGGGATCAGCAGCGGCGCTGGATCCTGATAAAGCGCTCACACAGTACAGCCTCAAAATCTGGACATCGGAAGATGGCCTTCCCGAT
>CAZDDB010000511.1:0-1793 GCA_964504105.1 uncultured Acidobacteriota bacterium
CGGCTGCAATCAGCATCGAATGTGTTAGAAGGAAACTCTACGCAAAGTGGTTTGGTCTGGGTCTCACCGCGGCTCTCAGCTTTCTGTTGCCGCTGGCGGCTGCGTATGCCGTATTCCGGTTCTTTGGCGGGGAGGAGGCTTTTTTTCACTGGACCGTTACAAACAATATTTCCTATGCCGCCAATCCGATTTCGTTGCGCGAAGCGATCGGCCGCGCGGCCAGTACCCTGCTTCCGTTTGTGCTGGTGACGGCGCCCCTCTGGTTTTGCGGATTCAGATCATCCCGATTGCATGAGTCCGGTTACCGGAGCGTGCTCGTTTCGTGTTTGATCCTGTTTTCGATCCCTGCTGCTTTCATCGGATTTCGTTTCTTTCCTCATTATTTCATTCAACTTTACGTTCCGCTCTCACTTGCGGCGGCGCCGTATGTGTCCGCACTGTTTTCGGAAGGGAAAGGACGTCGCTTCGCCCTTTATTCGGTAAGTTTGTTTGTGCTGTGTAACATCGTGAATGCCATCCTGTATTTCGGGGACACAGCCGTATACCGGGAGCGAGATCCTGTCTACCGGAAAGTAGCGCAGGCGCTGAAACGCAGTCCTTGTTACACGGGTGCAACTCTCTTTGTATGGGGTTACGCCCCAATGTTTTACTATTACGCTGAATTGACGCCTGCCTCGCGCTTTGCCCTTTTGTCTCAAGGTGGATTAACCGGCTACATTTCAGGAAATCTGGAAATCATTCGGAGTCAACAAAATCACAATTTTGCCGGCGGCCGGGAAAGCTGGAAACTGTTTCTGGAGGATCTCGATAGGAACCGTTGCACGTACATTCTGGACACCGCGCCCGCAGCGATTTACCGTTGGGACCTGTATCCGCTGAAGGATTATCCGCTGCTGAACGATTATGTGGCCAAGAATTTTGAGCTTGTTTCGACGGTCGACCAGGTAGCGATCTATCAACGTCTTCATTGCCACTGATCCGCTTGCAACTGCAGTGCACGACAAATTTGTTGTAAGAAAGCATGTTTGCCGTTTGTAACGCCAGCGTCCTCGCTGGCTGAGCTCGAGCTGGAATCGTTGTTTTTTGCCGGCGAGACGCCAGCGGTACAAACCGCTTTCTCAAGTCCTACAACAAATTTGTCGTGCACCCTTGCAACTGCGGCATCTTGTTTCCGGCCATGGGAAGCGTTAAACTTCTCACTCGAGTTAGACAACCATGAATAGCAGCGCCATCCATATGTTTACCGAATACAACCGGTGGGCGAACGCGCGTCTGTTGAATGCAGTTGCTGTGCTTACTCCCGATCAATACAACAAGGATCTCAGCAGCAGTCACCGTTCAGTGCGACAGACTCTCGTTCATGTTCTGGGTGCGGAATGGGTCTGGTTGATGCGCTGGAAGGGAATTTCACCTACCGCCGGCATCGATCCGGCCGAGTATCCAAACCTCGAATCGTTAAATGAGTGGTGGCATGGAATCGAAATGGATCAAATCAATTTCCTTTCCAAGATTTCAGATGAGGGTCTTCAAGAAGTCGTCTTTTACGAGACCATCAGCGGAGCAAGCTGGCACCATCCGCTGTGGCAGATGATTTATCACCAGGTGAATCACTCCACGTATCACAGAGGACAGTTGATTTCTATGATGCGGCAACTGGGAGCCCAAGGCGTCGCATTGGACTTCATCTATTTTGCCAATGAGACGCAAGGTGCAGGTTAAAGTGGGTCTTCTCCTTAGCCGAAAACAAATGAGAAAGGTTGGCATCCGAGGGCGATTTCCTACTTCGTAGCCGA
>CAZDDB010000512.1:0-1773 GCA_964504105.1 uncultured Acidobacteriota bacterium
CGAAAGCTTGGCGGTATCCTTTATCTTTTTCTCCATGGCAAAACCACGCAACTTCGTTTCGTCATCAAGAATTTCGGCAGGCACTTTCCCGATTTCCAGCAGCGCATCGCGCATCGAAATCCGTTTCCAGGGGCGTGCCAGTGAGATCGTTTTCCCTTCAAACTCCAGCTCTTCTTTTCCCAGAACATCGCGCGCAAGACCTGTCAGCAATTCTTCCGTCAAATTCATCATGTCATTGTAGTCACAGTAGGCGACATAGAACTCCAGCATGGTGAATTCCGGATTGTGCATGGTGGAAATACCTTCGTTCCGGAAATTACGGTTGATCTCATAAACGCGGTCCAGACCTCCGGCAGTAAGACGTTTCAAATAAAGTTCCGGCGCAATTCGCAGGTACAGATCCATGTCCAGCGCGTTATGGTGTGTCTTGAACGGACGTGCCAGCGCGCCGCCTGCGATGACCTGCATCATCGGAGTTTCCACTTCCAGAAAACCGCGTGCATCAAAATAGTTGCGCATTGCGGCAATCATCTTGCTGCGGATCTCAAAAATCCGGCGCGCTTCCGGATTTACGAGCAAATCCAGATAGCGTTGCCGGTAGCGAAGTTCCACATCCTGAAGCCCATGCCATTTTTCCGGGAGCGGGCGCAGCGCCTTGGCAAGAAACGTAAGGCGATCCGCCTTTACGGTGAGCTCTCCGGTCCTGGTTCGAAAAAGCTCGCCGTCCACTCCCAGAAAATCTCCCATATCCAGACATTCATAAACAGCAAACTGGTCTCCCACGTTGTCTTTACGAATATAGACCTGAATTTGCGCGCCGTCCTGCTGCAGGTTCAGAAACGCCGCCTTTCCGTGGCCGCGCAATGCCATGATCCGGCCGCAAACTCGCTCACGCCGGTGCATCGCTTCCAGCTCTTCGGCCGAACTGTCCTTCAATTCCGCAAGGATCTCCCGGACCGGGTGTGTGTATAAAAACTGACGTGGATACACATCGATGCCAAGTTGACGCAGCTTCTCCAGTTTTTCGCGGCGCTGTTGTATGTACTGCTCTTCGGTACTCATAGATTAACCATTGCCTGCGCGTCGGATATGCGCAATTGCAGGGGTGCAAGTTCTACAATTTCAAGTTCTGCAGGCCGGTAAGAACCGTTTTGACGGATGAAAGATGCCCGGGTCCGAACTGCGAGGCCTGCCGGTCGATCAGATCAATCGCTTTCAGAACATCCGGCTCCGCCCCTGAACAAAGAATCAATCCTTCGAGAAGAAGAATGCCGGCCTTTGTGAATTCAGGAGCCCTCAGGTCTCCTTTGATTTCGGGGCCTTCATCTCCGGGATCGACTCCAAATGCTTTCTTGAATTCTTCAAAAACCCTCTCCGCCTTCTGTTCTTTCATGTAATGAGCGACACCCGTGTACATGCCGCAGACCAGATAACTGACCTGGCTTCCAAAGGAAACTTTGTCTTTGTCGGTTGCGCCGGGATAATTCCGGTGCGCATAAGTCATTGCAATCGCCTTGATATCGTCTCCGGAAAACTCATCATGCACATCAATCGGATCTTTATACCCGATCTCTTTGAGAGCTTCTTCGGCTTCCTCAGCCGAAATGCTGAAGAAATCCAGAACCGTTTGTCTATCAAAATGTACTAACGGCATCTTTTCCTACCTTCGTGTCTGCGAAAATTCGCCGGGAGGGCGCAGAGTAATTCAGCCACAGAGGACACAGCGCGGCCCTTCGGGCCGACAACCAAACTCGAGGATGGAAGATTGAGGAT
>CAZDDB010000513.1:0-1771 GCA_964504105.1 uncultured Acidobacteriota bacterium
TTCTTGGAATCATACACAAAATATCCCTGCGCATAATTCTCCGTTTCTTCGCCTATGATCTTAATCGAGTTCTTATTGGCGCTGACTGTTCCGTCCGCACCAAGACCGTAGAAGATAGCGCGCACAGTTTCCGGATCTTCCGTAGAGACCGAAGGATCAAAATCAAGGCTTGTGTGTGTGACATCATCATAAATGCCGACCGTAAAGTGGTTTTTAGGTCTCGCTTTCTGCAATTCTGCATAGATTGCTTCGATCATTGCCGGAGTAAACTCCTTCGAAGAAAGCCCGTAACGCCCTCCAATGATTCGCGGAGGGATGCCGTGCCACTCTTCATGAATCGCAGTAACGACGTCCTGGTAAAGCGGTTCGCCTGGACTCCCCGGTTCTTTCGTGCGATCCAACACCGCGATGTTCTTCACACTGCGCGGCAAACTTGCGATCATCGATTCCACCGCAAGCGGACGATACAGGCGGACCTTCACCAGTCCCACTTTCCTACCCTTCCGGATCATGGACTCGATGGTTTCTTCGACCGTCTCACAACCGGATCCCATCAGAACAAGGATGCTCTCTGCATCCGGATCTCCCACGTAATCGAACAGGTGGTACTGCCGCCCTGAAATTTTCGCAAAACGATCCATCGTGTTTTGCACGATTGTGGGACAGGCCAGATAGAACGGGTTCACGGACTCCCGTGCCTGAAAGTAGACGTCCGGATTCTGCGCAGTGCCTCGAATGAACGGATGATCGGGAGAGAGTGCCCGCGCGCGATGCGCACGGACAAAATCGTCATCGATCATGGCGCGTATGTCCTCTTCTGTCAGGAGATCGATCTTCGCAACCTCATGTGAGGTCCGGAATCCGTCAAAGAAATGCAGAAACGGAATCCGTGATTCAAGCGAAGCCGCCTGGGCAAGCAACGCAAAATCCATTGCCTCTTGCACACTGCAGGATGCGAGCAGCGCAAAGCCCGTCTGACGGACCGCCATCACATCGCTATGATCGCCAAAAATCGAGAGTGCCTGAGTCGCAAGCGAACGGGACGCAACGTGAAACACAGTGGGAGTCAGTTCGCCCGCGATCTTGTACATGTTGGGAATCATAAGTAGCAAACCCTGGGAAGCCGTGAATGTGGTGGAAAGTGCCCCCGCCTGCAACGCTCCATGCAGAGCACCCGCCGCGCCTCCTTCGCTCTGCATCTCCACGACTTTCGGAACCGCACCCCAGATGTTGGCAGTTCCTTCCGCTGCCCAGCGGTCCGACCACTCTCCCATCGGCGAAGAAGGGGTGATCGGATAAATGGCGATTACTTCATTGGTTCGATAAGCAACATACGCTGCGGCTTCGTTTCCATCAATCGTGACTCTTCGTCTGTTCATAGATCTAATGGGTGAGCAAGCAGCATGCCACGTAGCACACCACGAGATACCTGAAGTAACCGACGGACGCGACGGACAATCTGTCAGTTGTTTCCGCCAGAAAAGGGGACTCAGCCGCTCAGGTCCATCCCTTAAAGGGTCAGCCTGGCACGCTCCTTTCCCACTACCGGATTGTGTCTCTCCTTGGATCCGGAGGAATGGGGGAGGTCTATCTGGCAGAAGATACTCAACTGGACCGTGAGGTTGCGTTCAAAGTTTTACCTGCAGAAGTTGTTCCAAGCCTCTTTCTGATTCTTCCCATTTTCTTGTCAACTTGACAGGAAACCTCATGAAGGGTATTCTGAAGACATGAAAACAATGCAGGTGGGCGAATTAAAAACTCATTTTTCCGA
>CAZDDB010000514.1:0-1752 GCA_964504105.1 uncultured Acidobacteriota bacterium
CGGAAGCGAGCGTGAAATCGCTCTTCTACCAAGATACATGTGCTCATGCTCGCTCTCGCTACATATTGAAGGATTACTGGCAAATGTTTGTGCAGGCCGGCGGGACGCCGGCGCTACAAACGGCAAACGTGCCCTCTCATTCCATTAGTCCTATTCCCCTTCGACGAAAGCACTTATCTGCCTTTCGCATGATGCTAGGTTAGCACGAATGGGCTTCCAGCCCGCCAGGCTCTGAAGTGCATGTCGTCAGACCCGCGGGCAAGATGCCCGCGCTACATTCTTTCATAGATGCTCTCGAAACCATCCCCTACCGTTTAAGACGTAAGATTTTAGCACAGTGAGGCTCAACGGGGCAGACAGTGCAGAGAGGCCGGACCGGTTTGCATACATTCTTTCCGTGAAAGACCAGAAGATCGTTAATCATCAGCCAGTCTTTCTCCGCAATCAAACTCCTCAGACCTTCTTCTGTTTGTTCCGGAGTTCTTGTCTTTACCCAGCCAAGGCGGTTACTGATGCGGTGCACATGCGTGTCCACGGGAATCGCCGGCTTGCCGAAAGCGTACACCAACACGCACGCGGCAGTCTTTCGCCCTACACCGGGAAGCGACAACAGCCCTTCCAGATCGGAAGGCACCACGCCTCCGGACTGATTCATGAGAATGCGGGAAACCTGAATGATTCTGCGCGCCTTTGTTTTGTAAAAGCCAGTTTTCTTTACGAGCTTTTCAATGGTCCGAACAGGAGCAGATGCAAGACTGGCACAATCGGGGTATTTCCGGAACAGATGGCGCGCCACAACCTCGGTTGTTTCATCCCGGCTGCGCGCGCTCAAGATTGTGGCAATCAGAGTCTGCCACGGATCATCATCTCCAAAATGCCCGAGCATCGTAGATCCATGAACCTGTTTCAACCCTTCCAGCACCGGGCCATAATCGATCATCTTCTTTTTCATCCGGTAAAGAGTACAGGACACAATCCGCCTTCGCAACCGAGGCGCGGGAGAGGAAGCCTTCGCCATCCTGAAGGAAACGCACCCTTGATCTTTCAGCTGCCAGTCTGTACAATATACACATGAAACGTACAAATCTTGTGCTTAATGAGCATATTCTGGAAGAGGCAGTCCGTTTGAGTGGAGAACGGACTTACTCTCGTACTGTAGACAGGGCGCTGGAGGATTTCGTGCGAAGGATCAAAGCACGCCGCATTCTAGAACTAGCAAACAGCGGGCTCTGGGAAGGAAACCTTCCGGAAATGCGAAGGGACCGGACGAGACGCTCCAATGGTACTCGTTGATAGTTCGGTTTGGATTGAGATGTTCCGCAAAGGGAGACGATTTCAGATTGAATCACTGGTAGCCCTCGATGAAGTGGTAACGTGTCTCCCGGTGATCCAGGAGGTTCTGCAGGGTTTTCGTGAGGAATCTGCATACCAGGTAGCGCACGAAGCTATGTTCTCATTTCCTGTCCTGGAATCTCCACTTGGAGCCGGGGTATTTGAGGAAGCAATCGATCTTTATCGATCTGCCCGCCGAAGCGGGTGGACGATCCGGTCGAGTATTGATTGTCTGATCGCCGCGTGCGCATTACGTCACAGATTTACGGTGTTGCACAAAGATCGTGACTACGATCTGCTCGCCCGGGTCTCTCCGCTCAAGTCTCGCAGAATTTAGACCGTTACATCTCAAATCGTTGCAAAAAAGGCAAGGAAATTAAAACGGTAGAAGACGCTTGAGCAGCCTGCCCACTTGGCCGG
>CAZDDB010000515.1:0-1730 GCA_964504105.1 uncultured Acidobacteriota bacterium
TTTGCCAACCAGCACACCTTCTACTCCCCGGAGCGGACCGCGAACGACAGTGACCCTCATCCCCTCTTTCAGGTATGGATAGGGGTCATACTTGATGTCGCTCTGCACCACCCGCCGGATCGCTTCGATCTGCTGTTCCGGAATCTCCACCGGTACCCCTCGATCACCCAAAATGGATACAATTCCAGGAGTTCGCAAGATAGAAATTCTTTGCTGCAACCCGATGCGAACAAACACATAGCCGCTGAAAAGAGGAAGCTGTATTTCCTTTCGGCGATCTTTCCATCGTCTCAACACTTTCCGGAGCGGCAGAAACACCTCGATGTTCTTTTCCTCCAGAAGCGACGCCACCTTCTTTTCATGACGGGACCGTGTATAAACAGCAAACCAGCGCTGATTCATTTGCGAGACTTACCTGTTCCGTGAAGCAAAAAACAAACCGGCAAGGAAAACCAAACCCGTTGCGGCTAAAAGGAAGGATGCTACGATTCCTCCAACACTGAAACCAACCCGCAGGATCCAGAGAGTTATCAGTACAAGAAGCGCGACCCAAAGCATCTGAATTAAAACACGCTGAGCTTGATTCTGAGGTATTTCTTCGGATCCTGACGAACATCGTGAACCAGCATCACGAGCTCGGACATAAATTTGTTCGTATTGTTGTAAAGTTCCTTATCGGTAAATAGCTGACCGACCGTCCCTTCCCCCTTTGCCACTTTTTCCGTGACCGGCCGCAGGTTCTCCGCCAGTTTGTTCAAATTGTTGTAGAGCGCCGGATCGGTAGAAAGTTTCCCAAGCGTCCCATCTCCTTTTTCCATGCGCGCAATGACGCCCTCGATTTTCTTGATGCTGTTTTCAACTGAAGCGGCCACCTCTTTGTTGGCCAATAGTTTGCCTGCGGCAGACTCTCCACTTTCCAGCTTTCCGCTCACAGAGCGCAAATTGGCCGCCGTGGCGCTCAAATCCTTGTATAACGCGGCGTCGTTCAGAAGACTTGCGATTGTCCCTTTCCCTTCATGAAGCTTACGCATCGTTTCGTTTGCGTTCTTGAACAACGAATCATCACGCACTAATTTTCCAACAGTACCCTCGCCTTGAAGCATTCCCTGCGTGAGCGCCTTGATGTTATCGACCGTATCACTGATGTTATCGAACGTATGAGTTCCCTTCGCGATCATTTCATCCAGATCGAGTGGCGGCGCGCCCGTAACTATTTCCCCCTCCTCCAGAACCCTTCCGTTCACCGTGCCCTGATTGATTTCGATATACTTGTCGCCCAACAACCCGAGACTGCGGAGTTTAGCAATGGAATCTGTGCGAATACGGTCCTGGTACTTCTTCAAGATTCGCAGCCTGAGCCGGACCCCTTTCTCGATTTCAGCAAATTCATACGAGTCCACCGAACCGGCAACAACTCCCTCCAGCATTACCTGAGAATCGGGACGCAACCCACCGATATTCGGAAGATAGGTATAGAGCGTGTACCGTTTCTCAAAAGGGGACTCTACCCCCAAAACCAAAACCACAATCGCGGATAAAATAGCGACGGTAATCACTATGAGAACGCCAACCTTGAGTTCAGACCAGGCAATTTCTTTCTTTGACGCCATACGACCTCCTAACCGGGAATCCTCGGGACCCAAAAGGGGATCCAAAACTACGACAAACTATCATTGCGTTACCGGCTCAGGAACTCCTGTATGTGGGGATCATTCGAACTTTGGAATTCG
>CAZDDB010000516.1:0-1725 GCA_964504105.1 uncultured Acidobacteriota bacterium
ACGGCGTTTCCGAATCGGACCTGCTGGTCTACAACGAGGAAGACACGAATCCTACCCTTGCATATTTGCTGTCCGGAATGAACTACCCGGAATTTCCGGTTCCACTGGGTGTGTTTCGAAACATCAGAAAGCCCACGTATGATGAAATGATGACAGGTCAGGTTTCGAGATCGGTGGAAATGTTCGGAAAAGGGGATTTGGAAAAGCTCTTTAACGATGGAGATACCTGGGTCGTGGAATGAGATGCCCATCGTGCGGTTTTGACAACATGGAAGGCGTCGACCGCTGTGATGAATGCATGGAGCCGTTCCGCCAACTGGACGTTCCGCAACCCAAGGATGGGTTCCAGGCACACTTAATGCTCGATCCGGTGCGCAAGCTCTATTCAACGTATCCGGCCGCGGTAGCTCCGAGTGATCCGATTTCACGCGCGATCGGGCTCATGCGCGAGTGGGGCGTTGGATGTGTCCCCGTTCTTGAATCAGGAAAGCTGGTTGGAATCTTTACTGAGGTGGATGTGCTGTTCAAGCCGATGGATCTGAACGATCCGGTGTCAAACGTGATGACGCCTGCTCCTGAAGTGGTGGAAGAAGATTCCACCATTGCCGGCGCGTTGCACCTGATGTCTGTAGGCGGCTATCGCCACCTTCCTGTGGTGCGCGACAACAGCCTTGTCGGCATCCTTTCCATCAAAGACGTCCTCCGCTACTTGAAAGAAAACCTGCTGTAATCTTCCAACCTGGAGGGGCGGGCCTCCGTGCCCGCCATTCGGGCGACAATCAGGATTTCGGCGGGCACGGAGGCCCGCCCCTCCCCATTTTTTTGTGTGTTCATAGTTGACAGAATTCTGTACGTTATATAATGATATAATGTAGGATTGGTTGCAGGAGAACCTCATGGCAATTTCATCGAAAGATATCATTTCACTTACCCGTGCGCGGGCCAAACTCACCGAACTCTGTGAGGAAATTGAAAAGGAACAGACCGAAAAGATCGTCACTAAGAACGGAGAGAGCTGCATCGCCATGATCCCCGCCGAAAAGCTGGACTATTATCATAGCTTGGAGCGGGAGCACATTCACTTGACGCTGCTGGAAGAAGCAATTCGCGGAATCGAGGATGCGAACGCTGGAAAGGTTTTAACTCTTGGCAAATTGAAGGCCAGGTATGGGAGGTAGCTTTAAGCCTCTTTTCAGTGAGAACTTTGCCGACAACCTGGATCAGATTCGAAGGTTCTTTGAACTTCGGAACCGTTTGGACTTCGAGCGTATTGTGGACCGGCTCTTTGATGATGTCATTCCTCTTTTGTGCGCTTTCCCAAGGTCTGGCCGTAAATTTCTTTCTCAGCGTGCCGGCTCCCAGGAAGCGCTTGCTTCTTTAAGGCGGCTTCAGAAACTGCTACAGAAAGGAGATGATCTGCGTGAGCTCGTTCTTGATGATTACATCGTTCTTTCTGTGGTGCGGAAGAAATTTCTAATTTTTCTCGCGATCAAGCATCATCGCCAGCTGTCGTTCGATTTTCGGGGATTCTGGAGTTGAAAATGGAGAGTATCCAGAATGCGCTTTCGTCCGAGTTTCAGTTTGTCCAGGAGATCCACTCGAACGTCCCCGCCGGCCAAACATTGTTCATCGTCGAGCTCTGCCGGCGAGACGCCGGCGTTACAAAACGAGTCGGGCGCATCCTAACGATTGCATTATATTCCTGGTGCTTTCTTTTCAAGCGTC
>CAZDDB010000517.1:0-1692 GCA_964504105.1 uncultured Acidobacteriota bacterium
ATTCGCCGCAGCAAGTACAGATCCTGATTCGGGTTTCCCTTCGCGCCCTCCGGGACGAATTGCGCGATCTGAAATCCTTGCGATAAGATTTGAGCCACGTAACTGTTCGGATGATACGCGCAGTATCGATTGCTTCCCGGCGGTCCGTCACTTTTCAGCACAAGACTGCCATTCCGAAAATCCTGCTGCTCACCGGAAGTGAGCTGTGCCAGATAGAATTCTCCATGAGTGCTGATGATCAAATGTCCGCCCGGCCGGATAATCCTGCGAAACTCATCCATCCAAAGGATCTGGACGTCTTCGGGAAGATGCGTAAACACGGAGAACGCATACACCAGGCCGAATTGCCCATCCTGATATCTGAGAGGCGGAGCGAGTTCATTCGTGTGGAAGCGCGCAAATTGCAGATGATCCGCGCACCACTCGATCGCTTTGCGGTTGGTATCGGCGCCGTGCAATCCCGAAAATTGATTCAAGTGGCGAATGACCCGCCCGCAGCCGCAACCAAAATCGAGAACAGAGTCCTGATCGGCAAGGCGAATTGCGTTTGCTTCCAGCGTGTGAAGAACTGTCTGAGCGGCCGCTTTGCCACTCCGGAGAAATCCCTGAACATCTGGAACACCTGTTACCAACCGGATCAAGGTCACGGGCGGGATCGGCCACCCATCTTCAGCGCCTTTGCGACGGCATTCAAGATTGCTGGAAGCGAACTCTCGGGCAACCCACTGATCCCGCAAGAATACAGCAGGTTCCAGAAGTCCTGTTTTCCGTAACGCGTTCTTTATTTGGTTTCGTAGCAATCTCCCATTCTAGCATCCTGGAACAATTCGCGAACTGGAGTCGCGAGCTCCCCGGGCTTCCGCGCCCGCAGCAAGTGTACGGTCATAGAAAACGGCGGGCAGGGACGTCCGCCACTCCAAATTGACGATTCATTTTCGCTTTTCTTTTGCCATGGACCGAGAAATAGATTACATTAGTGCTATGGCGGAACGAGTTCAGGGACGCGGCGCTTCGTTCAATCCTGCCAATCGCTTTGAAAAACTGCACGTCGACGAACTGTCCGATGAGATGGAGCCACTTGAACGGGAAAAGATCGAAACTACGTATTTCCGCGATTCTTCCCGTTCAATTCTTGCAAAAAACGACAGCCCGGATATCCCGTTTACATTCAGTGTGAATCCGTATCGCGGCTGCGAACATGGATGCATCTATTGCTATGCGCGCCCCAGCCACGAATACCTGGGGTTTTCCGCAGGTCTGGATTTCGAAAGCAAGATCATGGTGAAAACAGATGCTCCGCAGCTTCTGGAAGAGGCGTTTCGTGATCCGTCCTTTGAACCGCAGGTGATCGCACTTTCGGGCAACACCGACTGCTATCAACCGGTGGAGCGCAAGTTGAAACTGACACGCGCCTGTCTCGAAGTATTTTTGAAATACAGAAATCCGGTTGGGATCATCACTAAAAATGCTCTCATCCTGAGGGATATGGATCTTTTGAAGGAGCTCGCCGCTCACACACTGGTTGCTGTAAATCTATCGATCACAAGCCTGGATCCGGCGCTCATCTCCCGGATGGAGCCGCGCACATCGACTCCGGAAAACAGATTGAAAGCAGTCCGCACGCTGGCGGAAGCCGGAATTCCAGTGGGCGTTAATTGTGCGCCGGTTATTCCAGGACTTACAGATGAGGAA
>CAZDDB010000518.1:0-1687 GCA_964504105.1 uncultured Acidobacteriota bacterium
GATAGAAAGAGTGCGAAGCAAAGATGTCGGCATAAAGAATCAGGATTCCTGTGGAGCACAATGTTTGCGTGGTGACTTTGTAGGTCCTGGTTGAAAGACGGAGACCCCCTACCAGCAACCCGGCGGCAAGGAGAAAGCCGATTGCAACGCGGATTTGAGGCGAGATCAGGTTATTGTCGATCGAATACTTCACGAAAAACGCAGCGGCCAGAAAGAGCACGAAACCGCCAATCCAGGCGAAGAGGTTCACACCCATGAATCGTTCCCAGTTGATGGGAGAAACCGGGGAAGAAGGCGCTGGAGGCGGCTGCGGCGGCAAGCCGTCCGCTTGAGTAAGACGATCAACGCCGGGAGATTTCGGGGGAGGTGGGGGCTGAGCCGGTCGCGCAGTTGGAGGCGGCACTGGCGGCGGAGGCGAAGGCGGTCGTGCAGTTGAAGGCGCTGACTGCGGCGAAGCCGGAACCGGCTGTGGCTCGCGATGTACCGGCGGAGGTTGCCCTCTTGCTTCCTGTGCAGGGGGACCGGTGGCCGGTGAGGCTTTCAGTTTTTCAATAGTCGCGGAAAACCCGTCATAGTCTTTTTCCAATATGTCGATCCGCTCGGTTAATTCCTGGACCCTTTGGCGGTTACCGCGGACCATCACAATCAGCAGGATTGTGATAACGGGAATCCCGACAATCCAGACCAACGCCAGCATGATCAGAAGAGCTTCCATCGTTCCCCTTCGTTACTTCATATTATCCCACATGCCGCATCCCGTATGGGCCGCAAACAAACTCGGGGATGGAAGATTGAGGATGGAGGATCGCAGGAAACAACTCCCAATCCAGGCGGCTGCCAAAGGAATGGCCTTTTCAAACCGCCTTCAGGTCTTAATTTTTCAAGATTTCGATGTTCAGAACCGGATGCACTTCATGCCATTCGTGATCGGACTTGTTGTCATACCGGCTGACACCATACACGCGCACGCGGCTTCCTACCGGCGGAGCGGGCAGATTCAGCGGATCGATCAGTTCGCAAATCACGAACGGACTCGAGCGATGAAGATCGCCAACAAGCTTGAAGACCCTGTCTCCATCTTCTCCATTCATGCGCACTTCACTCACATAGCCTTCGGTAACGATATGCGGTTCCGTATTGGAAGAGATTCGTTCGATGGGAACCCGGCTGAATTCTTCCAATCGGACGGTGGAATTGAAGTTGCGGTCTGCAAGCTTACCGTAGGTCATGGCCCCCAACACTCCCGATGTCAGACCGAATGCAACTAGTACCGCAACTTTCTTCCAGAGCGGGACAAACGGATGCACCCTGTCATCCTGATGCAGGGCCGCTTCAATTCCAAGCCATAGATTCCGGGACGGAACAACCGCAGGCAGCTCCGAAATCAGCCGCTCCGCTGCCTTCAAATGCTCCAACCGGTTGCGGCACTCATCGCAGGTTGCCAGGTGCATTTCCACTCTCTTTGCCGACGAAAGGGAAAGCAGACCGTGAATGTAGCGGGAGTATTTCCGACGCAAATCCAGACGATAGCATTTCATACCAGAACCTCCACTGGAAAATCAGGGGTGGAGAAGCGGATCCGTTTGTTCGCAATTCACTTCTCGTACGACCTCATCTAAATAGACACTCCACCCCTTCTTTTCTTCCATTTTCTTCTGCCCCCCGAAATTCACGTGGACCCAAAATC
>CAZDDB010000519.1:0-1673 GCA_964504105.1 uncultured Acidobacteriota bacterium
GGGAAGAAACTGCCGCGCAATCGCGCGATATCGATGTCCTGCTTCTCGCGTGCACTCACTATCCTCTGCTTCTGCCCCGGATTCGCGAAGTTGTTCCTGAAAAGGTTTTAATCCTTGTCCAGGGCGACATTGTTGCTGCGAGTTTTGAGGATTACTTGCGGCGGCATCCCGAAATCGATGCGCGTCTAAGCCGCGGTGGAACTGAGCATTTCCTGACCACCGATCACACGGAAGGATTTGATCATCTGGCGGAGATCTTCCTTGGCCACGCAGTCGAATCCGAAAAAGTAGAATTCTAGGATTAACCACGGAGGCACGGAGACACGGAGCAGATCGATGTATCTCCCTTTTTGCACATCATTTCCTCCGTGCCTCCGTGCCTCCGTGGTTACAAATACAGCATGCAGTAGATCACGACACCCGTTACGGACACATACAGCCAGATGGGAAGCGTCCAGCGAGCGATCCGCTTATGGCGGTCGAATTGTCGTTTGGTTGCGCGATACAAAGTGATCGTGGCAAGCACAGGAACTGACGCAGCAAGGGTCGTGTGAGTGATGAGAATCGTAAAGTAGACGGTGCGGACCATTCCCGTTCCCGGAAAGTGCTTTGATCCGGTATGGTAGTGATAGGTCAGGTACGAAACAAGAAACAAAATTGAGGCAATAAACGCCACAATCATGCAAAACCGGTGATATGTAACCAAACGGTTACGGATCATCACATATCCGATGATTAGAAAGACTGCGCTGATAGAATTCAGAATCGCGTTGACAGCTGGAAGGTCGGAGATCTGTATCACGCCCGGTCAATCAGCATCAGAGTGAACAGGAGCGGGAGGTAAATCACGGAAGCGAGCAAGAGATGTCTTGCGGAGAGATTCGATTTTGTCATGGCCAGCCGGATTCCCATCAGAAGAAAGATCACACCGAGGATCAAGGCGCCGCTCAGATAGAAGACACCGAAACCTCCGGCAACAAGCGGCAGCAGCGTGACCAGGATCAGCGCCATTGTGTTCAGAATGATGTGACGGCTGGTCCGCGAACCAACAGGATCGAGCACGGGAAGCATTGGAAATCCGCCACGGGCGTAGTCTTCCCTGTAGAGCCA
The DNA here is from genome assembly GCA_964504105.1 of uncultured Acidobacteriota bacterium. GTDB lineage: Bacteria > Acidobacteriota > HRBIN11 > JAKEFK01 > JAKEFK01 > CAZDDB01. The sequence continues at coordinate 1,111 of CAZDDB010000519.1, forward strand.
CGCGATGGAAAGAAAGTGCGGAAGCTGCCAGAGAAACAGGATTGCAAACAGCCACCAGGCCTGTCCATCCAGGGCATTTCTTGCAGCGGTCCATCCCATCATTGGCGGAATCGCGCCGGGAACCGCGCCGACGATCGTGCAAAGATACGTGCGCTTTTTTAGCGGTGTGTATGCAAACAGATACAGGCTCACTGTGATCATTGCCAGAAGGCTCGTAAGCAGATTGACAGAGATCCACAGATACACGATTCCAATGACGGAAATGGCGGAACCAAAAGAGAACGCCTGAAGCAGAGTCATTCTTCCGGAGGGAATCGGTCTGTTTTCCGTACGCCGCATCTTCGCATCAGCGTCCCATTCGAGAACCATGTTCAACGCGCTTGCGCCGGAGGCAACCAGCGCTGTGCCAAGCAACGCGTGAAACAGCAGAAGTAGATTCACGGGACCATTGGAAGCCAGATAAAAACCGAACAGTGTCGTCGCAACTACAAGGGCAGTGATTCGCGGCTTGGTGAGCATCACATAATCGGAGAATGCTGCCACGCCCGCTTCTGCAACAATGG
>CAZDDB010000520.1:0-1656 GCA_964504105.1 uncultured Acidobacteriota bacterium
GGAAGCGTCTGGAAATCGCCTGGATGATTTTGATTTAGCCATCGCAGCGTGCGCTCTTGCTCACAATTTAACCTTGGTCACCAACAATACGAGGCATTTTCGCAGAATCCAGGGTCTGAAATTGTCCAATTGGAGCCACAGTCTGAAACGGCAATCACGGCAAAGACCGCAAAAGATGTGGTGAAATGACCCGTGTCGTTTTGCTAATTGCTTCACTGACGTTCTTGCAAAGTGACCTTCGGGGTGCTGCGCAGAAAGTGGAATTCGGCGCATACAGGAACTACAACATTCTGCTGATTACCATCGACACTTTGCGCGCCGATCATTTGCCGGTGTATGGCTATCAGGGCGTAAAGACTCCCCACCTGGATGAATTGGCGGATCGGAGTTTCGTTTTCGAAGATGCGATTTCGCACGTGCCGCTGACTTTGCCGGCCCATGCGTCGATCCTGACCGGCCTTTTGCCCCTGGTTCACGGAGTGCGCGACAACAGCGGATTCTACCTGGATCCGAAATACGTTACCCTTCCGGAGATTCTGAAAGAACACGATACCATCACAAGCGCCTTCGTATCTTCATTTATTCTCGATTCGCGGTGGCAACTGAATCAGGGATTTGATTTTTATTACGACTACTTCAATCTCGCGGAATATCAGGATATGACTCCCAGAGACATTCAGCGCCGGGGCGAGGAAACAGAAATCGAAGCCGCGCACTGGCTGGAAGCAAACAAAGATAAGCGCTGGTTCTCCTGGGTCCATTTCTACGATCCACACGATCCCTACGATCCGCCCGAACCGTTCAAAACCGAATATGCCGGCCATCTCTATGACGGTGAGATCGCCTACACGGACCAGACCGTGGGCAAGCTCTTGCAAAAACTCACGGAGCTCAAGCTGCAGAATCGAACCGTGATCATTGTTACAGGAGATCATGGCGAAAACTTGGGTGAGCATAACGAAAGGACTCATGCCATGTTCCTCTACGATGCCACACAACACATCCCGCTGATGATTCATCTGCCGGGAGCCGCAGCGAAACGCGTCCCGGGAATTGTGACGCATATCGATCTTGCTCCTACCATTCTGGAGCTGTTAGGAGTTCATGCTCTCAAACAGATGCACGGCACAAGCCTCATCCCGGCAATGAATGGAACAGACAAGGCAAACCGGACTGCCTATAGTGAAAGCATTTACTGCGAATTGCATTACGGATGGAGTCCTTTGAAGAGCCTTCGGACTTCGGAGTATCTATATATAGATGCTCCTAAGCCCGAGCTGTATGATCGGATCCACGATCCGCAGGAGAGTCGAAACTTAATCGGCGAGAACGCGGTTGTGGCAAGCCGTTTGAAGAAACAATTGGAAGCAATCGTCTTCCCTTACTCACACAAACAAAGCGAACCCCAAAAGATGGATGCCGAAACGGAAGAGAAGCTGCGGGCATTGGGCTACCTTGGCTCCACGGTTCAAAGCACGGAGGAAAGCAGGAAAAGCGATCCGAAGGACAAGGTGCATCTGGCGCGAGCTATCAGTGAGACTTTCGGGGCGATCAAAGAGAGGGATTATCCGGAAGCGATTGAATTGATCAAGCTGGCTCTTTCTGAAGACCCGAACATGGTGGATGCACACCTGATGGCCGGGATTGCCTTCATAG
>CAZDDB010000521.1:0-1654 GCA_964504105.1 uncultured Acidobacteriota bacterium
GCGCCATTCTCGAATACAACCAGCTTGTCTATAACACGCCCGGAGCGTTCACAGTCATCCTTCCTGTTCGTGACGGTGTTGCCGTGACGCTGAATGAGTAGGCATACCTGAACACAAGGCGTATAATTCCCTGAGGAGACCACGTCGTGAAACCCGCGGAAGACCCCCTGATAGGTACGCGCATCCGGGAATATCAGATCCTGGAAATCATTGGGAAGGGGGGGATGGGCGCGGTCTATCGCGCGCGTCACGTTTATCTCGAAGAAGATCGTGCGCTCAAAATGATCCATGGGCGCCTTGCCGGAGATTCAGACTTTGTCGACCGCTTCATCCGCGAAGCAAAAATCCTGACCCGCTTGCGGCATCCAAACCTGGTGCAGCTTCACGAATTCGGCACGCTGCGCGAAGACACTTTTTTCATGGTGATGGAACTGATTGTTGGGGAAAGTGTTGCTCAGCGAATGGATCGTCTCCAGCATATTCCGGTTCCGGATGCTGTCCGGATCGCCCTCGACGTCGCCAGGGGGCTGAGTAGTGCCCATCAGAGAGGAGTCGTACACCGCGACATCTCGCCTGGTAACATCATCCTATGCAAGGACGTGGATGGATCGGATTTCACCAAAGTCATTGATTTCGGCATAGCGAAACCGAATGCCGATGCGGTAACGCGGCATTTTACTCTTACCAATCACTTTATTGGAAAGCCTGAGTACTGTAGCCCGGAGCAGTGCGGCACTCTCAAAGATGGAGAAGCGATCGATGCCCGATCCGACATCTACTCACTCGCGGTGACACTTTATTATATGATAGCGGGACGGCTGCCATTCCATTCCCGCACTCCATACGGTTATATTCAGAAACATATCAACGAACCTCCAAGGCCGCTTTCACAGGTGGTGTCATTTCCGATCCCTGAATCACTTGACGAACTCATTCTCAAGGCTCTGGCCAAGAACAGAGAGCATCGTCAGGCGTCTATGGAAGAGTTGATTCGAGATCTGCACAAGTGTGGTGCGCCGGAAAGCCGCAAACGATCAACGAGTCCGGATACCGGGCCGGTGTCTCTAACGGAGCCTCAGCCTGGGGAGGTGTTTGCCCGGAGATATTTGATTGAGACAGTCCTGGGTGCAGGTAGTACAGGAAAAGTCTACAGAGCAAAGGACGAACTACTGAAGATCCCTATCGCACTAAAGATCATCAGTGACAATATCGCACGGGACGAAGGCGCGATGGAAAGATTCCGGAGAGAGGCGATTCTCGCAAGAAGGGTAACGCATCCGAATGTGTGCCGCATCTTTGATGTCGGGGAATTTCACGGATTTCATTATGTTTCGATGGAATACATTGAAGGGGATTCGCTGGCGGAAATCCTGAAAACGCGAGGTAGCCTGAATCCGGAGGCGGGATTGCCGTTGCTCGTGCAGGTGTTGACTGCACTGCACCACGCACACAAAGCGGGAGTGACCCATCGAGATCTGAGCCCGAGAAACATCCTTATCGACCGGCATCAAAAGGCGTTCATTCGCGATTTTGGAATGTCCATCTCTCAGGATGTCCGCCGCGTAACAAACACAGGCTTGCTGGTTGGTACGCCGCATTACATGGCGCCGGAACAATTCAAAGGGAAGAACATCGATCATCGTTCGGACCTCTA
>CAZDDB010000522.1:0-1653 GCA_964504105.1 uncultured Acidobacteriota bacterium
CATCAACACCGCGAAATTTCTTCAATTACTGGAAGGGGACTGATAGGGACGCGCCGGTCTCAGTTACTCCGTTGTTTCCGGTTGCGGATGGGCCACTGACCGCGGATGGAATCTGATTCCCCGGTAGAGGATGGAAGCCGGCTGATTGTGTTGCGGACATCGGCGTGAGCGAGAATCACATCAGGATCGTTTTGAAGAGCATTTCTGTAGCGATCAAAGAATTCTGAATCCATGCGGTCAGCGGGCGCAATCAATTTTTCCACTTCGATCCGGACTGCGGCCGCATCCGAACCGTGAAATACATCGCATTCGAGCAATTCGTCAACGTCGGCCATCAACCGGCTCAATGCGTGCAGCCAGGCAAAGGAAGGATTGTTCATGAGCAGTCCGAGTAGTTCGGAAGAATTGCGAACCGGGCCGTTTGCGCGTTCGTGTTCTGTGCGTGTCACATCGATCAGAGTGCGATGTAATGTGCGCAGATGGAGCGCGACTTCGCTGACTGTCTCCCTGAGATCCTTACGGGAAACGCTCACTGGTTCAAAGATTGCGCGTCTTGAAGGTATCGCATGAATTGATCTGTCCGGATCCGAATCCCCGGTTAAACCAGGAAACACGCATTTGAGATGAGCCATGGGTCCAGGATTCGGGGCTCACCGAGCGGCCTGCCTGTTTCTGAAGCTGATCGTCCCCGACTGCCGCTGCCGCACCGAGTCCTTCTTCTACGTCGCCTGATTCCAGCATCTGGCGCTGCTTTGCATAGTAGCCCCACACTCCCGCCAGACAATCTGCTTGCAATTCCAATTTCACCGAAAGACCATTTGCTTCTTCCTCGCTGCTGCTGCGCTGCTGGCGGTTGCGCACTTCGTCCGAGATTCCTAACAGGTTTTGCACATGATGTCCGACTTCATGAGCCACCACATACGCCTGGGCAAAATCACCGGGCGCGCCGAAGCGCTGATCCAGTTCCTGAAAGAAGGTTAGATCAAGATACACCTGACTGTCCAATGGACAGTAGAAGGGACCCACTGCAGAAGCGCTTGTTCCGCATGCGGACTGAACGGCGGTGGAAAACAAGACAAGTTTTGGACGCTCGTAAGCCCGTCCCATTTGCTGGAAGATCTGTCCCCAGGTGTCTTCGGTATCCGCAAGTACAGTGGACATGAATTCCTTTTGTTCATCGTATGGTTGTGGTCCCTCCCGGACTGGAGGTGGCACATTCACCTGACTGGTTTGCTGCTGTTCCATCAGCAGCCCGAGCAGCTTGAGCGGATTCTGTCCGGTCAACAGTGAAAATACGACAACGATGACCAAACCCAGGCCGCCGATCTTGAAACCGCCACCCGGCAATCTGCCTCTCCGGCGGTCTTCCACATTTTCACTGCGGCGTCCCATTTGCCATCTCATGTTTGAACCCTCCTGTTTATCCCTAAATTATATATAACCTAACCCGGCATAGCCGGAAACCAAACAGTGGTTCCGTGGTATCTGGTGTTTCGATTTTAACGCGAAGGCGCAAATGTGCGAAGACGCGCTCCAATGGGGGCGATTATGGTATAGGACCCCAGCCGCTTTCCAGGAGCAAGTGACATCCTGCTATTCTACAGCCTCACTCAATGCACCGGAAACAGACTTAAATGTCCGAGCGAATGCTGC
>CAZDDB010000523.1:0-1600 GCA_964504105.1 uncultured Acidobacteriota bacterium
TCTGGTGTCGAATGGGCTTGGATTTCGCTGTGGCAAAAAACACCTCAGGCTTGTGGCTGTTTCAGTGACAGTGATTCCTGATTCCGGCGAGGCGGTCCGGTGGGTATGCTTCCCACCGTTGCAATTTGGCTTTGCGCTACTTGGGAAAGGTGATCTGAAAGGTGGTGCCGTGACTGCGATCCATCTCAACGGTACCGCCGATCTGCTTCGTCAAAAGCCGAATGATTTTCATGCCAAGCGAGGTTGTTTTTCCCAGATGAAAAGCTTTGGGCATTCCTACGCCGTTATCGCGAACCTTGAGCCTGTAATTGCGTTTTTTATTGCCGGGGCCATCTCTGTGCTCTTTCAGTTCTATGCGAATATTCCCCTTCTTCCCTGTCGGAAAGGCATGTTTCACAGCATTCGTAAGCAGTTCGTTGAAGATGAGTCCGCACGGAACAGCCCTGTCCATATGAAAAGAGACATCGTCTATATCCATCGTTAGTGCGATCCTTTTTGCGTCCAGCCCGTAAAATTCGAATAAACTGTTCGCCAGATCGGATGCATAAGCTTTGAAGTCCACCGTCGCCGGTTGATCTGTTTGATGCAGCTTCTCATGAATGAACGCGATCGATCTGATCCGGTTCGCGCTTGCCTTAAACATCTCCAACGCGTCCTTATCGTGGACAAATTCGGCTTGAAGACTCAGCAGACTGGAAATGACCTGCAAATTATTTTTGACCCTGTGATGAACTTCCCGAACCATTACATCGTGAGCCACCTCCAACTGCTTCAGGTGCGTGATATCCCCGATGGCGAGGAGAATCAAGTCCGCCCGGCCGCCTTCCTTTGAGATACGAAGCGCATTCAGAGACAGCGTTCTGGTTCCCATGCCGGGAAAGTCACGCTCTATTTCATAATCCTGGAATTCCGCTCCCTTGAACAGCACGTCCTCCAACATCCGGCGCAACTCGGGAATATTCCACTCTCCATTCCCAAGATCAAACAGATAGCGGTTGACTGTTTCACTCTGGTCTACGTGAAACGCGCGATAGAACGCAGCGTTCCCCGACTGCACCTTAAGGGTGGAATCGAGCACCAGGAAGGGCTCCCGCATAGTCTTTATAATGGCTTCTGCGTAATCACGGGTAACCGCCAGTCGGTTGTTTAACTGCTCCAGATCGGAATTACGATTTTGCAACTCTTCATTGAGCGTGTTGAGTTCTTCGTTGCTGGACTCAAGTTCTTCTTTCGCGGTTTCCAGTTCTTCGTTTGCACTTTGCATCTCTTCGTTTGCGGACTGTAACTCCTCGTTGGCAGCGTCCAGCTTTTGGTTGCTGATTTCCTGCTGCTCGGTCATCAACTGCATGTATTCTCTGGATTCCCCCAGCTCCTGCTGCAGTTCTTTGATGCGATTCTCCCGGCTGCCGGCTGCGGATTTTGCGTCTCCTTTCCGGGGGGCAGTCTGTCTTCTCTCCGCACGAGAATATTCCTCTTCAAGAAGCACAAGAAAAAATTGTTCCTGATCGAAGCGATTCGTGATGGGAATGACTTCGAGAGAAACCCGCGTCGAGATTTTATCGATCTTGACCGGTAGATTTTTCTGGAAGACCGCTTGATT
>CAZDDB010000524.1:0-1600 GCA_964504105.1 uncultured Acidobacteriota bacterium
AAGATGCTTTCCGGAACGCAGGTAGAACGGAACATCGGCCCATCTCGAATTGTCGATCACCACCTTTAGCGCGGCGTACGTTTCGGTGTTGGAGTTGGGATTCACACCATGCTCCTGGCGGTATCCGATCACTTTCTTCCCGCCAATGGCTCCTTCTCCATATTGACCGCGCACTGCGAATTGATCCACCTCATCGATGGTGAACTCGCGGATCGCGCGAGTGACTTTTGTTTTTTCATCACGAATCGAATTTGCGTCCATAGCTACAGGCTGCTCCATCGCCACCAGGGTCATCACCTGCATCAAGTGGTTCTGGATCATGTCGCGAAAGGCGCCTGATGTCTCGTAATACCCTCCACGGTTTTCCACACCGATGCTTTCTGCGGCTGTGATTTGAATGTGTTGGATGAACTGGCGATTCCAGAGCGGTTCAAAGATGCCGTTTGCGAAACGCAATACCATGACGTTCTGTACCGTCTCCTTTCCGAGGTAGTGATCGATACGGTATACCTGGTCTTCTTGAAAGACTTTCAGGCAGTCATGGTTCAGTTTTTTTGCTGTTTCCAGATCCCGGCCAAACGGCTTTTCAATGATGATCCGTCTCCACCCGCCATTCTCGTCCCTCTGCTGTCCGTGCGCCCCCAACTGGGCAACAATGGGACCGTACAGCGATGGCGGAGTAGATAGATAGAACAACCTGTTGCCCGATGTGCCGCGATCGCGGTCGATCTGATCGAGAAGAGCAGCGAGATTCTCATAGCTTTTTGGATCTCCCGGGTCGGTAGGGCAGTAATACAGCCCGGCAATGAAGTTCTCTAATACGGTAGAATCGATACCCGTATCGGCAAACTCCTTGAGAGCATCGCTCATCGCCGTGCGAAATGCTTCGTGGGACAGAGGTGTGCGCGCGGTTCCCACGACAGAGAATCCTGAGGCAACCAGGTTTTGCTGCGCCAGACTGTAGAGAGCCGGGACGAGTTTGCGCTTTGTGAGATCGCCCGAAGCGCCGAAGATGATCACAGTGCAGGGTGCGGCGCTTTTCTGAAGCCGCAGACCTTCGCTGAGCGGATTTTTGTATCCTTCCATAAACTAACTCCTACCGTTTGACATCCGTTCCGGTGATTTCGACCCAATCGGTGTGCATCGGTTTTCGTTCCGGATGATCGACGCGTTCGTACAGATGGGAGCCGAAGAAGTCGCGCTGCGCCTGTGTGAGATTTTGCGGCAGATCGGCAGTGCGATACATATCGAAGTAATTGAGACTTGCAGACATTGCCAGCAATGGAATTCCCGTGGTTTGCGCGATGGATACTGCCTGGCGCCAACGCGGTTGCGCTTCTGCCACCCATGCTTTGAAGTCGGGATCCATCAACAGATTCGGAAGATCGGGTTTCCGCTTGTATGCCTGCCGGATCTTATCCAGGAATTGTGCGCGGATGATGCAGCCGCCTTTCCAGATGCGGCTCAGCTCACCCAGATCGATGTTCCATTTGTATTCATCGGAACCGGCGCGAATCAACGCCATTCCCTGCGCGTACGAACAGATCTTGCTTGCGTACAAAGCATCATGGACAGCCTGAATCAGATCTTGCTTGTTGCC
>CAZDDB010000525.1:0-1569 GCA_964504105.1 uncultured Acidobacteriota bacterium
GCGGCCTCCGGCCGCAACTAAAGGATGAAGGCAGACCTGTAGCGCGGGCTTCCAGCCCGCCCAGCGTCGATAGTGCACCAAGTTTCTCCAGCGGGCAGGAAGCCCGCGCTACCACCTTGGCGATTTTTGCAGTTCAATCCTTGGTGTTTAGCGGACGTTGTCTTTGACGAACCGGACGATTTCTCCCAGAGAGCTTCCGGGTAAGAAGATCCCTTTGACCCCGATTTGTTTCAGTGCCTGCAGGTCCTGATCCGGAACAATTCCTCCCATAAAGACAAGCACATCCTCCATCTTGTTTTCGCGAATTAGTTCCATAATACGGGGCATCACATAATTATGCGCGCCCGACAGGATGCTGACACCGATCGCATCCACGTCTTCCTGCAACGCTGCCTGGACAATCTGTTCCGGGGTTTGACGCAAACCCGTGTAAATCGCTTCCATTCCAGCGTCCCGCAAAGCGCGCACGATCACCTTAGCGCCGCGATCATGGCCGTCCAATCCCGGTTTTGCAACCAGCACCCGTATCTTCTTTTCACTCATTTCTGATCCATAGTTCAATTCGCCGCTTTGTGGGAACAGCTCCTAACCACGAAGGGCACGAAGAACACGAAGAAATTAGTAAGCTTCCTTCGTGCTCTTCGTGTTCTTCGTGGTTCATTCCTTGTTCACGACCGTGATCTGTTCTAAACAATTTCCGGTTCGCGGTACTCTCCGAACACATCCCGCATGGCGTCGCTGATCTCGCCAAGCGTTGCGTAGGTCTTGACCGCATCCAAAATCGGAATTACCAGGTTGCCGGTTTCGCGGGCGGTTTCGCGCACGGCGTCCAGGGCGCGCTGTACAGCGTCATGATTGCGGGAGCGGCGAAGCATCTGGACGCGCTCGATCTGCTCGCGTTCGATATTCTCATCGATGTAGAGCGTCTGGGGAGCTTTCGGTTCTTCCATCCAGAACTCGTTCACACCCACAATCGTCTTGTCTCCGGTCTCGCAGGAGCGCGCGTATTCATAGGAGGCATCTGCGATTTCCTTCTGCGGATAGCCGCGCTCGATCGCATTCACCATTCCACCCATCGCATCCAGCTTATCAAAGTACGTACAGGCGGCTTCTTCCATGTCCTTTGTCAGCCGTTCCACAAAGTAAGATCCGGCCAGAGGATCTACAGTATTCGTAACACCGCTTTCGTACGCGATAATTTGCTGGGTGCGCAGGGCGATGGTGACCGACTCTTCCGTGGGCAACGCAAGCGTCTCATCGAGCGAATTGGTATGTAGCGACTGGGTGCCTCCCAGCACCGCCGCCAGCGCCTGAATCGCGACACGCACGACATTGTTGTACGGCTGCTGGGCCGTCAGGCTGCATCCGGCAGTCTGTGTATGAAAGCGGCAAAGCCACGAGCGCGGATTCTTCGCATGGAACCGTTCCTTCATGACACGCGCCCACATCTTCCGCGCGGCACGGTACTTCGCTACTTCCTCAAACAGATCGTTGTGGGCATTGAAAAAGAACGATAGCCTCGGAGCAAACTCATCCACGTCCATGCCGGCTTCCACAGCCCATCGCACA
>CAZDDB010000526.1:0-1561 GCA_964504105.1 uncultured Acidobacteriota bacterium
CTCTATACTAGTACCTGATGTTTATGAATCCATACAAACCGGCGCGCAAGAAACAGCCGAAACAACTTGCAGTAATCGATCAGAATGGTTGTACCGGCTGCGAAGCTTGCATCGTTGTGTGTCCGGTCGATTGTATCGAGCTCGTCCCCGGACCGGAACATTTTGATCTTCGCCGTCTTGTTGAAGTAGATCTCGATCGTTGCATCGGTTGCACTTTATGCGCGCAGTATTGCCCCTGGGAAACAATCTATATGTTCGAACATGATGTGGCGTACCAGAAGGCATCCGAGCTGACAACAAGTTCTGTGTTTCTACAAGAACCGGAAAAGCGTGTCGCCGATCCTCTTCCCCCCCAACCCTAGGTCACCGCTCTAACCACGAAGTTCTTCAAAGATTTCACCGCAAAGGCGCAAAGTGCTACGTGCTTTTCTTTCTCTTTGCGGTCTTTGCGGTTCAGTCTCTCCTCTTCAGGAAAAGGGAAAGGACAAAGGCGGCAAGCGCGATTGCACTGCTTGTCAGAAACGCAAAATGACCCTGTTTGTCCCATAGATATCCATTGAGCAGCAGTCCCACGGCAGATCCGATCCCGCCACTGCTGGCTGTGTACAGCGATTGACCAAGTGACCGCGATCCTTCCGGAAAGAATTTGTAAATCAGCCGCAAAGTGGTGACATGGAATATTCCGAACGTAAACGCGTGGAAACATTGATAAACGGAAAGCCAGAAATAGGAATCGGTAGAGAACATCAGCATCCAGCGAATTGCTGCCACAAACAGACATAAAGAGAACAAAAGATAATTGGGAAACGATTTTAGAATCCTGGAAGCAAAGAAGAACACAATCAACTCGCTCCCCGCAGCAATTCCCCATTGCAGTCCAATATTGGAATCCGAGTACCCCAGCTCAGAAAGATAGATGGAATAGAATCCGTAAAAAGTTCCATGACTGGCCTGCATCAACATCACGCACAAAAAGAGAATCAAAGTGTTCCCGCTGAACAGTGTTCGCCGAACAGAATCATGAGAAAACTCAACATTCCGTTTTCCCGCCGGCATGGCAAAAGAGAGGAATGCGAGAAGGGCGAGAAAGATCAAGAATCCATACAGGATCCACTCGTTTCCTGCGCGGTCCAGCAACTTTCCAAAACCGGTCGCGAGCAGAACAAACCCAAGTGTGCCCCATAAACGTGTGCGGCCGTAATCCAGGCTTCCTCCCTCATGTTCTTCTTGCGTGGACGCTTCCGCCAGAGCCAGCACCGGCGCATTGAAGATACTGAACACGCAGGTGAGAAAGAGGAGCCATTCATAAGAATGAAAATAGAGCATTAGCAGGTTGGGGAAGACCTGTCCGATGGTGGCGATCACAAGGAAGCTTTTTCGCATCTGCAGGCGGTCCGCCAGATATCCATACAAGATCGGAAACACTGTCAGTCCGAGCGCCCGGATAGAAGAGATAGTTGCGATCTGCATGGAAGTCAGATCAAGACGATGCAGATAGAGAGTCCAGTAGGGTATAAAAATTCCGAAAGCCGCGAAGTAAATAAAATAAAACAGGGAATTG
>CAZDDB010000527.1:0-1559 GCA_964504105.1 uncultured Acidobacteriota bacterium
GAGGCCTTCTTCTCTACTTTGGTCTCAAAATATTCAGAAAAGATATCTGCCTGTACCACAGCGCGTTCATATGCACCACCAGATCCGCGGGCAACCACTGTGTAAGAAACACCAGACGATGATACGACTCGCGCTTCTTCGCCCTTCCGAATGGATCCAAAGTCTTGCACTGCAACCACGGTCTCGGTTGAGTCTTCCCATTGCCTCTGGAGTTCTTCCTGAGGGGGTGGTTTGAATTGTGGTTCTTTCGGTTTGGGCTTCTCACCGCTAAACACCGAAACTCCGAATTCGGCTTTCGGCTTCTGAATCCCGGTAGCTTCATAATCGATGGAATCTGCCGGCAGCGTCAATACATTTCCTGTTGTTAAAAAGAGATCTACATTTTTTCCTTTGAATTCGATTTTGACAACGTCCCGCGATGTTCCATCTTTGAAATAGACGGTAAATTTCGCATGACAAAGAGAAGCAAACAACAGGAATGCCAGAGTAAAAATAAGCGGTCTGAAGTGCCTGTGTTTCATGATTTTATCCTTGTGAAATCATCATTGCTTTCAATTGTGTTTCATACTGATTCATGGATGAGAACACCGCAAAAGCAGGTCCCAGACATTTTTCCCGGTCCGGAATGCAGACAGGATTGCTGGAGTTCAAGATCGAAGTCATCATCTTTTGGTATCCATCGGAAGAATTGATTTCCAGGCCGGGAAAGATTTTCTTAAAATAAAAGCGCTGGCTGGAGGTGCGGTACAGGATGAGGCAGTTTAATTGGGGCTGTGAAACCAGATCAACAATCAGATAATCTTTCTCCGGTTTTGTTGCGCCGGGGGCCACGATCTTTACTCTACCCACAGAAACAAATTTGACCTTGTCCCAGGGGAGTAACCCCATCAAGTGATGATCATTTCTCAACATCACTCCTGACGCTTCAATCCGTTCGATCCAGCACGGTACCTGGTTCCATTGACTCCTTTTCCCATCAAATACTTCATCAGGAAGAAATAGTTCTCCGGCGGGCTCGCCTTCTAGAAGGTTCGGTTCCAACATAGAAGAATCCGGTGGCGAGAAGGTCTGCAGATGTGATGAGGATGGGGAAGTCATTTCTACTGGAGACGGGATCCTATACCTTTTGAACTCCGCTTCCAGGATCTTGCCCATTCAGGGTTCTTATTGTCCTGATAAGCTTTTGAAAGAACCTCCACTCCCTTCTTGCGGTTGTCAAATTTCTCGATATGAAGGTGTGCAATCCTTGTCACTGCTTTCAGCGACAGCAAGTCTTCCGGGTACCACTCGATCAACTGGTTGTACACTTCCACAGCCGCGCTACGATAATCGGGAACCATTTCCATGAAGGAGCAGACGGAAAAGAGGGCCTTGAGGGGAAGCGGCTTTCTTTCGGATCTCGGGATATGCATGTAATCTGTGTAAATGCGATGGACGAGGTCCTTGTCATTTTTCCGAACGAGGACCTCTAGAAATGCGCCCGTGTATTGACTGTTGGCCTCCGGATTCTCTGTTAGTTCCGCAATCCTGCGCATCTCCATAAACGCTTCGAGATGATC
>CAZDDB010000528.1:0-922 GCA_964504105.1 uncultured Acidobacteriota bacterium
GTGGCAATCGTATGAAGGTGGCGGCCTATTATCGACGCCACAAAAGCGGATCCGCGTAAATGATGGGGCAGGATACAAACAACAAACAGCGCTTCCGCAGTCGCAGTTGCGTACATTAAGAAGGATGATCCATAATTTGCACAATGATAAGAAAGACATTACGCCCGCGTTTTCGTGTTTTCCGCGGAAGGGAAATCGCAATTGGCCCCGGCAAGGCGGATCTCCTCAAGGCGATATCGGAAACCGGATCGATCAATCAGGCAGCGCGAAAGCTGAATATGTCCTATATGAGGGCCTGGAAGCTGATCCGCACCATGAATGCGTGTTTCCGTCATCCGGTAATTGTCGCTTCACGTGGGGGAAAGAAAAAAGGCGGCGCACAACTTACGCCCTCCGGCACAAGAATCCTCGAGCTCTATCAACGTCTCGAAACCGAAAGCATCCAGGCCACAAAAAAGATATGGAAACAGCTGCTGCAACAGTTACGCTGACACATCACCGATATATTTGACAAAATATATTTAACGAATTATGATGCGGGCTTCTTTATATGGAACCTGCGATGAAGTCTGATCGAGCCGTCTCTATCTTTCGGTTTCTCATGCTGTTTGGGCCGCTGATCTTTGCAATTTCTGTATGCGCCGTTCACGCAAGCGAACTGCAAGTGTTCGCAGCTGCCAGTCTGACCGATGCGCTCAAGGAAATCGGTGCCGCTTATGAAAAGGCGACAGGCAACAAACTGATTTTCAACTTTGCTGCGTCAAGTATTCTGGCACGACAGATCGAAGAAGGAGCGCCGGCCGATCTCTTCTTTTCCGCCGATGAAGAGAAAATGAATTCCCTTCAAGAGAAGGGGCTGATTCTCAAAGAAACTCGAAAATCGCTACTATCGAACACACTCGTTATTGTTGTTCCCTACGAT
>CAZDDB010000528.1:972-1550 GCA_964504105.1 uncultured Acidobacteriota bacterium
AGACTGTACCTGCGGGCATCTATGCAAAAGAGTATCTGAAAAAAATCGGAATCTGGAATCAGGTGATCGACCGCGTAATCCCAACTGAAAATGTCCGGGCAGCCCTTGCAGCCGTCGAATCCGGTAATATCGATGTCGGAATTGTGTACAAGACCGATGCGAACATCTCGAAGCGGGTGAAAATCGCTTATGAAATTCCGGCTCAAGATGGACCGAAGATCGGCTATCCCCTTGCCGTGGTTTCGGAGTCCAGGCAGAGCGATGCTGCACGAAAACTTGTCGATTACCTCTCCTCGCCCGAATCGATTGCGGTTTTTCGGAAATATGGGTTCCTGATACAGAAATGAGCGCGGAAGAACTGCAAATCCTCTCGCTTACACTCGGCGTTTCGACATTCAGCACGGCGCTGATTCTGCCGTTTGGGATCGCACTTGCCTGGCTTCTGGCGCGAAGGAGGTGGCGCGGTAAATCCATCGTTGAGACGATCGTGTCGCTTCCGCTGGTGATGCCTCCGGTTGCCACGGGATTGTTGTTATTAAAACTACTCGGAAGAAGAGGAGTTCTGGGAGGGTTCTTGA
>CAZDDB010000529.1:0-1525 GCA_964504105.1 uncultured Acidobacteriota bacterium
ACAAAGGACCGCTTGCTGTCGAACAGGTGCTGAAACATGGAATCCAGATCGCAGAGGCGTTGGATAAAGCTCACCGGCAAGGAATCGTTCATCGCGACTTAAAGCCGGGCAACATCATGCTGACAAAGTCAGGAGCCAAATTGCTCGATTTCGGGCTGGCCAAATATCAATTACAAGAAGCGGTACCATCCGGTTCGCACATGGAAACGCGCGAAAGACCACTGACGGAAGAAGGCACCATAATTGGCACCGTCCAGTATATGGCGCCTGAACAACTGGAAGGCAAAGAAGCGGATCCGCGTACCGACATCTTTGCGCTGGGCGAATTGATCTATGAGATGGCCACCGGACAACACGCGTTCAAGGGCACAAGCAAAGCGGCGCTCATCTCGTCCATTCTTTCTACCGAACCGCCACCGATGTCTAGCGTTCAGCCGTTGACTCCCCCGGCTTTGGACCATGTCGTCAAAAAATGCCTGGCGAAAGATCCGGATGAGCGATGGCAAAATGCTCACGATGTGGCAAGCGAGCTGAAATGGATTTCAGAAACATCGCAAAGCACACCCACTGCAAGTACCGGCAAAATTGTCCACCCCAAAAACTGGGAGCGGATCACGTGGATTGCGACAACCTTGATCTTGCTTGCTGCTGCGGTTCTGTTTTACACCACGCGTGTTCCGAAAGACACGTCGTTGTTGCGGCTTTCGCTGGTACCGGAAGGCGATACGCGCATCACAGGGCAGCTCGCAATTTCTCCCAATGGAAAAAGCGTCGCGTTTGTTGCAAAGACAATCAACGGAGAAACTTCGCTCTGGGTCCGATCCACCGATTGGGTGAATGCGAAGAGGCTTCCGGGGACAAGCAACGCCATCTATCCGTTCTGGGCCCCCGACAGCCGGTATCTCGGCTTTTTTGCAGATGGCAAGCTGAAGAAAATCGATATGCAGGAAGGTCCGCCGCAAACGCTTTGTGATGCGCCTGTCGGAAGGGGCGGCAGTTGGAACAAGGATGGCATCATCATCTTTTCTCCGAATTTTACAGCGGGCAGCATTTACAGGGTTTCCGCGGCCGGCGGCACACCAGCTCCTGTGTTTCCGGAGATCAGCAGCCGCCCGGCGACCCATCCGAAGTTTTTCCCTGATGACAATCATTTTGTCTTTCAATCCGGCGGCGAGATTGAAGATCGGGGGCTCTATGTCGGGAGTCTGGATTCGACAAACATCAAAAAAATCCTGAAGGATGCAGTTCATGCCGAGATCGTTGATCCCGGATGGATCCTGTTTGTCAGGGAAAGGAATCTAACCGTCAGCAAATTTGATCTCAAGAAACTGGAAGTTACCGGCGAGGCGTTTCCGATTGTCGAAAATGTCAGCTTTGACGGAGCGTATCATTCCTTTTCCGTTTCCAAAAACGGTGTGCTTTGTTACTCCAATGTGGATTTGATCAATACACAGCTTGTGTGGATGGATCGCGACGGAAAACAGATTGCCAATGTTGGAGGCGCGGGACAAATCATTGAACCGAC
>CAZDDB010000530.1:0-1510 GCA_964504105.1 uncultured Acidobacteriota bacterium
CTCCGACCACATGCACCCCAAGCATGTGCGCTACCAGGCTGCGCTACGTCCCGACTTACAATGCTTCCGATTCGCCTCCGGGAAGGAAATTTGAGGTTACATAGTTATTTAACATTCCGACTCAGTAAAGTCAAGATTTGCTTCAGTTCCGCGCGTACTTTCTCGAGTTGTTCTCGGATTTCCACTGCATCAATCGAGGCGCCGCTGTCCAATTTTGCAATCTCCCTTTTCAATTGCTTCCGCGCGCCTTCAATGGTATAGCCTTCCTCATACAAGAGTTTCTTGATGAGATGAATCATCTCGATATCTCTGGGAGTGTAAACCCGTTGCCCCATCGGGTTCTTTTCGGGGCGGAGCTCCTCAAACTCCATCTCCCAGTAGCGAAGCGTGTGCGAGGCAACCGACATCATTTCGCAGACTTCACCGATCTTAAAGTTTTGCTTCAAGGGTACTTTGAAATCCATGGGCGAGCAAAATTATATATCAAAGAATGCTCGGGCGGGCATAGTATCAGTTCAGCTTTGCGGCGTACTCTCGCAGAACTTCGAGATGTTGCCGGATCACGTCCGCATCTTCGGCATCGGAAGAAACGGAAAGAAACGATTCGAAATCCTGCCGTGCCAATTTGAAAGCCTTCCTCTGATAGTGAATGATCCCACGATCCCGGACTTCTTCGGGGACATCCGGACAAAGAATCACGAGTTGATCCATCACGGGAATCAGCTTGCGATAGTTCTTGGTCTCCAGGTAAATTCCCTTCAGATTCCGCAACATCCGCAATAGAATTTGATGTTTCGTCACCGTAGTCAAAAAACTCTCCTGGAAAGCGACTTCGCCTTCTGAAAGGTCGTCCCAAAACTCGCGGCATCCTGCCACAGTCATGACGCGCCCGCTGTGAAAAGGATCTACAAACAGGGACTGACCGTCCGCATGAATCCGAACAAGAAAGTGCCCCGGAAATCCAATGCCTGCGGCATTCAGCCCAAGCCGCCAGGCCAGCTCCAGATACAGCACTGAAAGAGTAATTGGGATCCCGGTCTTCCGGTCGATCACCTCGTTCAGAAAACTGTTTCTGGGATCATAGTAGTTTTCGATGTTGCCGGAGAAATGCATGCGGGCAAATAAAACATCGTTGATCCCTTTCACCTGCTCCGGCGCCGGCGCCATCCCGAATTCACTCCGGATTGTTTCATGCCAGCGATTCAACAAATCAAGGTAGGAGCCGATGTTCAGTCCGGGATACTCGAGCGCGGCGATTTGAAGAGCAGCTTCCGCAAGGTTGATCTCTTCATCGCTTTTCCGCATCAGCGCTTCGAAATATGTTTCTTTGCTCATTTGGTTCTAATATATAGCCTGTGAGGGTGCACAACAAATTTGTTGGAGTGACTGAAAAACTGTTTGTACCGCAGCGTCTCGCCGGCCAAAACAGAGATTCCAGCTCGAGGTCTGCCAGCGGGACGCTGGCGTTACAAACCGCAAACATGCCTTCTTCTAACAAATTTGACGTGCA
>CAZDDB010000531.1:0-1504 GCA_964504105.1 uncultured Acidobacteriota bacterium
GCAACAACCGAGTTCGTCGTGCCTAAATCAATTCCAATAATCTTGCTCATAGCTAAAACTAGCCTCCGATTCAAAAAATTTCTAACGTAAATAATAAAATCTTAGTGTGACGTTGTCAAGTAATATTGATGTTTCTCCCATAACTATAGCAGGTAAGTATTTGTGTTTAAATTACTTACAATTATAGAAAAGCGGGAAGATCCTGCCATGGCAAAGCAAGTACTCCACACCATCCATTTTCGGAGAAATATGGATGGTATGTTAGCCAGTTACCAGGACTTCCTCTAAACAACCTGTATTACAGCGCCTTTGAGGTAGTGAGATTCTGGGAAGTTGAGCAGGATCGGGTGGTCGGGAGGCTGGGAGAGAATTTCGTGCAGAAAGAATGCTCGCCCGGAGCTGGCTGCAGCGCTGCGGAGCATGTCGAGGAAGATCTCCGATGTAACCGCCTGCGAGCAGGAGAAGGTGAAAAGTACACCATCCTTGTTGAGCAGCTTCATGGCGTGCAGATTGATATCCAGATAACCGCGGAGGGCTTGATCCAGATGGCGTCTGGATTTGCAGAAGGCCGGCGGGTCCAGAACGATCACGTCGTACCGTTCCGGCACGGAATACTGTTTTCGCAAGAACTCGAACACATCATCTGCTATAGTTGTAATACTATATCCATTCAATTCCGCGTTTTTTCCTGCCGATGCCAGCGCCTCTACAGAGCTGTCCACCGCAGTAATCCGTTTCATGCCCGCTTTTGCAGCGTACAACGCCCAGGAACCGGTGTAGCAAAAGGCGTCGAGCATCGAATCTCCATGCGCATAGGCGGCAAGCCGGCGGCGGTTCTGTTGTTGATCCAGGAAAAAGCCTGTCTTCTGCCCCTTCTCGTAATTCACCAGAAACTTCATCCCATCGACTTCCAGAATTTGATGATCCAGCGGGTCTCCGTGCACCCACTCCACCTGCAGCGGGAGCCCTTCGAGTTGGCGGTACGATGAATCGTTGCGAAGCAGGATCCGTTGGGAATGAATCGTTTCGATCAGTGCAGCCACGGTCCGATTCCGGAAGGATTCCATCCCTGCAGTAAGGATCTGGACCACGAGAGTGTCGTAGTACCGGTCTACAATCAAACCCGGGAGGGCGTCCGATTCGCTGTACACGAGCCGGTGAAGCGGCGTGGAATCATGCTGTCTTCGCTCACACGAAAGCCGGATCCGCTCTTCCAGATCAAAGGTGGAGTTGGAAGATAGGATCCGAATCGCAATCAAGGTATTCGGGTTGTAATATCCGATGCCAAGAAAATGTCCGGACGGATCTTTGATATCCACAAGTGTGCCGGCCGGGACATCCGGTTTGGATTCAATCTCGTTGGAAAAAATCCAGGGATGTTTCCCTTTGATGCGTTTCTTTGCGCGATGAGTAATGATTACAGAGGGATTCATGATTGAGGGCCGGCGGGACGCCGGAGACTGTCCAAAAACTGTTTGTACCGCTGGCGTCTCGCCGGCCAAAA